>CP072208.2:331677-663355 GCA_015257795.3 Candidatus Nanogingivalaceae bacterium
AATCATTACAAACATCTCATATTCGCCTGAATTTTGTAGATCTACTCGGTTTTTCAATGACCCCACATAATGACCAATATGTAATTTTCCAGTCGGACGATCACCTGTTAAAATAATTTTTTTACTCATTTTTGCTCCTTTAAAGACTTATTAATATCTTTCGAAATTTGTGAAATCATTGATTTTGTTGGATCGTGTGCGCTTAAAACTCGCGAAACTTTAATTTTATCGTTTATCCTACCTAACTTTCGAATATTTCTACCAATCACAACAGGATCGAAAGCTCCATAAATAATTTTCGTTGGTGTTTCAGTTTTTGAAAGAACAGTGAAAGTATCTTGTTGGATAATAGCTTCTTTTAAAGACCTTCGAACTGGACGAAACTGTTCTTGCGAATCAAATTTTTCAACATCTGCTACACCCATTCCAATTGCGGTATTTACAAATTTAATAGATTCCTTTGGATCTGAAACAATTTTTTGATAACTCTTTTTAAGGATAAATTCTTGAACCGATTCACGAGCTTCTTCTGGTGAATATATTGGCGGCGAAAGTAGAAATATCTTATCTACGAGATTTGGGTACATTTTTGAAAATTCAGCAGCAACTAAAGACCCCATTGAATGGCCTACTAAAAATAGAGGTTTTTTATATTTTTTCATTACAAAAACCATCCTACGAACTGCCCGGGCTTGCACGGCAAGACTTTGTGCGCCCAACCATTTTGGTTTTGGTGATTTTCCATGACCGATCAAATCAACGGCGTAAATGTCAAATTCACCTTCAATTTCACTTTCAGCTTTCTTCCACATTGCAGCATTGCTTGCAATTCCATGAATAAAAACCACCACAGCTTCAGGGTTATCCGAACTACGCATTTTTGTAGCGTGAAGTCGATAAGGCACTCTCATATTTTTATGCAAAAACGAATCAAACATTAATATTATTATAACATATCCAAGTAGTAAAATAAACCCTACTAAAAAAGACAAGCCCTCATTAGAAGACTTGTCTTTTTAATTTAGCCTTAAGGATTAAACTACCAAACTTTAAGTAGCAATTCGCCACCAAGTCGTTGTTTTTTAGCCTCAAAACCATTCATTACACCTTTTGAAGTTGAAAGTAGAACCATTCCACGACCACTTTTAATTCGTGGGATTTCTTCTACACCTACGTACATTCGGCGTCCTGGTTTACTCATTCGAGTAAGTTCATTAAAGCGAGCAGCTTCGCCATCTTTAGCAATTTTTACTACCAAGATATCGCGAGGTTTTGCTGACTCAACTTTAACAGATTCAATATAATTAGCTTTAGCAAGCTCTTTCGCTACTACTTCTTTCAATTTACTTGAAGGAACGCGAATTTCATTTTTGCCAACCATTGCTGCATTTCGAATGCGAGTTAGAAGGTCGGCAATAGGGTCAGTTGATTGTAATGACATATTTTCTCCTTCCTTCTACCAACTACTTTTCGTTACGCCTGGGATTTCACCCTTTGAAGCTTTAATGCGGAAAGTGATTCGGCTCATACCAAATCGTCGCATATAACCGCGTGGTCGACCATCAAAATTGTCGCGGTTCTTAAGTCGTGTAGGACTTGAGTTGCGTGGAAGCTTTTGAAGACCTTCTTGGTCACCAGCAGCTTTCAATTCGGCGCGTTTTGCAGCATATTTTTCAATCATTTTTTTGCGCTTCAAGTCTTTTGCAATCATTGATTTTTTAGCCATTACGCTTTTCCTTTCTTTTCAAATGGAATACCGAATTTTTCAAGTAGTGCTCGACTGTGAGCTTCACCTTCGTTTTTAATTACGAAAGTAACTTGAAGTCCGTGAAGAATTTGTGTTTCTTCGAAAGTCAATTCTGGGAAAATTGATTGTTCTAAAATTCCCAAGTTATAGTTTCCACCTTTGTCGAAACCTTTTGCACCAACTCCATGGAAGTCTCGAACACGAGGTAATGCAACATTTACAAGACGGTCAAGGAATTCATACATTCGATCACCGCGCAAAGTTACACTATAACCAATTGGAGCACCCATTCCACCACGAATTTTGAAAGTAGCAATTGATTTTTTAGGCAAACGTGCTACTGGTGTTTGACCAGTAATTTTTGTAACTGTATTTTTTACAGCTTCTTGAAAACGTTTGTCTTCTTTCTTTTTTCCTGTTCCTACGCTAACAACGATTTTTTCAAGCTTTGGAACTTGGTGGATATTTGTTAGCTCTAGTTCGCTTTCGAGTTCTTTAACAATAGTGTCTTTGTAAAGAGTTTTCAAGCGAGGAACATAAACAGTAGTTTTAGCCATTATTTATCTCCTTTTTTGCTTGATTTAGCGCTTTTAGCTTCTACTTTTTTAACTTTGTGAACTGGAGTTGGAACATGAATGTCTTTTACTCCACCACGTGGATTAAATTGGTTTGGTTTAATGTGACGGTGTTTTTTACCAACACCTTCAACTAGAACGGCGTTTTTCTTTGGTAGAACTTTAACAACTTCACCTGTCAAACCTTTATCTTTTCCACTGATAATTACAACATTATCACCTTTTACAATTCCATTTAACGCCATATTAGAGCACCTCCGGAGCTAAGCTGATAATTTTGTTATATCCCAAATCGCGAAGCTCGCGTGGCACTGGACCAAATACACGAGTTGCTTTTGGAGTTTTGTCGTCAGCGATAATAACTGCAGCATTATCGTCAAAACAAATAGTTGAACCATCTTTTCGACGAATCTGGTCGCGAGTTCGCACAACAACAGCCTTCACAACTGATTTTTTCTTAACGTTACCAGTTGGGTTAGCGTCTTTAACAGTAGCAACGATAATATCGCCAACTCGTGCGTAGCGGCGTTTTGAACCACCAAGAACACGAATACAAAGGATTTCTTTTGCACCACTGTTATCTGTTACTTTAAGTCGGCTTTCTTGTTGAATCATTATGCCTCCTCTTTCAATTCTACTGAACCTCGGGCTTTTTCAACAATTTCAACTAAAGCAAAACTTTTAGTTTTCGAAATTGGTCGAACTTCTTTGATAACAACTTTGTCGCCTTCACCAGCTTCATTGTTTTCATCATGAGCAGTGTATTTTCGAGTTACAGTATATTGTTTGCCGTAAATTGGGTGTGTTTCACGGCTATGAACTGTTACGGTGATAGTTTTGTCGGCCTTAGCGCTCGAAACAACACCTGTCAATGTAGTCGCCATATTAGATTTCACCTTTCTTTACGAATTTAACTTTTACTGGAAGTTTGTGGCCAGCAAGTCGCATAGCTTCGCGAGCAACTTCTTCTGAAACACCATTCATTTCAAACATGACAGTTCCAGCTTTAACTTTTGCCACAAAGAATTCTGGATTTCCCTTACCGCTACCCATTTTCACGTCTTGTGGTTTTCGAGTAACTGGTGTATGTGGGAAAATTCGAATCCAAACTTGACCGCCACGTTTAATGTAACGAGTCATAGCTGTTCGAGCTGATTCAATTTGTCGTGAATTGATTCGCTCATTTTCAAGGCTCATTAGACCGTAGTCACCGAAAGCAACAGTGTTTCCACGAGTTGCTCGGCCTGGGTTTTTACCTTTTCGAACTTTTCGGTGAGCGGTTTTCTTTGGTAACAAAATAGCCATTACTTAATATTCCTTTCACCTTTATTAATCCAAACTTTTACACCGATAATACCAGCTGGGGTTTTTGATCGTGCGCCGTGATAATTGATGTCTGCACGGATTGTATGTAGAGGCACAGAACCTTCTGAGAATTTCTCGCGACGGCTCATTTCAGCACCATTCAAACGTCCAGCAACCTCAATACGAACACCTTTCGCACCAGCTTGCATTGTATTTTGTAAAGCCATTTTTACGGCTCGACGGAAGTTAATTCGACGTTCAAGTTGACGAGCAATATTTTCAGCAACTAATTTAGCTGAAAGTTCTGGTCGTCGAACCTCTTCAATATTAATTCGAACCGGCAAGCTAACCATTTTTTCAAGTTGAGCTTTTAGTTCTTGAACGCCAGCACCACCACGTCCAATCACAACACCTGCTTTTGCAGTATGAATTGAAACGGTGATAAGGTTTTCTGTTCGTTCGATTTCGATTCGGTCGATAGTTGGTCGGCTTTCAAATCGTTTTTCGATAGTTTTTCGGATTTTGTCATCTTCAATCAAGAATTTTGCAAAATCTTTTTTCTGAGCAAACCATCGTGAATCCCAGTTTTTATGAGCTTGCAAACGGAAGCTAATTGGATTAACTTTTTGACCCATTATTTGCTCTCTTTCTCTGCTTTTGCAGTAGTTTTCTTAACTTCAGCTTTTTTAGCTGGAGCTTTTTTCTCTTTAACAACGCCAGAAACTTCTACTAAAATGTTTGAAGTTTTCTTTTGGAAAGGAAGCGCCATTCCTCGCATATGAGGTTTAAATCGCTTTAGTCGTGAACCAGCTGTAACCGACAAAGTTGTGATTACAAGAGTTTTTGGATCAGCATTATCGTTGTTTTTAGCGTTAGCTGCAGCCGATTGAATAGCTTTTTTAACAGCTAAAGCGCTTCGGCGTGGTGTGTGATCAAGGATAACTAGAGCATCAGCAACAGTTCGACCCCGAACAAGACTTGCCACGATTGAAACTTTTCGTGGAGCCTGACCAATACCTTTGATGTAGGCACGAGTTGTTACATTAGCCATTATTTCTTATCCTTTCCACCGTGTTTTCGGAATTTACGTGTTGGCGCAAATTCACCAAGTTTATGTCCAACCATATTCTCTGAAATATAAACAGGAATATGCAATCGACCATTGTGAACAGCGATAGTTCGACCAACCATTTCTGGTGTAATTGTGCTTGAGCGAGCCCAAGTTTTAATCACTGTTCGGTCATCAGCTCCAAGAGCCGCTACTTTTTTAGCAAGCTTGAAGTCGATAAACGGACCTTTTTTCAATGAACGACTCATTTATTTTCTCCTCTTAGCTTCGTGACGACTCTTCACGATAAATTTATTAGTACTCTTACGTCGGCGAGTTTTGTAACCGAGAGTTGGTTGACCCCAAGGTGTGCGTGGAGTTGAACGACCAATTCCGTGTCGTCCACCATCACCACCACCGTGTGGGTGATCTACGGCATTCATAACAACACCACGAACTGTTGGACGAATACCCTTGCGGCGTTTGCGACCAGCAGAACCAAGTTTAATATTTTGGTGTTGAATATTTCCAACTGTTCCAAGAGTTGCCTCTGCTTCCAATCGGAATTTTCGAACTTCGCCTGAAGGTAACTTAACCTGTGCGTAATCACCTTCTTTAGCCATTAACTGAGCTTTTGCACCAGCTGAACGAACCATTTGTGCACCTTTTCCTGGTGTGATTTCAATTGCATAAATCAATGAACCAACAGGAATTTCTGAAAGTGGCATTCGGTTTGAGGCTTCAATTTCAATGTCTTTTTTACCAGTTTGGAAAACTTTTCCTTGGAACATTGATGTATCAGCCAATACATAGTAGAATTTACCATTTTGATCTTGAACTCGAGCAATTCGCGCGCTTCGGTTTGGATCATATTCGATTTCTCGAACTGTTAAAGTCAAACCTGTTGGCAATTTGTGAGTTAAGATTCGGTAATGTCGCTTAACACCACCACCTCGGTGTCGAACTGTAATTCGACCAGAGTTGTTGCGTCCAGCATTTTGCTTTTTCGCTTTCAAAAGACTTTTTAGCGGTTTTCGAGTTGTGATTTCGCTATAGTCTTCAGTCGTCATACCGCGTCGAGCAGGAGTCGTAGGATTATATTTCTTAATAGCCATTACTTCTTCTCCTCAGCAGTTTCAGCTTCAGCGCTTTCAAAGATTGCAATTTTATCACCTTCTTTTACAGTCACGTAAGCTTTCTTGATATCTTTTTGAGTTGTTGAACCAGCAACGTATCGTTTTGGATTTCGAGATTTGTTGATTCGTTTAACTTTACCAGCTTGAACAACAGTTCGAACGCCAGTTACAGTTACTTCAAACTCTTTTTCAATCGCTTCTTTGATTTGATTTTTATTCAAAGTTAGCGGTACATTAAATACGTAAACATTTTTTGTTGTAGAAAGAGCATAAGCTTTCTCGGTTGCTCGTGGAGTAATAGGTTTGATCGCCATTATTTTTCTCCTCCTAACCAGTTTTCGATTGTTTCAATTGCTTTTGGTGCAATAACAATGTGATCAGCGTTCAAAATGTCGAACACATTTAGATACATTGGTGAAACAAGCAAAGCTTCACTAATATTATTTGTTGCACGAATTAATTCGTCTGTTTTTTCAGCAACGATAAGAACTCGTCGATTCAAATTATTCTCTTTCAAGAATTTTGCAACTTCAGCAGTTTTACCAGTTGTTTTGATATCTGCAACAAGAACTTTATCAGCTTTAACTGTCAAAGCTTGTCGAAGAGCAACTCGTTTTGAAGTTTTTGAAATTTTCTTAGTATAGTTTTCATTACCACGTGGTCCAAAAACAATACCACCGCCTCGCCAGATTGGGTTTCGAATTGATCCAAATCGTGCGCGACCAGTTCCTTTTTGTCGCCATGGTTTTTTACCACCACCGCGAACTTCACCGCGTTGTTTTGTTGTAGCGCTTGCTAAGCGGTTATTAGCAAGATAAGCGTCATAGGCAAGCTTCAAGAGTTCGTGATTTCGAACTTCAACTGCAAAAACGCTTTTTGGAAGAGTTGTTTTTTCAGCCATTATGCTTTACCTCCAATGCTAACAAGACCTTTCTTTGGTCCTGGAACAGCACCTTTTAGCCCAATTAAATTATTCTCTACATCGATATAGGCAACTGTTAGATTTTTAACAGTAACTTTATCGTGTCCCATTCGTCCAGGCATTCTTTTACCTTTAAAGACTTTTTGTGGATACATTGATCCGATTGAACCAACACGACGCACGTTTCCGTTTCCACCGTGTGAGCTCTTGCTTGTGTTAAAGTTGTGTCGCTTAACCGTTCCAGCAAAACCTTTACCTTTGCTTGTTCCAGTTACATTAACAATGTCTCCAAGCTCGAAAGCTTCAACATTAATTTTAGCGCCAACTTTTACATCCGCAGGGATTTCGTCAACGCGGAACTCACGAAGATGCTTCGGAGTTACCTCTGCTGGTTTTACATGTCCAGCCACGGCCTTGCTCAGGTTCTTACCCTCACCAAATGCCACTTGAACTGCGTTGTAGCCGTCTGTTTCAACGGTTTTAACCTGAGTCACAGTTACAGGGCCAGCTTGAACGAGCGTAATTGGTGTAACAACGCCGTCTTCACCGATGATTTGGGTCATACCAATTTTGGTACCGAGAAGTGTTTTCATTTCACTTATGCTCCCATTAATTTAATATTAGTAAACTTTCCACGATTAAAGCTTGGCGTTCGCGTGGTTTCGAAAGCGGGTTTTCCCTGTTACGACCCTCGCATAGCCAAGTTTTACATTTACGTAAATAAAGTTCACCCATAATTTTAGCACATTTGTCTCTAAAAAGCAAGGGTTTTATATTAAAATCTTATTTCGAAAATCGCATAGCAACTGCAAAAGTTGTTTTAAATTTTTTAGTCTTAGGAATTCGCTCATTTTTCACACTAATATTACTGTGTGTTTTATCGGCTAGCTTCTTTGCAATTGCCAGCCCTAAGCCATAACCTTCGGTTCGATTATTACAGCTACGCACTTTATCACATCGATAAAATCGATCAAAAAACCGATTTAATTCATCTTGTGAAATCTCATTCGAAAAATTCGAAATCTCCAAAATAGCTTGTCGATTTTGCCGAAAAATCTTAACTTCAACAGGGTCTTTCGAAACATTATATTTTAAAGCATTATCAATTAAAATTGTCGCCATCTCATCTATTACGGTTTCGTTGTTTTGTATAATAAAATCTTTTCCACCTTCAAATTTAATTCTTTTATCCGCATCTGGAAATTTTGCGATTCTTGCCTTTACAACTTCATTTAAATTTGTTGCTGAAAGTGGAATTTCTTCATCAATTTTCGAAAGCTTCAACAACATATTCACCATTGCGGTCAAGCTTTTAGCTTCTTCTAAGTTGCTCTCTAAAACTTCACAAAGTTCCTCTTTAGACGCGTTTTTATCTTTTAAAATCATTTCTGTTTCGAGTTGTAATGCGGCAAGTGGCGTTCTGATTTCATGACTCGCATTTGAAACAAACTCAGACTGTAACTTGTGGGCTTGTTCGAGTGGCTCTAGAGCGCGATGCGCAAGCCAAAAACTGCCAACTCCACCGGCGAGCAAAATTGAAAAATCTAGAATTAGAATAGCTTCCGTTATTTGTTCGCTAGCCCGCTTGTTTCGTGCGGTAATTATTCTCGTTCTAAACTCATCGCTACCGTATGAGTCTTTATCTTCCTCTTTAAAAGCTCCCATCTCTACCGATGGTGTAGAGATTTCCATATTGTTCGTATTTATCGAATAAAAAATAACTATATTAAAAATACCAACAATCGCTAATAAAATCAAAAAATATAGCATCGAAAGACTAAAATGCGCACTTCGAAAAATATCACCGCCAAATCGTAAAAAATTACTGTTTTTATTCTTCATCGATTTTATACCCTAAGCCACGAACTGTTTTAATTAATTTATCCTTAAACGGCTTATCAACCTTTTCGCGCAAATAGCTAATATAAACTTCAATATTATTTGGCAAAATATCAGCATCATAGTCCCAAACGTGGGCGATAATTTGCTCTTTCGAAACTGGTCGACCAGCGTTTCGAACAAGATATCCTAAAAGCGAAAATTCTTTATTTGTGAGTTCGATTTTTTGATTATTTCGAAGAACTTCATGTGTATTTAAATCTAGCGATAAATCAGCCACTCTTAAAACCGTTTCCACTGACGTTTGAGGCCGACGTAAAAGCGCACGCACGCGTGCAAGAAGCTCATCGAGCGCAAATGGTTTTGTTAAATAATCATCCGCGCCACCATCTAAACCTTCTGTTTTATCTTGAGTTGCTCCAAGTGCGGTTAAAAGCAAAATTGGCACATTTTTTCCTTCTTCTCGAAGTTTTTTAGTTAGGCTCAAACCATCGTAATCACCGGGAATCATTCGATCAAGAATTAATAAATCATAGTCGATCATTCCAGCCATCGCATAAGCATCTGTACCATCGTATGAAATATCCACGGCATATTTTTCATTTTTTAAAGCTCGCCCGAGTGCTCGAGCAATTTTTCGTTCATCTTCAACAATCAAAATTCTCATATGTAATTATTTTATCATGCTTTACTTAAAAATTCCTGAAAATTTATTTTTTCGAAAAAAAGAAAAGCCCCAAAATGAGGCTAATCAAGATAATAAGTTATCTTGCAATAAATTTACGGCGAGTTCTTCTTTTGTTCGATTCTATGGATCTTTTGAGTTCAGACAGAAAAAGTGCAACATAGCAGCCAATAGGGCTTAATGGATTAGTTTCGAAAAACATGTCAGATCCATTACACAAAAAAATAGTTCCAATTCTGCCCCAGTTCCTTCCGCTAAAAATTATACATCCATCTAGAGGATTATAGTTCATGGAATTTTTTTTACCAATAAAGCATATAAAAGATCTATCACTGTAAATTTTTTCAACTTTATCATCGAAAGACTTTTCAAATATCTTTCTTAAAACATCCTCGCTCAATTTCATAATGTTCCACCTCCAAAAAAATTTCGATTTTGAAAATCTTTTAAACTATACAACTTTTTACAATAAAAGTCAAGAGCCGTTCTTTTTCGAACAGCTCTTGTTAATTTTTAAGCTAATTTAAGCGATTTTCTTTTTCGAAAAAATACTTTTTAGGTTTATTTTTGACCCGTATGCAATTGTGCCAAAACGGAAAATTCGCACAGCTAGCCAAATCGCAACAATCGCAAAGACAATTAGTAATAAAATTCCAACTAATGCTTCGGAAAAACTTAAAGTTCCAAGCATATTTCGAAGCAACAAAGAGATCGGCGAAGTTAGAGGAAAATAACTCAAAAAGATTACAATCTCATTTGGTTCGTTCACAAAGAATGAAGGAAGAACAAAAAGCGGCGCCATTAGAGTCATTATAATCATTCCAAAATAGTTTGAGGCTTCTTGTGCCGTTGGCATCATTGCGCCCAATGCAACAATAAATCCCGTCACCATCATAAATCCGGCAATTAAAATTATCGCCGAAATTGCAATTGTACTAAATTCCCACCTTATATTTGGAAGAATTGTTGATAAATCTGGTAAATTGATATTTTTCGCAAAATCTCCTACATTCGAAATCAAAAACAGCATCACAACTCCAGTTAAGAGTAAAGTCAAAATTTGAACAATTCCTAAAACTATGATTGAAATTATTTTACCCAAAATAAGTGTTCGTGCAGAAATACTTGTTAGAATTATCTCCGTTACGCGGTTTTCTTTTTCTTCGGTTGTGCTTGTAAGCATTCGATTTGAGAGAAAAACTGTAATAAAATAGAAAACGAACAAGAAAATTCCTGGAGCAATCATTTCATAAATCTGCTCATATTTTTGGCCATTTTTAAAGATAGTTTGTTCGGTTTTATAGGTTTCATTGATTAAAACTAACTGATTTGCGCTCGTAGCTTTCGCGCTTGAATTCTTTAAAATACTCTTTAAAACGGCACTGTATTTAGCATTTTCATTTATATTTACATTCTTGGCGTAAATCTCAACTTTTTCATGAGTCAAATCTTTTGGAATAAAATAAAACGCATCGATTTTTTGATCTTTAACTTTCGCAATTGAAGCTGCTTTATTTTTCGAAACATTACCTTTCATTCCAGTAATAACATCTTTCGAAATCATTGAACTCTCATCTTGAATATCAAATGAAAAAGTTTCTTTTGCGAGTTTTTCTTGATTTTCGCGAGTTTGAGCACTTGAAATTGCACTAAAACCAAATATTACGCCATAAATCAAAGGTATTGCAAAAATTGCAGCCCAAAAAGTTGGCTTTTTTAACGCTCGAAAAACTTCAAATTTTAAAACCGTTCCTAGATTATACATTTTTTTCCTCGCCTTCTTTACCATAAATTTCCAAGAAAATTTCATTCAAAGTTGATTTTTGAACTTTAAAGTTTAGAATTCGCAAATCTTTCGAGATTAGCTCTTTTAGAATTTCTTGCGAATCTACTTTTGGCGACAATTCAGCGTAATTTGTTTCTTTTTTAATTATTTCGAATTTATCGCTTTTTGGCAATTCACCAACAAACTCAAGAATAATTCGTTGCTTACCGAACTGATTTCGAATTTCATCAACCGTACCATAAGCCTTCGTTTTGCCATTTTTTAGTAGCAAAGCACGATTACAAATCTTTTCAACTTCTTCCATCTGATGCGTCACCATAATAATCGTTGCTCCGCGAGCGTTTTCTTCCTTAATAATCTCCATCAATAACTCGCGATTTACAGGGTCAAAACCTTTTGTTGGCTCATCTAAAATGAGCAAGTCCGGCTTTCCCATAATCGTAATTCCAAGCTGAATTTTTTGTTGTTGACCACCCGAAAGCTTATCAATATTCAACCGCGCCTTATCTTCAAGCCCAACGCGCTTTAAAAAATCCTGCGAAAAATCCCGTGCTTCTTTTTTCGAAAGCCCTTTAAGCTGACCAAAATATTGCATTACGTCAATAACTTTTTCTTTTCGGTAAAGTCCGCGCTCTTCTGGCAAATAACCAATCAAACCAGTTCTTTCCGGTGAAAATTTCTTCCCATTAATTAAAAGCTCGCCCGAGTCTGCTTGATAAATTCCCAGCAATGCTCTAATTGTTGTTGTTTTTCCACTACCGTTTGAACCCAAAAAACCAAAAATTTCACCTCTTTTAACGCTGAAATTTAGTCCATGAATTATTTTCTTGCCACCAAACGATAGCTCAAAGTCTTTAATTGAAACAATATCTTCATTCATTATGTAACCATTTTAGCACGAAAACCGCAAAAAAAAAGCCCCACAATTGAATACCTTTTCGAAAAGTGTTAAAATATAAAAATGGAACTTAAAGATTATACTTATGAATTGCCCGAAGACCGAATTGCGGCACATCCGCCAAAAATTCGCGGAACTTCAAGATTGTTAGCTTTAAATCGAAAAAATGGCGCAATGACAGATAGCTTCTATAAAAATATTGCAGATTTTTTCGAAAAAGGCGATTTGTTAATTTTAAACGACACCAAGGTTATTAAAGCACGCCTTTTTGCAACAAAAGAAAATGGCGCCGAGCGTGAACTAGTTATTTTGGAGCGCCACAGTTTTGATAATGACTGGCATAAACACAAAGTAATGTATCGTGGAAAACTTAAAGCTGGCAACAAACTTTTTGTCAAAAACTCTTCGCCTGAAGAAAAAAATCAAAATCAAAATTCTAAAGCTGAAATTGTTGTAGAAGAAATTCTTGGCGACGGCATTGCGATTGTAAGTTCGAAAGCTGATTTACGCGAACTTTGCGAAAATTTCGGCACAGTTCCGCTTCCGCCATATATGCGCCGAGATGCAACTCCGCTCGACATCGAACGTTACCAAACAGTTTTTGCGGAAGAAAAAGGTTCTGTTGCTGCTCCAACCGCTAGTTTAAATATGACAGAAGAAATTCTCGATTCTTTACGCAAAAAAGGTGTGGAAATTAAATATTTAACCCTTCACGTTGGGCTTGGAACTTTCATGCCGATTCGTGTTGAAAAAATCGAAGAACATAAAATGCATCAAGAATATTTCGAAATTCCGGCCGAAACAGCCGAAGAAATTCGAAAAACACATCAAAACGGTGGTCGAGTTTTCGCACTCGGTACAACCGTTGCCCGAACACTAGAATATGCCCATAACGCAATTTTCGAAAAAAGCTTAAATGGAAATTCTGGCAATCGTGAAAATTTAAGTAAGGTTTCAAAAAACCAAAATGGTGATTTATCTGGTGAAGCTGATATCTTTATTTTTCCAGGCTACGAATTTAAAACAATTCAAGGTTTAATTACAAACTTCCATGCGCCAAAATCAACAGTCTTAATGCTTGCAAGTGCGTTTGCCGGTTGGGAAAACCTTAAAAACGCTTATAGCCACGCGATCCAAAATGGCGAATATAAGTTTTTGTCTTACGGCGACTCAATGATTATTTACCAGTAAAAATAGAGCGACTCAACGCTCTATTTTATTTTTATTCACCTAGCGAGTATTCTTTCAAAACTTTTAAGTTTTCGTCAAATTCAAACACTAATGGCGGGAAATTAGGGATTTCGACGCCCATAATTTCGTCATCACTCAAACCTTTGATATGTTTCACAAGCGCACGAATCGAGTTTCCGTGAGCGCCAACAAATACATTTTTACCACTTTTCAAAGCTGGTGCAATTTGATCTTCCCAAAACGGTAGAGCTCGCTCCAAAGTTACTTTTAAGTTTTCAGCATCCGGAATAACTGAATCATCCAACAAGGCATATCGACGATCATTATGTGCAGAATATTCATCATCTCGTGGCATTTCTGGAGGTAAAGTATCATATGAACGACGCCAAATATGAACTTGCTCATCACCATATTTTTCAGCTGCTTCGGCTTTGTTTTTACCAGTCAAGCCACCATAATGTCGCTCATTCAAACGCCAAGATTTTTGAACTGGAACCCATAGCTGATCCGAATACTCTAGCGCCAAATTAGTTGTTTTAATAGCACGCTTCAAAACCGATGTAAAAGCAACATCAAATTCAATCCCAGCATCTTTAATTAATTTTCCAGCATCAATGGCCTGCTGAACGCCTTTTTCGCTTAAATCAACATCAGCCCAACCAGTAAAAAGATTTGCCTTATTCCATTCACTTTCACCGTGTCGAGCAAAAACTAATTTAGCCATTCCTTCTCCTTTCAAAATCTGTTTTTTCATTAACAATTTTATCACTTTAAAAGCATTCCTTCAAGGCTTATTTAATATTGACTTAACACCTAAAATATGTTAAAATTTCTTTTAATCGATTGATAGTTCTTTAAAAAGTTGTTCTAACTTTAACTATTTTTCGAAATTCTTTAAAAGGAGGCTCTGATATGAGAAAGAGCAATAAAAAATTAACTGCAGAAGAAATTCAGGAAATTAAAGATATTCTAGAGAAAATCCAAGAAATCCCCAATTTTAAGAAAATATTTGGAGATGACACGATCAAAGCTCTAGAAAATTCTATAAAAACTGGCGTTTTACTCCCGGATAATATTATTTCGAAAATACACACTTTAATGATTCGATTTGGTATAAAGCCCCGCCGTAAAAATATTAGCCCTAAAACTAAGCGCCGAAAGCGAAGGTCGGCTACAAAAAACGAGGCCAAGAATGAAGCCAAATGCATCAAAATGGTCAATAACCTGAAAGAAACAGTTAAGAATAGGAACCGAGATATCGGTCAAAAAAATCTAACCATTTCTAAATTACGGCAAGAAAAAAATAATCTAGAAGAAGATAATCGTAAGCTTTTAGCAACTACAAAATATCAAGAAACTGAAATTCGCGAGCTCAATGATACTCTAGATTCTTTACAAAAAATCGTTGGAGATCCCGAGAAATTGCTTGAAACTTACGCAAAAATAATCCAAGAAAATGCTACGAATGAAGCATCTAAAAAGTCCGGAGCACTCATCGAAGATCTTCAACAAAAAAATACCGCTTTAGCTGAAAGAATAAATAACTTAGAAAAAGAAAACGAAGAATTGACGAATATTCAAGATTCAACTTTTGAAACTCAGAAAATTTTCACTAATGAAGATATTACCGAAATGCGAAAGTTAAATATTTTCGTAATTAGAAATAACATGCGAAAAGGTAGTTCAAGTCTAATTCAGAAAAAGCTTCTTAATGATTTTGGTGATAAATCTGAGATTTTCAACGAAATCGACAACATCCAGCAAGCCCGCGACAAGATTAAGGCTGCACTTAGCGGGAATCGGTTCGATTATGTTGTTTTATATATCGACGGGATATCTCACAGTATTTCGAACGGATTTAATATCTATAACGAACCTCAAATAATTGTCATTAAAAAAGATCAAGAAAATCTGAATTCTATCAAATCTAAAATTCTTGAGCGAAATCGAACATTAACAGTTTAATAAGCCCTTTTGGGCTTTTTTATTTTTCATTTAAAAAAGCGCCAGATAACCTAGCGCCCAAATAATATTTACTTAGAAAAATTTTAAATTGTCGAACCGTTCATATGTTTAACTCGTGCAGAGATTTCCTTATGGCGACCTTTAACCATTGGTCGAGCCTGAGGATTTCCCAAATAACCACAAGTTCGTTTTACTACATCACAAGTTCTTGGATCGGCGTTTCCGCAATTTGGACATTTGAAACCTTTTTCAGTAGGCTCAAAATCACCTTCAAAACCACACTTGTAACATCTATCAATTGGTGTATTTGTTCCCAAATAACCAACCCGGTCATAAGCATAATCCCAAACAGCTTCAAGCGCTTTCGGATTTTGTTGCAAAACTGGATATTCACAATAATGAATAAATCCGCCTGTCGCACCAGCCTTAACGTAATCTTTTTCAAAATCAAGTTTTTCGAAAGGAGTTGGATTTTTTCGAACATCATAGTGGAAAGAGTTTGTATAATACTCTTTATCTGTAATATTCTCAATTACACCGAATTTCTCTTTATCCAAGCGACAAAAACGGTCAGTTAAGCTTTCGCTCGGAGTTGAATAAACACTGAAGTGATAGCCAAATTCATTCGACCAGTCTTCACAGAGTTCTTTCATCTTTCGAACGATAGAAATTGTAAATTCTTTAGCCTCTGGATTATTTTCCCATGAACCGCCATAGAAAACTGTACCAACTTCGTAAAGACCAATATATCCAAACGAAACTGTCGCACGACGATTTTTAAAAGCTTCATCAACCGAATCTTCTGGAGATAAACGTTTACCGAAGGCTCCGTACTGATACAAAATTGGTGCATTAGTAGGGAGAGCTTCTTTAGTACGATTAACTCGAAAAACTAGCGCGTCTTTAACAATTTTGGCGCGTTCATCAAAAATTCTCCAGAATTTTTCGAAATTACCACCAGATTCAATTGCAATTCGCGGCAAGTTTAAAGTAACCACACCTAAATTCATTCGGCCAGAGTTTACTTCTTCACCGTTTTCGTCTTTCCAACCTTGAAGGAAAGAACGACAACCCATTGGAACCTTAAATGAACCAGTTAATTCAATAATCTTGTCATAAGAAAGCACATCCGGATACATCCGTTTTGTTGCACATTCCAAGGCGAGCTGCTTGATATCATAGTTCGGATCTTCAGAATAAAGATTCACACCACGCTTAAGCGTAAATACCAGCTTTGGAAAAATCGCTGTTCGATGCGATGCACCCAAACCTTTAATACGAATCTTTAAAATAGCTTTTTGAATTTCGCGCTCAAGATCAGTTCGACCAAGTCCAAAACCGAAAGTCACAAACGGCGTTTGACCATTTGAGGTAAAAAGCGTATTAACTTCATATTCAAGCGATTGCATTGCGTCATAGATATCTTTACGCGTCTTTTCCCGAGCATATTGTTCTTGTTTGTCGCTGTCTTCAATCCATTTTTTGGCATCTTTAAGATGTTTTTCGTAATTCTTTTTTGCATAAGGCGCAAGGAGCTCGTCAATACGGTCGGCTGAGCAGCCACCATATTGGTTTGATGCAACGTTTGCAATAATTTGCGCCATTTGTGCTGCTGCTGTTTGAATTGATTTAGGGCTTTCGATATTCGCATTCCCCATCAAGAAACCTTCTTTCAGCATTCCTTTGAAATCAATCAAGCAACAGTTAGTCATTGGTTCATAAGGGCTATAATCCAAGTCATGGAAATGAATTTCACCCTTTTGATGCGCGTTTGAAACATGTTCTGGAAGCATTTGTAAACCAATTGCTTTACCTGTAACACCAGCCGTCAAATCACGTCTCGTCGCAAAAACTCCGCTGTCTTTATTTGCATTTTCATTAACAGTTGTAGCTTCTTTCGAGATTAATCGATTGATTGTTTTATCAATTGATTTAGCACTTTCACGTTCTTCTTTGCGTTCATCGCGCCAATTTTTGTAATGATGATACACTTCGTCTTCTTTTAAACCCCTAAGAGTTGCCTCAACTTCATCTTGAATTTCTTCAATAGCAAACTTATCTTGACCGTTATCGATTTTCTTTTTTAGATTTTTAATAACTAAATTACTAACCTCAAACGCTTTCGAAATTGAGTCTTCATTTTCGCCATATACCGAAATATAGGCTTTTTGAAGTGCGCGATAAATGCGTTCAGCATCAAATAAAACTTCACGACCATCGCGTTTCAAAACCTTCACATTCTTGAATAGGCTAGATTCTGCTTGCATTTTTTGCAATTCTTCTTTGTTAAATAGTTCAATTTGTACCATTTTATTTCACCACGTTTTTCTATTCTAAGTAAATATTTTAAAGTTCTTCTGTTCGACTTATATAATTATAGTGCTTTTGTTTTAAAAAATCAAGAAAAAACGCTATATTTAGCGTGTATTATTTACAACAAAAAAACCGCTTCTTTCGAAACGGTTTATTCTCCTTCTGTTGTGCGTTGCCATTTTCGACAGGCTATATTTGCTAATACTAAATACAATAAAGTAAAAAGTATTCCTCGCCATAGATTATATCTCACCAATTGGGAAATAGCTCCCGGATAGTCCATGAGCGCTTGGGTTGCAATAAATGCCGCCCCAAATAAAGCAAGATCCTTTCTAAACTTTGCAATACCAGTTGCCTTCACTAGAATCGCTAGGCTTATCACTACTTCCAATATTAATCTTATTATTAAAATTGGACCAGAATCATTTTCGATAGCTAAGAAAGAAAACAATTCCATCTCTTTTCCGGTAACCTGCCTAACAATTAGCAAAATTGCATTCAGCACAATGATAGAAGAAAGGAAAATCAGTAGTTTTCTATTTATCCTCTCTCTACCAACAGAATTGAACAGAATTAAAACAATTGCAAATAGTATAATAATTATTTTTTGCAACATGTACTTCACCTCCGATATAGTGATTAATACATTATACAATTTTAAATTAAAAATGTCAAATCAAAAAGCCTATTGGCAAAAAGAAGCTTATAATTCCGCATATTAATGATACTGCATAAAAAATTCTTCGGTTATCTTGACGCTTTTCGAAAAAATAAACTCCCAAAAAACCAACAAAAAGACCAAGTGGAATACTTACAGCCTCATGGGTTTTTATCCAAAATAACGAAATTAATGCACACAAAATCAATTTAAATAAAAATATCATATCATTTTCTGGGTTCTTTTCAAAACCTCGACGGCTCAATTTTGTTCGATTTCTAGCATAAGTTCGTGTATTTTGTTTTTGACTCATATTGCTTATGATTATATCATATTTTTTATAAAAAATAAACTTAAAAACGAGCCAAATTCACTGACTCGTTTTTAATTTTTACATACTACATTTTGATTTCTGCATCAACACCAGCTGGAAGGCTGAGGTTTTGCAAAGAATCGATAGTTTTTGGTGTAGCGTTACTGATATCAATCAAACGTTTGTGTACGCGCATTTCATAAGCTTCACCACCCATTTTGTAAACGTGCGGGCTTTTCACGACTGTGAAAGTACTTCGACGTGTTGGTAGTGGAACTGGTCCAGCAACAGTTGCTCCAGTTCGAAGTGCAGTATCAACAATTTGTTTTGCACTTTGGTCAATAACTTTGTGATCGTATGCTTTTAGGCGAATACGAATTGTTAGGCCTTGTTCTGCCATTTTTACTCCTTATTTTTGCGTTTGTAACTTCTTTCGAAACTTTAAGATAATCTCGAACGAATTCTCAAACAATTTTATATTGCTTTAATATTTTAACATATATTATTATTAAAATCAACAAAAAACACCCCTTTCGGAGCGCTTTTTGTAAAGTCATAAACTATTATTTGATGATGTTTGTAACAACACCAGCACCAACAGTTCGTCCACCTTCACGGATAGCAAAGTTCAAACCTTGTTCCATGGCGATAGGTGCTTGCAATTTAACTTTGAAAGTTACGTTGTCACCAGGCATAACCATTTCTTTGTCGGCTGGAAGTTCAACTTCACCAGTAACGTCAGTTGTTCGGAAGTAGAATTGTGGTTTGTAACCCTTTGAGAATGGAGTGTGTCGTCCACCTTCATCTTTCTTCAAGATATAAACTTCAGCTTCAAATTCTGTGTGTGGAGTAATTGTGCCAGGAGCAGCAATAACTTGTCCACGTTCAATTTGATCTCGGTCAATACCACGAAGAAGAAGACCAGCGTTGTCACCTGCTTGACCTTGATCAAGAGATTTTTTGAAGGCTTCGATACCAGTAACAACTGTTTTTTGTGATGGGCGAAGACCAACAATTTCAACTTCATCGTTAAGTTTAACAACACCTTGTTCGATTCGTCCAGTAGCAACTGTACCACGTCCTTTAATTGAGAAAACGTCTTCGATAGGCATCAAGAATGGTTTGTCCATATCGCGAACTGGTTCTTCGATGTATGAGTCCATAGCATCAACCAATTCCATAATAGCGTCTTCGTATTTTTCATCACCTTCAAGAGCTTTAAGAGCTGAACCTTTGATGATTGGAGCGTTGTCGCCATCAAATCCATTTGCTGAAAGAAGTTCACGAACGTCCATTTCAATCAATTCAACAAGTTCTTCATCGGCCATATCCATTTTGTTCAAGAAAACAACAATCTTAGGCACACCAACTTGTTTTGCCAAAAGAACGTGTTCACGAGTTTGTGGCATAGGACCATCTGTAGCTGCGATAACAAGAACAGCACCATCAACTTGAGCGGCACCAGTAATCATGTTTTTAACATAGTCTGCGTGTCCAGGCATGTCAACGTGAGCATAGTGTCGGTTTTTTGATTCATATTCTTGGTGAGAAGAAGCAATCGTAATACCACGAGCTTTTTCTTCTGGAGCGTTGTCGATTTGATCGTACGCGATTGGTTTGTTAACTTCTGATGGAAGTCGTTTTGCAAGAACTGCTGTGATAGCCGCAGTAAGAGTTGTTTTACCGTGGTCAACGTGTCCCATTGTACCAACGTTTACGTGTGGCTTTGAGCGGTCAAAATCTGCCATTTTTAGATTTTCTCCTTTTATTAATAATATTATGCGCGTCGCACGAGTCACTGTTTTAGCAAAACACACGACGCGACGCTACCTATAATTATACCTAATTTGTAATATTTTGTAAAGAGTTTTTATGAAAATTATTTTGAAGCTTTATAAAGTCCTTCATGTCGCTGATTCTCATAAATCAAAGTTGGAATACTTTTCGTTTTAATCTCATCGTTCACAATTCGCAAATTTTCTTTAACACGATTCGAAATTTCTTCACTTTTTGCCTTTTTCGAAATTTCTTCGATTTGAGAATCCGAATATCCTGCATCTTTTAGCCAACCTTGCAGAATCTTTTCGGTCTCTTCGGTTGTAGTTGCAGTTTGGTTTTCGCCGTTAAATTTCTCTTGGAATAAAATTCCTTTTTCGTCCTTTTCGATAAAAATCTTCTCAACAATCATCCATTCGGCTGAAATCTTCTCACCATTTTCAGGTTGAGTACCTCGCACAGCTTCGATATACTTAGCAATAAAATCAGAATTCTTAAATTTTCCAGGAATTGGATACGGTAAAAGATACGTTTTATGCGTCTTAAAGAAACCGCTATTTTTTTGATTTATAAACGTGCGTCGGCAAACAATACAACCAGGGTCGAAAATATCAACTGCTACGCTTGCGTCTTTCGAAACTTCATTCGAAAATTCACCACGATAAGTTGAATTCTTCACAACATAGTCTTGCGCATTCCAACTTCGAAACTTCGCAGGCATCGCACTAAAGATTTGTCCCCAATCCGTAAACCATGAAACTATTGGACTTTCCGTATTTCCGCCATCAATCGAACAAGCCTCGGTTGAATTTAGCGCGCAAGAAGCTGGTCGTTGAATATCACAAGTTCCAAAAACAAATAGCGCTAAAGCCGATTTAATCACTGTTAAAACTGACCAAATAGTAATCAAAACAATTAAGCCGGCCACCGCCTCAATCGCCCAAGAAACCGGTTTTACCCATTTTTTGTGCTTCACGATTACTTTTCGAAGAATTGAATTTTTAATTTCGTCTTTAAAATTCGAATCACAAGCACGCAAAGTTACTCTTCGCGAAAAGCAATGCATCGATTTTTTAAACATTTGATTGATTGATTTTGCTTGCTTTTTAAAGCCCAACAACTTTAAAGCGGGCGTAAACAGCCAAATAATCAACAAAATTATAAATGCAGCAATACAAACCATTAGCTAAAAATCCTTTCTAAAACTTCTTTTAATTTTACAACATCGGCTTCAGTATTATGCAAGCCAATTGAAATTCGCACCAAATGTGGCAGTTTTCGAACTTCTTTTAAGTAGTAATGCGCACAAAAATAACCACTTCGCACCATAATTCCCTCATCACTCAAAGCCTGTGCAATTAAATGCGCATCAAGTTCATCGTGATAAAAGCTAATAACTGGCGCTGGTTTTTTGTTAATTACATGCACGCCTTTTTGCGTATTCAAAAACTCGAAAATTTCATTCGCAAAATTATCAATTTGTGAAGTTTTCTTTTGTTTTTTTAACCAATCAATTGCTGTTTTCAAGGCAATAATTTCACCCCAAGCTTGAAGTCCTGGTTCGAAAAGTGCATGAATATGTTCGCCATCCAATACCTCATAAGATTCTTTCGAAACGCCCGAAACCATTCCACCGCCAATAAAAGAAGTTTTTACGAATTTCGCAAAATCTTTTCGAACAACCATAATTCCAAGGCTTGCTGAATACATCTTGTGCGCGCTCGAAACGATCGCATCCGCTGGAACTTTTTGGAGCAATTCGTAGCTTGAACCTAGCGCTTGTGCCGCATCAATAATCACAAATCCGCCTTGTTTTTTGATTTTCTTCACTAGTTTTTTGATATTTTCGAGTCGTCGCCCATCAATATTTGAAGCCGCATTAACTACAACCAAAGCTTTCGAAAAATCATTCTCGAGCGAAATCGAACCATCTTCTTCGCGTTCAAGCACGATTCGTTCAATTTGATGTTTTTTGGCAAATTCAATCGTTGAAAGAAAAACCGAATTATGTTCAATCTCGCTAGTTATCACTTTCGAAACTGGTAATTCAAGCTGCGAAAGCAATAAATTTAAACCATAGGTTGTGTTAAGCGTAAAACTTACAAAATAATCTTTTTCTTTTAACTTTAATAAATCCAAAACTGCTTCACGAGTTTCTTCAACCTTTTCATCAACTTTTCTACCCCAAGCGTATTTTACACGCTCGCCACAAGAGTTAAAACTCAAATAGTAATCATTTAAAGCATCCAAAACTGGTTGTGGGCGCAAAGATTGGCACGCCGAATCAAAATAATGAGCATTTTCTGGCAAATATTTAAAATCGTCCAAAATTTAAACCTCCTTCTTTAACTTTTACCATTTTAGCACAAAAAAACATAGGCGTAAAGAAAAACCGCCCAATCTGAGCGGTTAAATTTTATGCGAAGGCAATCCGTGTCGCATTCTTTTTAGCGCGCGCAATGTCGCGATTTCTTTTATATGCTTGGTCGTGTCGATTATTAATTCGACGACCGTACTTCCTGTCTTTATGGTTAGTTTTTTGAACCTTTCGCATCTGACGATGATCATCATTTTCAGCGATAGATAAGGCCTTAATTACTTTTTGAAGTTCTGGAATTAGCTCCTTATCTACATGATTTAGCTTTTTTCGAATTGTTTCCAGATATTTCAATTCCTTATAAATTTCTTCACGTTGACCAGATGAAAGATTCGCTAAATAATTTTCAGTTTCGAAAATTTGATCAATCAATTCACATCGGCGTCTTAGCGCATCAGCTAGTTGATATTCATAAGATTCCAACTCTTCTTTTATAGAACAACTTTCAATTTCTTGAAGGGCTTTTTTTAGCCCTTTTCGTGTTTTGCCTTTCGAAAAATCCCGAGAAATTTTTGATCCTCGCAAAGATCTAGCTCTTTTATGAACTTTTAAAACTTCTTGCCAGCTCCCTGCTTCATCCAGTAAAGCATCAACTTCATCAAATAATGATTCGAAAGCTCCATCTTCAGGACTAATAATTAAAACACGAACGCCGCCTTTTCTTTGTAAAACTTCTGTTGCTGTCATAACGAGCAACCTCCTTGAATATTTTTAGTCAAAGTTCTAACCTAAGACAAATCATATTTTAACACATAATCGTATTTTAGTCAATAGAAAATCGCCCTTTCTGAGCGATTTTTAAATTTTAAGTACTATTCCAGTCATCTTCACTAAAAATTCGAGAACTAAGCAACCGCTTATTTTCTTCCCTCTCTCGTCTTAATTCGCGAATCTCATTCTTGGCTTCTTTGTATCTTTTCGAAGCTCTTTTCGAACGACGCTTGCGATAATCAAGTTTATCAACGAACCGTTGATATTCATTATCATCAATTTCACCTTTTTGAAACTGCTTTTCAGCTTTCGAAAGATTGCTTTTAGCCTCGTCGTAATCATTCCATCGATCAAGAACATCATTCAAAGCTTCACTTCGATTAGAATAAGCTGAATCCATCAATTCACTAAGCTCAATATTTTTTTCTGAAAGATTCACAACACGATGATAATCTCGTTCAATATCTTTCATTCTTAAAAGTCTTCCAGCCATAATTTTTAGACCTGCCTTTAAATTTACTAAGGAAAATCCTCGTGATTCCTATTTTACAACCAAAACGGCTAAAAGTCAAATTATCGCCGCAAAATTTTACTCAAAATTGTGCGGAATAAATATCTTTTGCGATATTCACCAGCATACTCAACCGCTACACCACGAAAACCAGCTTTAAAACGCAACAAGCTCGCCTTTGGTTCTGCCGTGATACCATAAAAATTATATTTCGAAGCTCCTGCACGAATCGCCTCTTTAATCATATAATCTTGCAAAAATGTTGAAGCTGGAATTTTGCGATATTCTTGAAGACTTCCACCTTCAAAATAGACAACTTCATTTTTCGAAAAGATAAACACGCCAGCAGAAATTAATTTTCCTTCAAATTCTACACCCATAAAATGCGCTTGCTCGCCAAAACAAGTTTTTAAATTGTGGTAATATTCTTCATCCCGCGTGCCAACACCATTTTTTTGATTTGAGCTTTTTAAAATCGCCACAAAATCGGCAAATTCGCTCTCTTTAACTTTGCGAACATTCACACCTTTTTTCATTGCTGCGCGCAAATTTCGGCGGGTAGTTTGGTTATAAGTTGAAGCCACGCCATCTTCACTTAATTCTGTTAGATCTTTCAAATAAACATGCATGTTTACATCCATATCAAACTCGTGCTTAAAGCCAGAATGATATTTAAAACCAGCTTTTAATAGTGGCTCGCTTAGCCATTTTAAGTTAGTGCTTTCGATAATTTCAAGCTTGTCATTACGAAGCGCACGCACCACTTTTGGTAAAATACGATAAGAAATCGCTCCACGTTCACGTGCAAATTCTTCACTCTTCACCAAAAAATCCACAAAATCTGCTTGCGAAACGCCATTTTGCTCAACCATCACCAAATCGAAACGCTTATTTTTGCTAGAAATCAACCCAGCAACTTCAATTCTTTCATCATTTTTTAACGCCACAAAATAGCATTCTGCGCCACGCTTCTTGCGCATTTCGGCAAATTCTACACTTTGCAACCAGTCAATGTTTTTATCTTGGCAATAGTTTTGGTATTCTTCTTTTAAAATCTCTACAAGGCTTTTCATATATCCTCTATTTTAACACAAAAAAACCAATTTTAAAACCAGCCCGATAGCTCTTTTTGCTACTGGAAGCTGGTTTTAAACTTCAATAAGTTATTTTTCAATTTTGATATTGATCGCCTAAATATCCTAAAAAGTTATTATAAATCCCGTAATATAGTTTTAATTTTATCTCTACTAATCTTATTATTAAAGAAAGGCAGCCCAACAATACGATAATTGTCATTATCAATCAGCATTTTAGCATCAGACCGTTTTGTAATCTCATTCAAGAAGCGTTGCTTCCAACCTTCTTTTCCTTTGTCGAATCCACCTTCACTATCAAAGGACCCATCACCTTTTGGCTCAATAAAGATCTGCCATGAAGTGTTTTCGCTCCTTTTATCATTAGCAAATAGTAAGAAATCTGGTTCAAAAGCTTTTCCATCCTCAAAATTATATATCCGGACAGCTTTTTCGTTTCTTAGCAGATAAATATCTGACCATTTTTCTTCCAGTTCATTTATTAGAGGTTTTAATGTTGTAACTAGTAACTTCTCTTCATCGGTTCCAAAATTATCATCATAAGCATACCATTCAAGAGCATCTATGTTCGCATAATATTGCGTGTCATTGGGGTTCTTTTGAGAATGACCAAATTCCTTATTATTATGTTTATTAATTGTATATCTACGAATAATATCATCTTCAAAAATTTCCCGAATTGAATAAGCCTCAAAGGTATCTGACCCAAAGTAACGCTGCTCCATAGGCAGTAAAGAGTTTTCCATCTCCCGAAGAAGCTTTTCTGCAATAACCAACTTTTCATCTTGGTTTAGCATATCTTTATTTTTTGCACACCCCTTATACTGTACTTCAACATTTGATAGCTTATCTATAAATCCAGAGACGCTAGAAATACCAACTATTGCCTTACGAATCTTATCAAACGTAAAGTTTTTATTCCTATTCATAGCATGTCGAACAATATGCATGTCAATTACCTTGCCAAATTTAAAGAAAAATTCATTAGGATTATTAATCGGAGTACTGTCATTATCATCCCCAAAAGCGTCTATCTCGAAAATACTATTAGAAGGAAATGATACTTCAATACTATCTGGCACAAATGTTGTATCAAATAAACTACCTTGTCTGCTTTTAACTACTTCTTCATACGAAAGACGTTTGTTCATCCACACAACACCGTCAGTATAAGTACGGGTTCTCTTGAACGATTCTTTTAGTTTTAACTCTCGTTCAACCATATTTTGATCGTCATAAATTCCGGATTCACGTAAAACTTGCTTCATCTCATAAATATATCTAGGGTTATTGGCTGAATGGTAATGTAATTGTTCAATAACACGAAGTTCGTTATTTTCGTTTTCGTCAAATTTACGAGTATATTTCTCTTCAACTTTTCCATCAATCACAAAAGGATAATAACGTGCCCCACGCCCGATTAATTGTTTTTCAGCATTTGTAGTTTTGCCAGCTTGAAATCCTGTTTCAGTTGTTTTTCCATCACGCTTATCATACAAACGAACAATATCAAACAAGTTTAGTACATCCCAGCCTTCATTTAACATATCTACTGCAAAGATTGCACGAATTTCGTTTGAAGGTAACTCCAACGTGTTTAGTGTTACAAGGTGATTACTATTCTTATTCTTTCCATCAATCAATAGCAAACGCTCTTCACGAAAGTCTTCTTGTAATTCAGAAATTAGGTCAAACAAACTGAGCTCAGACGCTTCAAAAAAGTCCAACGCTTTTTGCAGCACATTGACTTTTGTGTCTGTATTAATCTGAATCATTTCTTTTTGCTCTAAAATCATTTCAGGGGTCAACTCTGATAACATTTCTTGGAACAATTCCATGTTCCCTTTATTATCCGCAATTTTCTCAGATTTAAACATGACTAGTGGTTTTAAATTCACGCCATTCTTTAATGCAATTTTTTTACGATATTGACTGATAAGAATTGCATTCAACATGCGAACCTTTAAATTACCATCAACTAAATGGAACAAAACATCTTTTGAGTACTTATCAAGACGGAATTCCTTCAAATCGTATTTAAAAATTAAAGAGTCTTTGTATTTTTCTGCAATATCTTTATTGGAAAGATCAATGGTAGCCGTAAACTCAAAAATACTTGAACGTGCCGCTCTTTTTTGAATGTTCTCAATTGTAGAAGTCCAGCTTGTGTTATCATCTTTTTCGCCTTTACTTAATCCAGCGTTTAGATGGTGAGCTTCGTCTGCTAATAAAACAACTGATAAACCTTCAAATTGTTCATATGACAAGCGGTTCTCACGCGGTGTATTTAAATCTAAATGTAACTTTTGAATTGTTGTAAACACAATATTAATAGCATCTGATTGTGCATCCGAGAAATCAGTCACTTCACGCACATTCACCACTTGGTTATCAATCACAATTTTGTCTGCAAATAAATATTTTTCATTACCAGAATCTACAAAATTACTTCTCGTTTTTGTAAGAATATTGTCATTATTAACAAAGAAGATAAAATTACGTTCACCTTGCTTATACTTTTCAAGAATGATTGCAGCCATTAACAAGGTTTTACCTGAACCTGTTGCCATATTAAACAAGATTTGTTCTCGAGAAGACGCTTCACAAGAATAATGATATAAATAACGGTTCACTGCTTCTTCTTGATATGGGCGAAGAGAATATTTTAAATTACCTACTATATAGTCTGGTATCTTTTTTCGGAATTTTTGTTTTTCTATTTTGTCCAAAGTATTATAAAATTCATACAAGAAGTTATAATCCATTCTGCTCACCTCTATAAAACTCATAATTTAATTTCTTGTCAGCATCCGAAACTCTATTGCTAACATCGTCTATATCAGAGTAATTTACATACAAATTATTATTATCAACAATCTCGGATAGGATTTGTTTTTGTTCAGCTAATGAAAGCTTTTCAAATTCATTCGCTTTCAGCTTTTTAGGGTCAATACGATAAGATAAGAAGGAAGATTTTTTAGCAAGCTCAAACAATTTCAGTAATTCTTCTGGATTTGTCGCATCAAGAATGGCTTGTTTGAAATCTTGGGCGTCGTTCTTGAGCTCGGCGTAAACAAAACTTCCCCCACCAGACCAATTGGTATCTTTTGAGATGCCGCTCTGCTCTCCAATAATAACTTTCTTCAAGCGCTCAACAGAAATTGTTTCAATATAATCCATTTGTTCAATACCAATGTATTGGCGATTCATTTTATGCGCAACAGCGGCGGTTGTGCCTGAGCCGAGATGAAAATCAAGAACGATGTCGTTTTCGTCAGTATGTGCTTCAATAATACGTTGTAGTAGTTTTTCAGATTTTTGACCTTTCAGATCATCGCCACCGAGCAGTTTGGATACACTTTCGCCTGCGAAACTCACAATCGCAATACTATTTAAATCATCGTATTCGTTCGCATTCCACACATCTTCTAACGGATAACGTTCAGGGCGATTGGCAAAATTCAAATCATTCAAGATTTGCGTTTTTACAGTTGCCGAAATACCATATTTTTCAAAGGTTTCTTTGGTTTTTTTATCATCTTTAATGAGTGGTTTAAATTGCGTATTTGGAATGTAATGCTTATTAAAATTCAATTGAGTAGCATTTTTTGAATAGAATAAAATAGTGTCATGATTACGTACGTAATTATTCACACTTGTTTTATAGCCAGACACCCAACCAATTCGCCAAATAATTTCACGCTGAAAATTTGCCTTGCCAAAAATTTCGTCCATTAACACTTTACAGTAATGTACTTCGTTGTAGTCTAAATTAACGTAAATTGCGCCATCGTCGGCTAATAATTCTCGAGCAATTTCAAGTCGATTCTTCATAAATGTCAACCAGGTTGAATGATTGAAACTATCATTATACTTAAATCCATCATTTCCCGTATTATAAGGCGGATCAATATAAATCAACTTAACCTTGCCAGCAAAGCGTTTCTTGAGACTATGCAGAGCAATAAGATTATTCCCTTTAATAATAAGATTATCAGTATCTTTTACCTCTTCCACGTTATGTTCGCCAGTTTCGTCATAGCGTTTGAAGTTGGTCAAGACCTTATCATCCAGTAAACGATTAATTTCCGTTGGAGCAAACGTTTCGTTAAAGAAAATCTCTTGACGTTTAGCATCGTCCTTAGTCTGTCCACCCTCAAGGACACAGTCTTTGTACGGAAAATTTAAAACAACTTCTTGATTTTCTGACAGGTACTTATCGCCTGTCGCTAAACCGATTTTAGTCTTGTAGGCGGTAAAGCTATCAGGGAGAAACTCCTTATTGTTCAAAAACTGCAAAAAGACATCTTTCTTAAAGACGAGGGAGCCAGTTTCGAGTGTTGAAAAGAAATGATTAGAGATTTGCTCATCACTCATTAAAATATTTAGGAGTTCAGGATTATACTGTCGTGCCAGCTCTGCTAATTTATTCTTATTTAATACTCCGTCTACTAAAAAATCAGGATTTTTAACTAGGAGATTTTGCAATTCTTTCTTCATATTAAGAGGTTCCTTTTTTACTTATTTTCTTTAAAGGGTTAATCGTGGGCTTCTCTATATGTAGAGAAGACCCCTATAGCTTGATTTTATTAAAATCTATGTCTCTATTTTACCAAATTTATCTGTTTTTCGCAAAACAAAAACCACCTCCCGAAAGAGGTAGTTTTCAAGTTTTCGAAATTATTATTTAGCGTTTCGCTTTTCGATAATTTCTTGCGCAACGTTAGGTGGAACTTCTTCGTATTGCGCAAGCTCCATTGTTGAGGCTGCACGACCTTTACTCATTGAGCGTAAGTCTGAAGTGTAACCAAACATATTTGCAAGAGGCACGAAACCTCGAATAAGTTTTGTTCCGCCCATCAAATCATCCATTGAGTCGATTCGACCACGGCGTGAGTTCAAGTCTCCAATTACATCACCCATGAATTCTTCAGGAGTTGTAACTTCAACTTTCATCACAGGTTCAAGAAGAACAGGATTTGCCTTCTTAATACCTTCACGAGTTGAAAGCGCACCAGCCAATTTAAAGGCCAATTCACTTGAGTCGACATCGTGGTAAGAACCATCGTAAAGTGTAGCTTTAACGTCAACTACTGGGTAACCAGCAATCACACCGCCTTCAAGCGTTTCAAGCACACCTTGCTCAACTGGTTTGCGGTATTCTTGTGGCACAACACCACCTTTAATTTCATCAAAGAATTCAAAGCCTTTTCCTGGTTCATTTGGTTCAAAGCGAATCCAAACATCACCATATTGACCACGACCACCAGACTGTTTTGCGTGCTTACCTTGAGCTTCAGCAGTTCCACGAATAGTTTCACGGAAGGCAACTTGTGGCTCACCAATGTTAGCTTCAACATTAAATTCACGTTTCATTCGGTCGATCAAGATGTCAAGGTGAAGCTCACCCATTCCCGACATAATTGTTTGACCAGTTTCTTCGTCTGTGTGAACTCGGAAAGTTGGGTCTTCTTCAGCAAGTCGTTGAAGAGCGATTCCCATTTTTTCTTGGTCGGCTTTAGTTTTTGGCTCAACTGCAATCGAAACTGGTGGTTCAGCAAATTCGATACCTTCAAGAATTACACCATGGTTCAAATCACAAAGAGTTGCACCAGTTGTAACATCTTTCAAACCAACAACAGCGGCGATGTCACCAGCAGTAACTTCTGAAATTTCTTCACGCTTATCGGCGTGCATTCGAACGATTCGTCCGATTCGTTCTTTTTTACCAGTCATTGTGTTAAGAACATATGAACCAGCAGTAATTTTACCACTATAAACACGTACGAATACAAGTTTTCCAACAAATGGGTCAGTTGCAATCTTAAATGCAAGTGCAGAAGTTGGTTCATTTACAGATGGTTTTCGCTCAATAGGCTCACCAGTTTTAGCATCGGTTCCCTTAATTGAAGCAATATCAAGTGGACTTGGAAGGTAATCATTAATAAGATCAAGAACCTTTTCCACGATCACACCACGACCATCACCACCGGTTACCAAGAAGAAATCACCAGCAAGAACTCGTTTTCGAAGAGCGGCTTTAAGTTCAGGAATCGTAATTGATTCTTCACCTTCTTCAAAGAATCGCATCATCAATTCATCATCAGCTTCAACTGCATTTTCAACAAGCAATGAACGTGCATTTTTAGCTTTTTCAAGCATGTCAGCTGGAATTTCGCCAACTTTCAATTGGTGATCGGCATAATTATCGTAAGTGTAAGCTTTCATGTCGATAAGGTCAACAACACCGTTGATATCTTGCTCGAAACCAATTGGCAAGTGAATTGGGAAAGCTTGTTTGCTTAGGCGATCATGGATTGATTTGATTGATTTGTAGAAATCACCACCAGTTTGGTTAATTTTGTTAATGAAACAAACGCGTGGCACGCCGTATTTGTCAGCTTGTCGCCAAACAGTTTCAGACTGAGCTTCCACACCCATTTTACCATCAAAAACAGTAACTGCACCGTCAAGCACGCGAAGTGAACGTTCCACTTCGGCAGTAAAGTCGATGTGTCCTGGGGTGTCGATAATGTTAATTTTGTGATCTTTCCAGAAACATGTCACAGCGGCAGAAGTAATTGTAATACCTCGCTCTTTTTCCTGCGCCATCCAGTCAGTTGTTGCACCATCACCTTCACCACGAACAACACCGATTTTATGTGTCAAACCAGTTCGGTAAAGAATACCTTCTGTTGTTGTAGTTTTACCGGCATCAATGTGCGCAATAATACCAACATTTCGGAAATTTTCCAATGGAGTATTTTTATTCATTTGATTCCTCTTAAATTTATTATTTTATTGCTGTTTCACGCTAGTTTTGTTGTTTTTTCGAAACCAGCACAAAAACAGCGCTTCGCTATTAATTTTATCATATTTTTAAAAAACTGTAAAGTATAAATAGCCAAAAGAAAAAGCCAGTTCCTCTGGCTTAAAAAACTATCTTCGAGCGTGTTCGGGTACCTTTTCATTATATCTTTTAATGGCAATTATTAGAGTAAGAATAACAATTCCAAAAATAAACACGCCAAAGTTCCAATGCGTCAAAATTGTTAAAAATAACGACACACCATAGGCTGCGATAAAGTACAAGGAAACCAACAAAGACCCTTTAGCCTCGTTCAATGCTTTTTTCATAAGGATAATTTCCTCCAATTTTTTATTTTCCACCCAAAGCGGAATTTCTATTTTATCACAGCCTATAGCAAAAGTCAAGAGCTAAATCGTTTCGCCGTTTCTTGCCCGATTTGCCCATTCATCAGCCATTTCGTTAAACTCATGACCAGCATGCCCTTTTAGCCATTTTAGCTCTACGTTCGAATTTTTATAAAGCTCATAAAGAGGCTTTACGATATCGAGATTTTTAATTTCACCAGTTTTCTTTTTCCAGCCGTTTCGCTCCCAAGTTGGCGCCCACTTTGTTAAAACATTAATCCAGAATTCACTATCTGTTTGAATTTCTGCCTTTTCCCCATTTAAAATTTCGAAAGCCTTTTTTAGAGCCAAACCTTCCATTCGAATATTCGTGCTAGGGTTTTCAGATCCAAGTGCGATTGGCGCGCCGTTTTCAATCACAGCAAAACCGCCAGGGCCAGGATTTGGCGAAGCACTACCATCAGTAAAAATAATCCGCACTATTGTCGTCTTCCGTTATCTTGTTGAACAAAGTTTTGAACAAAAGGTGTTTGGTTTATATTTTGATTTATACTATTCTGTAGTTGATTTTGGTAGGCTTTTGCTTTTTTCATTTTCCTGAAAGAAATAATTGCTAAAATTAGTCCAACAACACCAAGAACCAACAAAACCACAGGGATAATAAGATTCACAATTGGATAGTCGCCAACAACTGCTGCACCAGGATTTTTTTCATCATAAAAAACTTTAACTTTTTCACCAATCGTAGGCTCTTCATTTTGTGGATCCGCCTTTGCTTCTATTATTTCATCATTTTGGATTGAAAAATAAACAATTGGTATAATTTTATATTCGCTTGAGTTTTGACTAACTAGTTCTTTCTCAAGACCAGAGATGTCACCTTCAGTTTGTTTCCAGGTTACTCTTTTCATAAAATTATCAAACGGTTTCATACCAAAACATACACCCGAAGTAATTAAACAAATTGCCAAAATTGTAAAAATAATTCCTCGATTTCGATAAGCTTTTGCGCCAACTCTTATTGTTTGATTTGAATTCATCTTTTCTCCTATTTGATTTATGCTATAAGTATACCATTTTTTATTTTTTTAGGCAAATTAAAACACTGGCGATTAAACCAGTGTTTTAGTATTTTTACTCTTCTACAGAAGAATCATTTGTTTCATTTTCAGAATCTAAATCTTCATTGATTTCGAATTTTTCTTCATGAGCTCGAGCGCCAGTTCCAACAGGAATCTTGCGTCCGATAATCACGTTTTCTTTCAAACCATGAAGTTTATCAACTCGTCCAGAAGTTGCTGCGTTAATCAATACACTTGTTGTGTTTTGGAACGAAGCAGCCGATAGGAAGCTATCACTAAAGATTGAAACTTTCGTAATTCCAAGAAGTTGTTGCTTGAATTCAGCAGGCTTTTTACCTTGAGCTACAAGAAGTTTGTTTGCTTCAACAACCGCAGCTTTCGAAACTACATCACCGATAATAAATGATGAATCGCCAGCGTCTTCAATTTGAACTCGGCTAAACATTTGTCGAACGATGATCTCAAGGTGTTTTGAAGCAATATCTTGACCTTGAGCTGCGTAAATTCGCAAGATTTCGTTCATAATGTATCGTTGAGTTTCTTCAACACCCTTGAACTTCATCAAATCTCGAAGATTCAATGAACCAATAGTTAGGCGATCACCCGCTCGAACAATATCGTTTTTCGAAACAGCAAGAGCCGCAACATTTGGGATTTCATATTTTACAGGATGAGCTTCACTATCTTCAGTCTCTTGAGGTGTGATCTGAACAATGTTCATGTTTCCATCTTCCCAGATATCAACTACACCTGAGACTTCTGTCATATAAGCTTGACCTTTAGGAGATCGAGCTTCAAGAAGCTCTTGAACACGAGGCAAACCTTGAGAAATCGCACCAGATCCAGCAACACCAGAGCTGTGGAATGTGTTCAAAGTTAGCTGTGTACCAGGCTCACCAACAGACTGAGCGGCGATCACACCAACTGGTTCTGCAGGTTTAACAAGAAGTCCTGTTGCCATATCAATTCCATAAGATTTTTGTGGAATTCCCGCAAGATCTGGAGTTGAAAGCACGCTTTGAATTTTAACTTCTTTAATGTTTTCATCTTTTTCGATCGCATCGGCAATTTCCCGTGTGATAAGCTTATCTGCTTCAATATAGCCAGGAACAGCTTCGGCAGTAAATCGACCATAGAGACGATCGCTGAACGGAATCATTGTTTCTTGACTTTCAGAACGATAAATCGCAAATCCAGGATCAACTTCAGATGAATTATCCGCTACAGAGAAGACATCTTGAGCAACATCAACGAGACGACGTGTTAGATATCCAGAGTCGGCAGTCTTAAGCGCAGTTGAGATCAATCCCTGACGCGCACCACGAGTGGCCACGAAAGCTTCAAGTGAGCTCATTCCGTGTGTGTAGTTTGAGCGAATTGGAAGCTCAATTTCACGGTTTGTTGCGTCCACCATAATTCCAGTCAAACCGGCAGCAAGACGAATATTTGTTGCGCTACCACGAGAACCAGACACAGCCATCAATCCAACCGGAGAGTCAGCACCTTGGTGCTCAACTCGCTCAGAAATCTCATCAGAAACTTCATCAATAACTTTGTGCCAGTTTTCAATAATCAAGTTGTATCGCTCTTGGTCTGTTAACAAACCTTGATCGTATTGTTCTTGAATCAATGTTGTTTTTGCATCACCGTTAGCGATAATTTCTGGAATCTTTTCACTTTCGTAAACTGTGTAGTCTTCTTTACCAATCGACAATCCTGATTTTGTTACAAATCGGAATGACAAACCTTTAATTTTATCGGCAATTTTCACGGTCATTTCAGCACCATAACGCGCAAAAACATCTGCCAAAATCTTATTGATTTGTTTTTTAGTTTGTGGATTATTATCGTATGGGTAATCTTCTGGTAGAAGCTCATTAAAGAACACTCGACCAAGAGTTGTGTTTCGAATTTCACCTTTTACAAAAACTCGAATTGGTGTTTGAAGTGCAATAGCGCCTTTATCATAAGCCATTTCTGCTTCGAAAACATTTGCGAAAGGTCGTGGTTTCTTATTCATTTCAGAATGTTTGTCGTAGGTAATGTAGTAATTTCCGTAAACAACATCCTGGTCGACAGAAAGAACCGGTTGACCATCTGCAGGTTTCAAAAGGTTGTGAGAAATACTCATCAAGTCACGAGCTTCAGCTTGAGCGGCGTCAGAAAGTGGCAAGTGAACAGCCATCTGGTCTCCATCGTAGTCGGCGTTAAATCCGTTAGCTACAAGTGGGTGAAGTTGAATCGCTTTTCCTTCAACAAGTTTTGGCTGGAAGGCCTGAATTGAAAGTCGGTGCAATGATGGAGCACGGTTCAAAAGAATGTATTTTCCTTCAACAACGGCATCCAAAGCATCCCAAACTTCAGCTTCTCGCGCATCAATTAATCGAGTTGCTGAACGAATATTGTGTGCGTATTCTTTTTCAATCAACCATGAGATAACGAAAGGCTTAAACAATTCTAGCGCCATTTGTGTTGGTAGACCACATTGATGAGCTTTCAAAGTTGGTCCAACAACGATCACAGAACGACCGGAGTAGTCAACACGTTTTCCAAGCAAGTTTTGACGGAATCGACCTTGCTTACCCTTTAGCATATCGCTCAAAGATTTAAGCTTGCGGCGTCCACCAGCTGTGCTTACAGAACGACCACTTCGAGAAGCATTGTTATCAATCAATGAATCTACAGCCTCTTGGAGCATTCGCATTTCGTTTCGCTTAATCACCATTGGCGCATTAAGTTCGATCAATTTCTTCAAACGATTGTTTCGGTTAATTACTCGGCGATACAAATCGTTTAAGTCTGAAGTCGCAAATCGACCACCTGTCAATTGAACCATAGGTCGCAAATCTGGTGGAATCACTGGAAGAACAGTTAGGCATAGACTTCCTGGTTTAATTCCAGCATTTTTCATACCTTCGATTGTTTTTAGACGTTTAAGAATTTTCTTCTCTCGTTGACCTTTAGCCTTTTCAGCTTCAGCTTCAAGTTTTTCGATAAGTTCATCAATGTTGATTTCATCAAGCAAAGTCTTAATTGCTTCACCACCCATTCCAACTTCGATAATCTCTTCATATTCTTCGGGAAGGTTGCGATAATCAGTTTCACTCATCAATGAGCCTTTAACAAAACTATCGAGTTGACTTTTCTTCAAAGTGTAATTTGAGTTTAACTCTTCAATTTCCTTAGTTTGAGCTTCAGCTAACGACTTAATGTCGGCGCCATCTTTTTCAGCTTCTTTTTCGTAACGAATTTGGATCGCCATTCGCGCTGCTTTATCTTCAGCGTCAAGGTCTGCAAGCATTTGATCGCGTTTTTCTTCGTCAACGTTAAGAATTACATAGCTAGCAAAATAAACAACACGCTCAATGTTTTTGACTGTCATTCCAAGAAGAAGACTCATTGCACTTGGAGCACCACGCATAAACCAAATATGTGCAACTGGAGCAGCCAATGCAATGTGACCCATTCGTTCACGACGAACAATCGCTTTCGTAACTAACTCACCATTCTTATCAACAGCAGCTTCACGAGAACGAACACCTTTTAATTTGTTGTCGTAAGGGTTAATATCTTTAGTTGGTCCAAAGATTTTTTCACAAAACAAACCATCGCGCTCAGGTTTTTGAGTTCGATAATTAATTGTTTCTGGCTTCGTTACTTCGCCGTAAGACCAGCCCAAAATGTCTTCTGGGCTAGCAACTGCGAGGCGAACTGCGTCAAAATCAGCAATCTGGTTCGTATTCACCACTTTCGCCATTTACGCTTCCTCCTTATTTTCTTCAATTTCGTCAATATCTTGAATGTTCATGCTGTCTTCGAATTCACCATCAGATTCATCTCGAACAGTTTCAATGTTTTCATCTTCTTCGAAAGTTGAACTTTCACCATCCTTATTTCGTTCTGCAAGAATTTCATCAGCATCAATGCTTGAGGCATGTCGATCGAGCAAGTCAACTCGAAGACCAAGACCTTGAAGCTCTTTCACAAGAACGTTGAATGATTCTGGCAATTTTGGACCAACAATCTCGCTATGCTTAATGATACTCTCATAAGCTTTTGAACGACCAACAACATCGTCAGACTTAATTGTGAGCATTTCCTGAAGCATATTAGCAGCACCATAAGCCTCAAGTGCCCAAACTTCCATTTCTCCAAATCGCTGACCACCGTTTTGAGCTTTACCACCCAAAGGCTGTTGTGTCACCATTGTGTATGGACCAGTTGATCGGGCGTGAATCTTGTCTGCAACCAAGTGGTGAAGTTTGATCATGTGCATAAATCCAACGGTTGTGCGTTGTTCGAACGGTTCACCAGTTCGACCATCAAACAATTGAACTTTTCCATCGCGAGCAACACCAGCAGCTTCAAGTTCATCGCTCAAAGTTTCAGCATCAACACCATCATATGAAGGAGTTGCAACTCGATATCCTTGAGTTTTTGCAGCCATTCCAAGGTGAACTTCGAAAAGCTGACCAAGGTTCATACGTGAAGGCACACCAAGTGGCGACAAAATAACATCAATCGGAGTTCCGTCTTCCATGAATGGCATGTCGGCTTCTGGTAAGATTTTCGCAACAACACCTTTGTTTCCGTGTCGTCCAGCCATCTTGTCTCCAACCATAATTTTTCGAGCCTCAGCAACGAAAATCTGAATTTGTTGAAGAACACCAGCGCGCATTTCGTGTCCATTTTCTCGAGAGAAGATTTTCACACCGATAACTTTTCCTGAACCAGTATTTTTCATGCGAGTTGATGTATCACGAACATCTTTTGCTTTTTCACCGAAGATAGCACGCAAAAGTCGCTCTTCGCTTGAAAGTTCTTGCTCACCTTTTGGAGTAATCTTTCCAACAAGCACATCACCTGGTTTAACTTCTGAACCAATTTGAACAATTCCGTTTTCATCCAAGTGTCGCAAGCTATATTCACTAGCGTTTGGAATATCACGAGTTACAACCTCTGGTCCAAGTTTAGTTTCTCGAACTTCAACCATGTAATCTTTAATATTGATATTTGTAAGCGTATCTGCTTTAACAAGACGATCAGAAATAATCACAGCGTCGTCCATATTGAAACCACCCCAAGACATAAACGCTACGCGAAGATCACGACCAAGTGCAATTTCTCCATTCTTAATACTTGCACCTTCAACTAAGATATCACCTTTTTTAACTTTTTGACCACGTGAAACTACAACTTTCTGGTTATAGCATCGATCGTCAGCAGTCTTTTGGAAATGTTTTAGTTCATATTTAACAACACCAGTTGAATACTTAACTTCAACAACAACAGCATCAGCACGAACAACCTCACCATCATCTTCAGCAACAATAATTTGGCTTAGATTTCGAGCGATATCAGCTTCAACACCGGTTCCCACGGTTGGAGCTTCAGTCCAAAGAAGTGGCACAGCCTGTTTCTGCATGGCTGAACCTGTTAACGCACGGTCAATTCGGTCGCGCTCTGCAAAAGGAATCAACGAAGCCGCAGCACCAAGAACTTGTCGGTGAACTGCGTCCATAAATGTAACTTCGCTAGCATTAACCTGTGATGGAATAAGATTTTTTCGGGCTGAAACTTGCGCTTCAACAAAGCTTCCATCTTCATTCAATTTCGAACCAGCGTCGGCGATAATTTCACGCATTTCGTGATCTGCATCAAGATATACAACTTCATTTGTGACTTTTCCATCTTTAACACGAAGATATGGAGCTTCAATAAAGCCATATTCGTTAATTCGGGCAAATGTTGCAAGGTTTGTCACAAGACCAACGTTTCCACCTTCTGGTGTTTCCACAAGACAAATTCGTCCGTAGTGAGTTGGGTGGCTGTCACGAACTTCAAGACCGGCACGATCCCGAGTCACACCTCCAGGACCCATTGAGCTCAAACGACGTTTGTGTGAAAGTTCTGAAAGCGGGTTAGTTTCATCCATAACCTGCGCAAGCTGTGAACCGGCAAAGAATTCACGCACTGCAGCAACAACTGGTCGGGCATTAACCAATTGTCCAGGAGTTACAGTTTCGATATCTGTCATTGACATTCGATCCATGGCATTTCGTTGCATTCGAAGCATACCAACACGGAATTGTCGAGCAACAAGCTCACCAACCAATTTTACTCGACGGTTATCAAGACTATCGATATCATCAACTTTACCTTGAGTATTGTTTAGGCGGATAATTTCTTTAATAATCTCGAAAAGATCTTCCATCTGGAAAGAACGATTTTCAGCTGTGTTTGGAGTTTCAAGATTTAATCGTTTATTAATCTTATAACGTCCAACACGACCATAATCAAATCGTTTAAAGTCGAAGAACATTCGCTCAATCATATTTCGAGCGTTCTCAATAGTCGCCAAATCTCCTGGGCGAAGACGACGATAAACTTCAATTAAAGCAGTTGACGGGCTTGAAGTTTGATCTTTTTCAAGAGTTGAATCGATAAATTTAATATCACCAGTATCAACATCTGCAAAAGTGTTTCGAATTTCAGCATTTGTCATGCGACCAAGTGCACGCAAGAAAGTTGTAACTGGAAGTTTTCGACGACGGTCGATTTTTACGTAAATTACACCTTTGTTATCTGTTTCAAACTCTAGCCATGCGCCACGAACTGGGATAACTTTTGCACCATAATAATTCTTTCCATCATTTCCAGTTTCAGCATTAAAGTAAACACCTTCAGAACGAATCAACTGAGAAACAATTACACGCTCAGTTCCGTTAATAATGAAAGTACCTTGGTTAGTCATCCAAGGGTAATCACCAAGATAGATTTCTTGCTCTTTAACTTCACCGGTAACTTTGTTTGTAAGCTCAACTTGAACGTGAAGTGGAGCTTCGAAAGTTAGGTTATTTTCTTTTGCAAAATCTTTTGTAGTTTTTGGATCTTGAAAATTATAGCTCTTAAAACGCAAAGCTAATTTTTGACCGGTGTAATCATCGATCGGGTTAATTTCTTCAAAGATCTCACTCAAACCATTATCGACAAAATCCTTCCAAGATTCTTTTTGGTGAGCGATTAAATCTGGGGTTTCAAGAACGACGTCTTCTTTAGAAAAGAAAGCGCGCCCTACAGCATTAAAGTGCTTTTTTGCCATTTTTCTCCTCGCATTTAAAGTGTTATTAGAATCGGCCCGAAGATTCCCCGTCTATGACTTTCGAAATTTTGCCATCAATTTCGAAGTATTTTTTCCCACAGACACACTACTTCTTGTAGCCCATTCTAACATATTTATCAAAAAAAATCAATAAAAAAACCACTTAAAAAGTGGTTATACAAATTACATTCGAGGTACTAAGGAGGCTGTTTCCTCTACTTTTAGAGCTGCTTGCTCTCCTTCAATCATTTCTCGATTTTTCTTTTCGCTAATCACTTCAGAATTAGCATGCTTAATTACTTCAGTCATTCTCTTTACTACTGTCATAATTTCACCCCCTACATTTTTTTGCTCGAAAGCTTAAATATTCTACACCTTTTTCAATAAAAAGTCAACCCTTATTGATTTTTTATTGAATTTATGGTATTATATAGTTGTTAAATAATTATTTATGCACCTTGAAATTTTGCTTTTAGCTGTTTTTTGAGTGCATTAGAAGGACTTAAAATGAAGAAAAAATATGTCTTTTTAGTGCTCTTCGTAGCGCTATTTTCGTTTTCAACATACTCTACTACAAGTAGAGCTTTTGCGCAAGAACGCAAAAATAACACCACTCAAGTTAGCTTCAAAGACTATTTCGAAAAAGGTAAATCTTTCTCGAAAGATAAGTGGGGCAAATTTAAGAAAAACAGAGATGAATATTTCGCTGAGCCGTTTGAAGCAAAAGGGTTAACCTTTACAGATGTAAATGGCCAAAAAATTGATAAAGTATACTTTTCAATCTCAACGAAATTAAGAATTCACCCGTTGATTAAGCTCGTAGACGAAGATGGAAAGGATATCACAAATTGTGCCTACGATGCACAAAGCACAGGATCTGAATTCAGATTCATTGATATTATCGGCCGCTCTCGTGCGGAAACTCCTTATGCTGCAGGCGTAAATATTTTATTGCCAAATGGGCAATATTATGTTTTGGCACAGCGTATCCCTAAGAGTGGAGATAATTCAGAAGAACAAATTTGGCCTGTCCCTGTTTCAAAAACAGAATGGAATCGACTAAAAGCTCTGAAAAAATCCGCCATTGGCGAAAAAGTTACACCAATTGACGGATATAGCTATTAATAGTCTCGTTCGCGAGGCTATTTTTCTTGTTTAATTATTTTATCAACCAAACCGTATTCAACAGCTTCTTCAGCACTCATCCAATAATCTCGCTCCATATCATTTTTGAGCTTTTCGAAATCCTGACCAGTGTTTTTCGAAAGAATTTTCGCAAGCTTCTCCTTTAAAAGTAGCCCTTCGCGCAAATCAATTTCTTGATCGGTAATTTTTCCGCGCGTACCACTTGAAGGCTGGTGAATCATCACTCGAGCGTTTGGTAGTACTGCACGTTTACCTTTTGCACCCGCCGAAAGCAAAAATGCACCCATTGAAGCCTGCAAGCCAATCCCTATCGTTTGAACATCAGGCTTAATAAAATTCATCGTATCGTAAATCGCCAAACCATCATACACACTCCCGCCTGGGCTATTTATATAAAGCTTAATATCTTCGTCTGGGTTTTCATACGCTAAATGAAGAAGTTGCGCCACCACAACATTTGCCGTATGCGAATTTACCTCTTCACCCAAAAAAATCACACGCTCATTTAGAAGCCGCGAATAAATATCAAACGCACGCTCGCCTCTATTTGTTTCTTCAACTACAGTTGGCACTAAATAGCTTTTTAAATTATCTTTCATATTTCTCCTTATTCTTTCGAAATTTCAATCTTAATTTCGCCCTTTCGCATAGCCGCAATAAATTGGGTTCCTTCTGGTGGATTTTTGTCTAAGATTTCTTCAGCCAAAGGGCATTCAAGTAGATCCTCAATTGTTCGCCGAAGCGGTCTTACGCCATTTTTACTATCATAACCCTTTTCGATAATCCTATCTTTAACAGCTTTTCGAACTTTTAAGTTCAAACCTTTTCTCAACAAACGATTGTTTAAATCAGCTAGAAGTAATTCAAAGATTTGACCAATTTCCTTTTTCGAAAGCGGCTTGAATGTAATTATTCCATCAAAACGATTTAAGAGCTCGGGTTTTAAGAATTTCGAAAGCGCTTTTTTAGTTAATTTCTTGTTTTTAGAGTGGCTTTTTTCTAACGAATTTTCCGCTTCAAAACCGAGTGAATTTTCACGCATAATTTCATTCGCACCAAGATTACTTGTTAATATAATCACTGTATTTTTAAATGAAACTTTTCGGCCTTGCGAATCCGTCAATTCACCATCTTCTAAAAGCTGTAAAAGCAAGTTAAAAACATCAGGATGCGCTTTCTCAATCTCATCAAAAAGCACTACAGAATATGGCTGTCGGCGAATTTTTTCGGTTAAAGTTCCACCCTCTCCGTAGCCAACATAGCCAGCAGGCGCGCCTAAAAGCTGCGAAGTTTTATGCTTTTCGCCAAACTCGCTCATATCGATTTTAATCAATGATTTCGAACCGCCAAAAACTTCCTCGGCAAGCTGGCGCGAAAGTTCAGTTTTTCCGACACCACTTGGACCAAGAAAAATAAACGAACCAATTGGGCGATTTTCATCCGATAGCCCAGACTTATTACGCCGAATCGCTTTCGAAATTTGCTCAATCGCCTCACTTTGCCCAATCACCTTTTTCGAAAGATGCTTTTCGAGATTTTTTAGGACTTTTGCTTGATTTTTCGAAATCTTCCGCACGGGAATATTTGTTTTAAGTGAAATCGCCTTCGCAACCAAATCACTTGTTAAGATCATTTTTTTCGTTTTACTGCGTCTCTTTTTCTCTTCAGTAATCTTTTTTTCAAGCTGCAAAATTCGTGATTCATAAATTGGAACCAAATCTTTTTCACTAAATTCAGCTATCATTTTCTTCTTTTTTAGTTCGTCAATTTCATGCAAATAATTGACAATTTTATTCGAATGTAGAGAATTTTTGCTTACAAGCAACGCGCTAGCTTCATCTAAAGTATCAATCGCTTTATCTGGCATTTGGCGATCAAAAACATACCGCGCGCTCATATCAACAATTTCGCTTAAAATTTCATCAGAAATCACAACGCCGTGATATTTTTCATATTTTTCACGCAAACCTTTAAGAATTTCAAGCGTATCTTTTAAGCTCGGTTCATCAACTCGAATAGACTGAAAACGTCGAGTTAATGCAGAATCCTTTTCTATTGTTTTCTTGTATTCGTCAAAAGTTGTCGCACCAATTAACTTGATTCTACCTCGAGCAAGCGCCGGTTTCAAAATATTTGCCGCATCCATTGCACCATCCGCCGAACCAGTTCCTGTTAACAAGTGTATTTCATCGATAAATGCAATAATTTCTTGATGTTTTTCAAGCGCACTAATTACATTCTTCAAGCGCTCCTCAAACTGGCCTCGGAATTTCGTACCAGCCAACATTCCCGCAAGATCAATTTCGAAAATCTTTTTATTCACTAACTGATGTGGAACTTTTCCGCTCGCAATTTTTTGCGCCAAAAGTTCAACTACTGCCGTTTTTCCAACACCCGCCTCACCAATCAAAACTGGGTTTGATTTTGTGCGCCTTAATAAAATTGTAATCAACCGCTGTACTTCAATTTCTCGACCAATAACCGGATCAAGCTCACCATCTTTGGCTTTTTGAGTTAAATCTTCACCAAATTTTTTCAAAAGTGTTATTTCTCGCCCACTTTGCTGTTTTGGAATTGTTTCAGTTTCTGTTATCGAATTAAAAACATTCCTAATATTATCATCAGCGCCTTCATTTGCCATTTCTTCATCCAAAATCGCTGAAAGCCCCTCGACATCTGTTCCAATTTTTCGAAGCATCACCTGAAGTTGTAAGTTTTTCTGTTTAATTATCGAAAAAAGAAGATTTTTAGTAGTAATTTCTTCAGAATTACCAGAAACCAAACTTGCCATTTTTATCGCAAAAGCCGCTCGATCGGTTAAAATTCTCATATTTGGATCTTCTGGCGCAGGTATTCTATGTTTCGAAAGCGGGCTTTCAACTAAAAAATCATATACATTTTCAAACTTTAAATTGTGGCGATATGCTAAAAGCGTCGCTGAAGATTCGCGATTATCCAGAATTCCCAACAAAACGTGCTCAATTCCAATATAGCCCGTTTTAAATTCACGCGAATAAAACTCCGCACGCTCCAGACTTTTTTGTGCGTTTTCGCTCATTCTTGCAATAATTTCTTGAAAATCTTCAGGATTCATACTCTTATTATACCACATCTTAGCAACCTAATACTTAAACGACTTACCTCTTTTTATTTTTTGATACAGTTTTGGAGCTTATTTGACTTTTATTCTTTTTTTGTATATAATTACTGTATTAAAATGTGTGAACTGAAATTATCTAAAATTCAAACCCCTTTGGGTGAAATGATTGCAATTGCGAATGAAGACGCATTAGTTTTTTTGGAATTTCAAGACAACGATAATTTCGAAAAAGATCTTGAGCAAATTAAAGATTTTTTCGAAACAACTGAAATTCCTGAAGGCGAAAATTTGCCTATAAAACAAATTCGCGCCGAACTTGAAGATTATTTCAAACACCCTTTTGCCGGCTTTCAAACACCTATCGAGATGATTGGCACAGATTTTCAAAAACAAGTTTGGGAAGAAATTCGAAACGTTCGATCAGGCTCAACTACAACTTATTCAGAAATTGCCGAAAAAATCGAAAATCCAAATGCAATCCGCGCAGTTGGTAATGCTCTAAACGCCAATAAACTTTCAATAATTATTCCTTGTCATCGAGTTCTCACTAAAGACATGGATTTTGGCGGCTACAATAGCGGACAAAATCGCAAAAGCTGGCTACTTCAACATGAAGGAATTTAAAAAACGCTCATTACTGAGCGTTTATTTTTTTACTAGAGGCTTTCGATATCTTCACTTCTTTCTTCGAGGTCTTCAGTAAATTTTACCCCATCTTCTCCCAACATCATCATTGTAGCAATCGTTAGAGCATAGTCATAACAATTCCCAATATCGCAATACAATCCGTTAATTCGAACTGCATAGAATTTCATTCCATCATTCATTGCATTTTGTACAGGAATCTGATACATCAACTCACCGTTTCCGTCAAAATTTTCCGCATAATCACTCATATATTTAATGAGTTCATTTTCGAAAATTGCTCCACGAACACTTGCGAGCTCGCTTTTAGCCTTTTCAAAACCTGGTTTTTCGTCGATTTTTTCAACTTCTAAAACCAAATTATCGTTTTTGTCTCGCGGACGATGAATGATTTCACCCACAACAATTGCATATTTTCCATACTCATCGTCGTTCCGCACTTGCTTAACCGGCAGAATGCTTCCGCCAAACTTCTCGTAAGCTTCGAAGATTTGCTCGAATTCATTTTTACCAACTGTTGCAAAGTTGTCGTCTGGGAAAAAGTAAGCAAAATCGCTTTCACCGATGAAATCAATAACTTCAGGTGTGCTGAGTGGAGCTTGATTACCATAGAATTCGCAATCTTGTTGGATAAATTTCGCCGGAGCTAAAAATTCAACCTGTTCAACTTTTTCAGCAAAATCATGTTTACCCTTGCTTCGAAGCTCTTCAACAATTGCTTTTTTACTTTCGAAAACACTTTTTATTGAAGTTTTTTCAGGGCTAATAACAATCGCAACGTTCTTTGTGAGTATTCCAGCCTGAACCAGCTTCTTCATCAAAACCACAATTGAATTTTGTAGGTAGCCCTCAAAGGGTATTGGTAGTAATTCTTTGGCAACTTCTGTGGTTGCTGGTAATGCACGCGTACCATTTCCTGCTGCAGGAATGATAACTTTCAATTCTTCACGTTTCTTTCGCATATCTAAATGCCTCCTTTTTTAAGTACTTTGGTTGCCCAAAGCCAATGTAACAATTATAACATAAGAAAAGCTAGCAGTCAACCCCTGCTAGCTTTCAAGGTTTTATTGATCTTCACCACCAAACTTTTCCCGATCACTTTCGTCACCATCAAGATTTTCAACAACTTCACTCTCAGTTGCCTCGTTTAAAGCGTTAAACAATCCATCTTCAACATTTCCACGAGTTTTCTTTTCAGCGGGTTTAGCAAGCTCAATATCAAGCTCATACCCAGTTAATCGACTTGCAAGACGAACATTTTGACCTGCACGACCAATCGCAATACTTTGTTGATCTTCATTAACAAGCACTGTTGCACGTTTTTTCTCATTTTCGCCAGTAGGTTTGATTTGAACTTCAATAACCTCGGCTGGGTTTAGAGCTTCACGAATAAATTCACTTGGGTTTTCACTCCATGTAATAATATCGATTTTTTCGCGCTCACCAATCTCATTCATAACCGATTGAACACGTACTCCACGACTACCAACGAATGTTCCAACTGGATCAACGCCACTCATCATTGAGCGAACAGCCATTTTTGTTCGACGACCAGCCTCACGAGCAATTCCCACAATTTCAACCATTCCAGTTTCAAGCTCAGGAACCTCTTGCTCAAAAAGATTTTCAACAAATTTAGCATCTGCACGAGAAAGAATTAATTCTGGCGCACGACCTTCACGCTCAATCTCTTTAATCAAAACTTTAACTCGTTGACCAACACTAAAGTATTCACCGTTGATTTGTTCACGAAGTGGCATAACTCCAGTCGCTTTACCAAGATCAATTCGAACAAATCGTTGGTCAATTTTCGAAACAGATCCACTTACAATCGTACCAACCTTATCTTCATATTCCTCAAGAATGATTTCACGTTCAGCTTCACGAAGCCGTTGCAACACAACTTGTTTTGCAGTTTGTGCAGCAACTCGACCGAAAGTTTCAACAGGAAATTTCTCTTCAACAATTTCACCAACTTCAGCATTTGGATCAAGTTCTTTTGCATCTTCAAGCGAAATTTCGTTATTAATATTGTAAGCTTCCTCACCATCAACAACTTCATATTGAACAAAAACTTCCGCATCACCAGTTTCAGTATTAAGCTCAGCACGAACATTCTGGTCGCGATTTCCGTTCTCGCGGCGCCAAGCGGCAGCGATTGCCATTTCAATAACTTCTAGAACTTTTTCTTCAGGCAAGTTCTTTTCAGCAGCAATGTTTTTTGCAGCTAACATCATTTGTTTAACATTCAAATCTTCCATTTTATCCTTTCAAAACATTTTCTTATGAAAAATGCCGACCCGCTGGCCGACTACTTTTTAATTTTATCACAACCGGAACATTTCGTCAAGAACAAAAAAATAAAAGCCTGCAAAATTTGCAAGCTTTTTAGTCCACCAACTGAAATCTTCCATCAGTAAATGTTTCTATCGGGCGTGACCAGATTTCTTCTTCACCAATTTTTTGGTAATTCACCAATTTCTCGTCATGATCTGTATGTTGAGAAATGTTTTTAACAATAAATTCCTCACCACCATAATGTCTATATTTACCTCCAACCTTAACCTCTTTGATCGGCTTAAAAACATTATACCCAAGAGATTCTTGAATTGTTTTAATAAGAATATTCTTAACTTTTTCATCTAAACACTCTAGGTCTACAAGTTCATTATTTTCTATCAAAAAACTAAATGAAATCCTTGGTCTATTACTCCTCTTTCCAGGCAATAAAATCCCAATACAATCAAGCTTTGAGTCGATAACCGCATGACCAATCCGAAGATTGTAATAAATTATACCCAGCCAGTTTATCTCTTTTATCGAAAGAATTATCCTTTTGTAAACCGGTGCTACATTTTGAAGGCTGGGCGATTTATTTTCAATTGCTTCTTCTAAAGAAACCATTTTCTTCACCTCCTAAGGTACTAAACTCATCCCATTATATTTTATTTTCAATTTAAAAACAAGCTCTTTAGAATGTCGCTGTTTTTCATAAGAGATGCTTAGAAGCTAACTACTCTGTTTCATTCCTTGACGGAACCTATCTTCCGTTAAGACATGGAACCGTTAGTAAAGAATGTATTCATATCGCACTTGGCATTACACCAGAAGGACAGAAGGTTGTTCTTGGATATGAAATCACCCCAAACGAAAAACAATGCTTGTTAGTCCACCCTGTTAGACAGATTTCAAAGTCAACGCATCCATAAATGGTTTGGCTAATGTTCTGACACACTTGAAAGCTTATTTGATTAACACTCCGTAAAACTCTACTAGAGTGTTTATACAAAATTATTGACAGTATCTTTTTCTTTCTGATATAATAAACCTCAGGAGGTATTATATGTCTAAACAAAAAATTAATCGCTTTGTCGGATCTATTGGAGCTTTTATTGGGATCCTTGTCTTTATTGCATATGTTCCACAAATTATCGCTAACCTGCAAGGAGTAAAAGCTCAACCGTTCCAACCACTATTCGCAGCAGTTTCTTGTTTAATTTGGGTAATCTATGGTTGGACAAAAGAACCTAAAAAAGATTGGATCCTCATTATTCCTAATGCAGCGGGAGTGATATTAGGCGGTTTAACTTTTATTACTTCTTTATAAAAATTATATAAACAAAACCAGCAACTTCATAAAAGTTGCTGGTTTTTCTGCTGGTCGTAGGAATTAAGCCTATTTCCAAATATACAAAGCTACCAGAATTAGCCGTTGAGATAGTGAATGAGCTGATTGATAAGATTGTGATTCATAAACTAACTGGCACGAAACACAATCGTACTATCCAAATTTACGTTTATTACAATTTCATCGAAAAACTAGATAAGGAAAAAGCGAGCCAAACGACTTGACTCGCTAATATTAACCCATTTAGCTAAACTGCTATTGTCAGGTCAGCCGATTGAGCTTGTTTTTTATTGTATATATTCAATTAAGAGTTTAATTTAACCAACAAATCAATTGTTTTTTCGGTCAAAATTTGATTTGCCAAATTACGGCGAACATCGTCAGAAGAAAGTTGTTTTACAACTTCTTTACTGTTACCATATTGTTCTTTTAGTTGAGCGATTCGAGCATCAAGTTCATCTACACTAGATTGAATTTTTTCAACTTTCGAAAGCTCAGCTAAAGCTAAACCAGATTTAACTCGAGATTCGGCAACAGCTTTAACATCATTTTCTAGCCACTCTTCGCGAGTTTTATTCATTCGCTTAAGGTAATCATCTAAAGATAGGCCTGAATACATCAAGTTTTGTTGCATATCCATTTCGATACTTTGTTTTTGATCTTCAAGCAAAATTTCAGGAACAGGAACTTTCGAAACTTCAGCAAGCTTCTTTACAAGTTCATCTTTAAATTTGTCATCAGTTTCGGCTTGTTTTTGAGTTTTAAGATCTTCTTTGATTTGCTTTTCAAAATCTTCTTTAGTTTTAAATTCGCCTAATTTTGAAAGGAATTCTTCATTGATTTCAGGCAAAACATTCTCACGAACTTCATGAATTTTAACTTCAAATACAACTTTTGCTCCAGCCAAATCTTTTGCGTGGTAATCTTTAGGGAATTTCAAATCAAGAGAAAGTTCATCGCCCGCTTTTTTACCAATCAGTCCTTCTTCGAAGCCAGGAATGAATGATTTTGAACCAAGCTCAAGTGGGAACTTTTCGGCTTTTCCACCATCAAAAGCTACACCATCTTTTTTACCCAAGAAATCGATAACAACTTCATCGCCTTCTTTAGCAGCGCGCTTAACTTTTTTCTTTTCAGCAAAATTCTTCAAAATTTGGTCGATTGTTTCGTTGACTTCTTTCTGGCTAACTGAAACTTTTTCTTTTTTAACCTTTAAGTTTTTATAGTCGCCCAATTCAACTTTCGGCATAATCTCTGAAGTTGCCGTAAATTCAAGTTCTGTTCCAGGGACAAATTTTTTAACATCAACCTCAGGCCGATTAATCGCCTGAATTTTTTCCTTCAAAAAGGCTTCAGCGACAGCTTTCGAAAGTGCATTTTCGATAATTTCTTGACCAAGAACGTTTTGATCAACTTGTGCTGCAACCATTTCAAGAGGTGCTTTACCCTTTCGAAATCCTTCAATTTTAACTTCTTTTGCAAGCTTAGTTAACGCAACTTGCTCAGCAGCTTTTAATTCTTCAACTCCAAGAGAAATTGTAAGCTCAACTTTTACGTCTGAAATATTCTTTACTTTTGTCTTCATACACCTTTATTATAACATACCCTATTTTTTAAAGCAAAAAAGAGCGCCGAAACGCCCGAAATACTAGTCGCGATAATCCCATTGACGAGTAACTACAATACTTATAGGAAGTGAAAGCATTGCAACAATCCCAAGGAAACTACCATTTACAAGAAAATACCTTGCAGAAAAAATATCGCACAAAATTATGAAAGTTACAAGAATATGTATTAAAATATCCTTTTTCGATTTTGCCATAAAGAACACACCCCGTTTCTAATTTGATATTTAATAGTATATCATCAGAAACTTACTTTGTCAAATAATTTTGTCGAACAAATTCATACATCAAAATACCGCTAGCCACACCAACGTTAACACTTCTAGTTGATCCAAATTGCTCAATAGCAACCATTTCTTTGCAAGCTTCAACCATTTCTTTCGAAAGCCCATCACTTTCATTGCCAAACACTAAAATCGAACCTTTTTCTAACTCAATCTCGTTTAGTTTTTTTGAACCTTTTTGATTATCAACCGCAATTAACTTTAGATTATTCTGTTTTGCCCAATTTATAAATTCCATAACTGTTTTGTGGTGAAAAATATTCATATAGGCTTCTGTTTTCATTGCCCCTCGGCGATTCCAATGCCGGCGGCCAATAATATGAATCCCTGCCGCGTTGAAGGCGTTCGCATTTCGTGCAATGGTACCAATATTAAAATCATGTTGAAAATTCTCAATCGCAACATGAAAATCATGACGCGAACGGTCAAGGTCATCTTTAATCTCCGCAACAGACAAGCCCTTGTACTTATCTATAACATTTCGAGTATCATTTTGGACAGTCAAGCCCTCGCCTGTTTCAAAATTTGGTCTATTTTCCATTTTGAATAGATTTAACTAACTCTTTTGTATCTGGGCGACCTTTTACTCCAGGGTTTAAAATATGCATTGGGTCGAAAATATCTTTAATTTGCAAGTAAATATTTTCTACTTCTTCGCCTACATTTCTCGCCACGAAGTGACCGTAAATTCTCCCCTCACCAGCACCGTACGCAAATTCGCCGTCAACTTTAGCTAGCAAAGCACCTAAATCAGCAACAAATCGTAATGCTTTTTGTCGGTCGGTAACTTTCGAAAAATCAAATTCTGCGAGAATTTCAAATACAGAAGTTAAGGCTGAGCCTTGAATAGGCGCCGGAATACTGTATTGCAAAGCTAGTTTTTGAAGACCTAAATAAAACGCCTCAAACCTTTCCATAGGCACATAAACACCTTGAATTGGGTAAATTTCTTGTTTTATAACGCCACTTCTTGCACGTAAAATTTCGCGAACATCCCGAATCGACTCCATTTCAGCTTTCGAAAATTCATCATCACCAGGAATCCAGACTGTTGAACCTTCAAAATTAGTTGAAATCTTTTGGATTTTATTCATTTTTGAAAGAATCTTTTTTGCCGTTTTATCCGTAATTCCAACCACAACAACCAGTTTCGTAGCTAATTTTTGTGAATTTCTATCTAAATAAAATTGATATTTTTTGCCCGAAGCTACAGCAGCTTCAAACATTTTTCCATCATAGAGCTCAACAATATCTGGGTTAAATTTTGCAATCTCATCATTAAAATCTCGTGCATCATCACGATTCGAAAAACCAACAACCATAAAATTGGTTTCGTTAGTTATATATTCTGTTTTAATTCGTGCCTCCGTTATAACGCCAAGAGTTCCAAGGGAGCCGAAAAATAGCGGAATTAGGTTAAAAGTTCCATCCTCATTTTTTACGTTAGCAATCCCAGAATATCCAAAGCTAGAATCTTTGTCTATTTTCTGAATTAAACTGTAATTATCTTCAATTAATGCATCAATTTTACGATAAATCTCGCCCTCAAAGCTAGAAAGAGCAGTCTTTTCACTCAATTCTTTACGCGAAATTTTACCTATATTAATAATATCACCGTTACTTAAAACGACTTCAAGTTCTTCGATAAAATCAACCAATTCACCGTAATTATATTTTTCCGCAGGTAAATTCATTGCAATCGCACCACCAACAGTTAACCGTTCTCCTGCGGGACTTTGCGGAATATCCATCGCCTGAGATGCTATTGCGAGTTTTAATTTTTGAAAATTAGCACCAGCTTGAACTTGAACCGTCTTTGAGCGTAAATCAAGCTCCTTAATTTTATCAAGATGGCGAGAAATATCAAGAACAATACCTTTTCCAATCGAAGATCCATCAGTACTTCCACCATAACCACGTGCAGTTACGCCAAAAATATAATCCTTCTCGGCCAACTGCCAAGAAAAGCGCATAATCTTTTGAATATCCTCATTGAATCTTGGGTAGACCACTAAATCTGGCTTAATTTTAAGAAAGCTACGATCTGTCGAAAATTGTTTTAGTCTAGTCTCGCGAGCCGAAACCTCTCCGATAATATGTCCATTTAAGTATTTTGCAATTTTACTCATTAGCCCCATTTTAACACAAGCAAAATAAAAATTCAACTTTTGATTTTTAGCTTAAAAAATGCTAAAATTTATACATGTATTCAAGAGCAACCCCTTTTCAAAAAGCCGACAAAATCGCCGGAACTCATCAAAAAATTGATCGAGCAGCACGCTTAACACTTCGAAAGATCCTTTCGAAAAATCCAACTTTTTCAAAAGTTCATTTTCCGAAAATTGACGAAATATTAGTTTTTGAAGGAAACGGTGGTCCAGACGGTATTAAAACAAAATCTCCAGGAAAAGACGAACCTTGGCATTTCGTTGAGCCTTATGGTGATTTAACACCCATAAAAACCTATGTCGAAAATCACCTATTTAATCTTTCCAAGGCACTTTCTGAAAAAAATTACGTGCGAGCAAGTTTTGAGGCTGGATGGATGGCTCATGCGATTACTGACGCTTTAACGCCTGCACATCAATACCCAATGACCGATAAGATCATTGAAATTTCTGGTAAAAAACCTGAAGAACGAGATAAAATAATTAAAAAAATGTTTCTTTCTGGAAAGAATTGGCGAGAAAGGCTTCTTAATAACTGGGAATATATCGGACCTAAAGGTGTTATGAGTTCGCATATGTTGTATGAAATGGGCGTAGCGACAATGATAACCTCTATCGCAGCAAAAAAAATCACAAATGACCCAACCGAAGAAGAAATTTCTCGCGTGTTAAATGGTGATTTTATGGAAGTTTTTGAAGAAAAAATAAAATGGGTTGCTGATCAGAAATATTACGAAACCTACCTTGAAAAAGGATGGACAACATCTCTTGCGCGCAATACGAAGTCTATATTACTACCCGAGATTTCAAAAATAGTCGCCCTTGGATGGTTTGAGGGTATTCGACGCGCTTCAGTTAAGGATTTCGAAAACTCAAGGAGCAAAAAATGAACATCCGCTTAATTTCAGGAATTTTTAAAAACCACAAAATTACTGCTCCAAATTCACGACAAACCCACCCAATGAGTGAGCGCGCAAGAAATGCAATTTTTAACGCAATCCAGCAAAGAATCCCCAACGCCGAAGTCCTTGATGCTTTTGCAGGAACTGGAGCTTTAGGACTTGAAGCAGTTTCACGCGGATCAAAAAAGGTCGTTTTTATCGAAAAAAGCCGTTCAGCTCAAAAGATACTTTCCGAAAACCTAAAAATTACAGAAAAAAATTCAAATGCTGGCGAAACTAAATTAATTCGCGCAAGCGTTTCAAGCTGGCTAAACTCAACTAAATCTCAATTCCATCTTGGTGAAATTGAAGAGATACCAAGTTTTGATATTATTTTTGCAGATCCGCCATACTACGACCCTCAATTTCCAACGATCAAGAATCTTTGCAAAAGGTTAAAGACCGACGGGATCCTAATTTTATCACAGCCTAAAGAGCTTGAAAATTTCGAATCTAAAGAGCTAGTTCTAGTTAACGAAAAACTTTATTCAGGTGCAAAAATACTATTCTTCAAAGCAAAATAATAACCCTCCTTCAAGGGTTATTATTTTTACATATCTCTTTCAAGTTCTTCTCTTTCGTCTTCAAAAACAGTAAATAATGAAATTACTACGGGTAGAACAATTAAGAAGAAAATTTCAACTTGCGGTAAAAAAATTGAGATAAAAGCGATTATTGCAATCCATACCACCATCACACCCGTATGCAAAAGATGGTATTTTCGTTGAATTCTACGATTCTCTCCATGAAAAAAGCCTGCATTATCACCAGATGCACTCGCAGTAATCCAACGAGTTGCAAGATCTGTAAGTAGATAAATCATCGCATAGCCAAATGCTGGAAGCACCTCGTTTGGCGAAGAAAGCACCCAACGCATGAAAAGCGGAATTAACGACATAAAAAACATATACATCATATTCTTCCAAATAAAGCTATTTGTTACTCTATCCACTTTATCTAAAATATGGTGATGTCTGTTCCACTGAATACCAACAATAATAAAACTTGCAAAATAAATTAAAATCGAAAAGCCAAACTTGTGCAATTCCGTTAAGCTATTTGAAGAAGTTGGTAATTTAATCTCAAGAACCATCAAAGTAATAATAATAGCCGTTGCTCCATCTATTAGTCCAACCAACCTATCCTTTGAAATCTTTCCACCATGGTAAATTTTATGTATTCGGCCTAATCGCCTATATGCATTTCTAGTCCTATCCATCTTTTCCTTTCTCGGGATAATTATAACATGTTTTACTTATTTTTTCAAAATGCTTATATTTTATAGGCAAAATAAAACCGCCCCTTCAGAAAAGCAAGCGGTTTTATACTGATTATCCTCGTGCAAAGTGAGCAAAAGCACGGTTAGCTTCTGCCATCTTATGAGTATCTTCTTTCTTTTTGAAAGCTGCACCAGTTTCATTATAAGCATCAACAATTTCAAGTGCTAAACGTTGACTGTAAGGCATTCCGCTTCGTGCTCGAGCTGCTTGAACTAGCCAGCTAAAAGCAAAGTGAAGTTGTCGGTGTCCTTGAACTGGGAACGGAATCTGATAGTTAGCACCACCAACGCGTCGAGATTTAACTTCAAATGCTGGTGAAATATTTTTCAAAGCCTTTTCAAAGATCTCTAATGGATCTTCACTATCAAGTTTTTTGGCTGCAGTTTCAAGTGCTTTATAAACAGCTTTTTCGGCAACAAGTTTTTTACCGTCAAGCATAGATTTGTTGATCAATCTTTGAACCAAAACTGATTGGTATCGTCGGTCTGGTTTTAGTTCTCGTTGTAACTTCTTGGTAACTTTTCGGGGCATCTTTATTTCTCCTTCTTCGCACCGTATTTTGAACGGCCTTGTTTACGATCTGAAACACCTTGAAGGTCTAGTGCACCGCGTACGATGTGATATCGCACACCTGGAAGGTCAGGCACACGTCCACCGCGAACCAAAACTACGGCGTGCTCTTGAAGGTTGTGACCTTCACCACCAATGTAAGCCCATACTTCATAACCATTTGTCAAGCGAACACGTGCAACTTTTCGGAGCGCTGAGTTAGGCTTTTTAGGTGTCTTTGTTGTAACTTTAACACAAACTCCACGTTTTAGAGGTGCGTTTTGTGCATAATATTTAGTTTTTAGCGCATTATGGATTCGTCCAAGTGCTGGCGATTTTGATTTTTTCGCAGCAGTCTTTCGAGGTTTTCGCACTAACTGATTGATTGTTGGCATCAATTCTCCCTTAAATTATTTAATATTTCACTTCCCAAAAGTTGATAAATCTTTTAAAAAGTGCCTCATATTTTTCGAAACAGCATTTTCGAAAAATGTCTTTACCTTTTTAGCTGAACTCCTTAACACACAAATTCATTCACTAAAAAGAGGAAACTCACTAAGTATTTTACCAAATTTTTAATCAAAAATCAAGACTAAAATCTAATTTAATAGAGTTAGGCGTTGATATTTTTCAAGAGTTTTTGGTCTATTGCTTAGGTATTTTTTCCATTCTTCTTGATTTTCGAAAAGAAAGTCCACAGCAGATTGCGCTTGATAAATTATCTGCGTATCACCAATATTTGCAAATTCCAGATTAATTTCACCCGACTGAGCCTTACCGTAGATTTCACCCGCGCCACGAAGCTCTAGATCTTTTTCTGCCAAAATAAAACCATCGTCTATTTTAGAAATTTCCTGAAGTCTTTGAGGCGGTTTTGCGTTAGAACTCATTACAAGATAGCAAAAAGCATCTCCGCCACCGCGACCAACACGCCCACGCAACTGGTGAAGCTGCGCCAAACCAAAACGATCCGCATTCTCAATCACAATTACACTTGCATTTGGAATATCAACACCAACTTCAATAACAGTAGTCGATAATAAAATATCCGCTTTTTTCGCCAAAAAATCTGCCATAACTTGTTCTTTTTCTTCAGATTTCATTTTTCCATGAAGTTGTAAAATTCGAAGACCCTTAAAATCACGTTTTAACCGCTTAAATTCTGTTTCGACATTTTTAATTTCTTCGTTTTTGCCCTCTTGAATTGCGGGAACAATAATAAACACTTGTCGCCCGTTCGAAATTTCCGTTTTGATTTTAGAATTCATTGGTGTACGAGATGCCGGCGAAATAATTTCTGTTTTTACAGGTTTTCGCCCAGCCGGTTTTTCCTTTAAAATTGAAACACTCAAATCTCCAAAAAGAGTCAATTGTAATGATCGTGGAATTGGCGTCGCCGTCATCGCAAGCAAATGCGGCATCTTCTGATGCGATTTTTCAAGAATTTTCTGCCGTTGAGCTACACCAAAACGATGTTGTTCGTCAATAATCACCAAACCAAGATTCGAAAATTCAACTTTATCTTGTATGATTGCACTCGTTCCAACCAAAACATCTATTTCACCATTTTTTAAGTTTTGATAAAGATTTTCTCTCTGTTTGCCCTTAACTTTCCCCGACAAAAAACCAACCGAAATATTAGCCCAAGATAATGTTTTCGAAAAATTCTCCGCAAGCTGAAATGCTAAAATTTCAGTTGGTGCAAAAACAGCAACCTGAAAACCATTTTTAATCGCATTTAATGCTGAAATCGCCGCCACTGTCGTTTTACCGGATCCAACATCACCCTGTAAAAGCCGATTCATCGGAAAATCTTGTTTCATATTTTGAATTATCTCCCAAGAAGCCAACCTTTGAGAAGGCGTTAAATCAAACGGAAGTTTTTCGACAAACTTTTTTACATCTTGAATTCTTGGCTCAAAAATATATCCGCGCAACTGTTCATTTTCTATTTTATTCAATTTCGAAGCCAATATTAACTCAAAAATCTCCTCGAAGGCCAATCGTTTTATCGCTAAATCAAACTGCTTTCCAGATTCAGGAAAATGCACCCACTCAATTGCTTGCGCACGTGAAATTAGTTTTTCTTTTTGAACAACAACTTCCGGTAAAGTTTCAGGCAGAATTTTCATGAGCGGTTTTAACTCCGCCAAAGTTTTACGAATTATATCCGTTCTCAAACCTTTTTTTTGATGATAAATTGGCACAATTTCACCATTTTCACCTTCGAAATTTGTTTTATTCGGCAACTCTTCGTGCTTCATTACGCTTGGGTTTGTGATTTGGTAACGATTATAGTTAAATTCAAACTTTCCCGAAAAATAAAATTCATTTTCATCCTGCAACTGCTTAACCCTATAAGGTTGATTAAACCAAATCGCTTTAATCTTCTCCTTACCATCTGTTAAAATCGCCTCAGTTATGGTCATTCCCCGACGAACCCGGCGCATAGAAACTTTTTCAGCATAAGCTTTAAATAAAACTTTTCCCGGCTTAATTTCATTCAAACTAGTTAAACTTGCAAAATCTTCATATTTTCTCGGAAAAAACTCTAAAAGATCGCCAACTGTTCTTAAATTAGCATTTTCGAATTTTTCAAGTGTTTTTTCGCCAACACCTTTTACTAAACCGAGCGAAGAATTCAAATTCATTACTTTATTATATCACATATTGATTACGGCTAAAATTCCTTATAACAAAAAATGAGCAGTTTTCACTACTCATTTTGAAATTTTAAACTTTATTTACAACCGGAATAACGATTGGTGTATGACCAGTTGAGTCAAACAAGATATGAGAAATATCATCCTTGATCTCTTGTTTCATATCTGCAATTTCGATTTTACGTTCAACTTCGCGATCGGTTTTAATTCGCAAATAATGACGAATCTTACCAATCAATTCTTCACTATCTTTAAGATATACAAATCCACGAGAAATCACATCTGGAGTCTTCAATAACCGACCCGTTTTCTTACTAATAGTTAGAACAATAATAAAGATTCCCTCTGTCGAAATATGCAAACGATCTTTTACAACAGCATCATGAACCGTGTTTCCAGTATTGTCATAAAGAATTGATCCAACATGAACGCGGCCACCTTTTTTAATTGTGCGCTCTTTGGTTAATTCAATAATATCACCGCTATCCGCAACAAGAATTTCATGTCGTTTTAGCCCAAGCACTTTTTGCGCCATTTCGGCATTATGTTGAAGCATATAGAATTCACCGTGAACTGGCAAGTAGTTTTTTGGACGAATAGTTTCAACCAATCGAACATGATCATCATAATATGCATGCCCCGAAAGATGTAGAGGGCCAATTCCGTGATAATGACCACGGCCGTGTTGAATTACACCGGCACCCTCGCGCAACAATCCATCCACTGTTGAGGCAACTCTAGGCTCATTTCCAGGAATAGGACTTGATGAAAACACCACAACATCAGTTGCTTTAATTTTCACAAATCGGTGAGCTCCAGTTGCCATGCGGTTCAAAACAGCATTTAATTCACCCTGTGAGCCGGTACATACGATTGAGACTTTCGAATCATCAAGTTTAACGATATCTTCCATTTTCACAATAACATCTTTAGGAACTTTAATTTTTCGTGATCGCAAAGCAACTTCAATTGCGTTAATCATTGAGAAACCTGCAAAAGCCACTTTCCTATTATGTTTTACCGCTTCATCGAGAATCAATTGCAATCGATAAATCTGACTTGAAAAACATGAGAAAATCAATCGAGCGTGAGGGTAAGCTGTCATAACCTCGCCAACACTTTCACCAATGGAATATTCACTGTGTGGGTGTGTTCCCGGTGTATCAATATTAGTACTTTCGTTCATTAATAGATCAACGCCCTCTTTTTGCGCAATCTCAGCAAGACGTGGAAGGTCGAACTGTGTGTCGACTGGATCATTTTCGAAACGCCAGTCACCCATATGTACAATGTTTCCATTTGGCGTACGAATAACCATCGCTACACATCCTGGAATTGAGTGAAGAACATGCACGAACTCAAGCGTCATATGCTCAGAAATCCTAATCTGTTCGTGTTTAAATGGATCAACAACTTGATAGTTTGGTGAAACTTCAACAACCGCCTCTTCCATTTGACGCTTAATCATACCAATCGTAAAATCAGTAGCATAAATTGGAATATTGTTTCCAAATTCAGGCAAGAGCTGACGAACTGCACCAATGTGGTCAAGGTGGGCATGAGTAAATGCAACCGCTTTAACTTTATGCATATTATCTTTCAAATATGTAATATCCGGCGTCATAAAGTTTACACCAGGGTAGTCTTCGTTAGGAAAAATTGAGCCCATATCGATAACTAGGATTTCATCCATATACTCGATTGCGAACATATTTTTACCAATTCCAAACTCGCCCAAACCACCAAGCGGAATCACTCGCACGCTATCTTTTTCTGGGCGAAGTTTTTTCAACTTCGAAGCCGTTAATTGTTCACCATCAAAACCATTGAACAGCGATTTGTTAACAGGGATATTTACGATATGTTGCGTTGCGCGCATATTAATGTCATTTGAGATCATTCTTTGAGCACGAATAACCGCACCACGCCTTGTTGTTGTTGGTAGATTTACCTTTTTTGCATCATTTTTTTGTGAATGATTGTGCTTAGCGATATTCTTTGCTTTTTGCTGAGCTACTTTTGCAGACTTCTTTTCGCTTTCTTTCTTGCTGTTTCCAACGTATTTATCGCGATTTTTTTGCAGATCTTGCGCCTTTTTTTGTAAATTAGCCCGCTTTCGAGCCTGCTTTTCATTAAAATTATTAGTCATTATTCTCCTTGATTTAAAGCGTTCGAAAAATTGTTTTTAAAGGTCGGATTTTCTCGAACAAGTAATATTTTAGTACTTTCATTTTACCAAATCTTACGAGGAAAGTCAAATAAAAAAAGAGCCCGCGGGCTCAATAACTAAAAAGCAAAAAACGATATTTTTATGCGCTCTAAAAGAGAAAATTTATAACCTCTCTTCTTCAACTCTTTATACAAAATAAAGATCACGTCCTTTTTAGGGTTCGGGATTTTAGCTTTATTTTTTAAAAGAGTTTTTATACCTTTTAATATAATTTCACGATGTTCGGGTTCTAGATAATCTATTCCGTGATAAACAAATCGTGGTAATATATTTACAAACTCCCTTTCGAAAATATTATATTTTTCAAAAATAGATAGTTCAACCATATCTATGTTAGAGATTTCTTTTCTCGCGGCTCTTGAAATATCATATCCAACATCTCGCCCAGTGATATCAGAAAGCTCTTTACGGAAAACTTCACAAATATGAATTTTACCTTCAAAGTTCGTAGAATGTTCTTCTATCAATTTTGGAATACGCTCTCCAATTGTCTGCACTAAAGCCCGAGGATTACGAACACCCTCCAACGATAAGTCACTTAAAATCCCGATGTATTTGCTTTTTTCGTCTAAAAGTACTTCTTCTTTTGACATTTTGGCTACCTCCAAAAAAATAAGATTATTTAACTATACGCTTTTTTTGAATTTTTGTCAATAAAAAATCCCTGCATATTTGCAAGGATATTAAGAGATTCATCAGCTATTACCAACGAATAACCTTACTGACAATAGCAGTCCCAACAGCAATAACATTAGAAAGAACAGGTGCAATAGGCATCAAAATAGCTGATAAAAAAATACCGACAACAAAAATACGGTTAGCTACAGTATTCTTTTTTAAATATCTGTCACTTGCATCTATCACATAATCATCTATCGCGTAATCTTCTTTCATCATGTCATATTCATTTTCTAACACAAAAGCTACTGCGGGATATTCATCTGCAGGAAAAAGCAGCCATTTTTCACCTTCTTCCGAATAGAACGCCATGAATTGTTTCGGCGCACGAATTTTGGGCTCTTCAATAATACAATATAAACTACCTGCAGCAAGAAGTATAATACTTACTAGAGCTCTAACAAGAGATGGATGGAACAAAACTACAATAATACCTAATATAAGACCAAAAACCGAGAGAAGAGCATTTATCCCTTTATAAATTGTTTTTCGACGCCTACCAAAATATTCTGTCGCCTCATCCATGTTATCAAATACTGGCAATTCTCTGCCGTTGTATTGTTTCTTAACTAGTGTCATAGAAACTACCTCCTAAAAAATACTTTCGCAAAAGATACGAACATATATTATGATATCATATTTTTTGAATAAGTCAATAATAGCTTTTTTAGTTATAAAATAAAAAGACAGCCTTAGCTGCCTTATTGAGGTGTTTTATGTAAAGTCTTGCAAGACCTTAATCACTTGAGGAGCATTTTTAGTTTTAATTCCTACCTCGATTTGATATAAGGTATTTTTCTTATCGCCTTATTGCTATTCCTGTGTATTACAATTCTAGCAACCTCAACAATAATCACGACCGCACAAGCAGCATAGCCATTAATAGGGAGTAAAACCCCCATTAAAATATAGCCTGCAATTGAGAAATACTCTTTTTTTGCATTAATCTCTAGCTGTCTTTCATTTATAGCTGCTATGTAAGCATTTTTCTCTTCATCGAGTTCACTCTCTAGTACGAAAGCTACTGCAGGATAATCATCTTTTGGAAAAATCAGCCATTTACCTTCTTTTTTTGAATAAATTAAGCGAACATCTTTTGCTTTTGGTGCACGAATGTCGGCTTCTGTGCTACAAGAAGCACTATAAATCACAAAACCACCAATAAAGCTGAGAATCAACTCCCCTAAATCTAATTGATAGCTAAAAGATAACAAAACGGCTACAAAGAAGCTGTAACAAGCCGAAAAAATAATCATCACCCAAAGAATCGTTTTTCGGGCTTTGCTAAAATGTTCCGTCGCCTCATCCATGTTTTCGAATACTGGCAATTCTCTGCCGTTGTATTGTTTCTTAACTAATGTCATAAAAACAACCTCCTAAAAAATACTTTCGCGAAAATACGAACATATATTATGATATCATATTTTTAAAATAAGTCAACTAACCCCTTCTTTCTCTTTAATTTTAAAAATAAAAAAGACAGCCTTAGCTGCCTTATTTTTTGAGGTGTTTTATGCAAAGTCTTGCAAGACCTTAATCACTTGAGGAGCATTTTTAGTTTTAATTCCTAGCTCGATTTGATATAATTCTTTTTTTCCCGGTTGAAATCTAGCTATAACCATAACTCTATCATCTTTGTTAAAAGTTGTTAACTTAATATTAAAGTTATCCTTAGCACGAGATGAAATATTGTTATGAATACTCTTAAAACACAACAATCCAAACAAAATAATAACAAAAAATACAACAACTCCAACTGCATTTGGTACATTCCTAACAATTATATCCGCCACAATAGCAAAGAAAGCCAACATGATTGCCATACAGAAAGAATAAAAACTAAATACTTGCTTATTAACTTGGTTATTAATTCTTCTCAAACAGTCAAAAGCTTCTTTTTGGATATTTGTAGGTTTCTCGACTTCCTTTGTTTTTGGAAAAACATTATACCAAACTAAGTTAGTTTTGTCGTTTCCAAAACGTTCTTTCTCAAATATCGGTAGATCTTTGTTTAAATGCCGATGCTTCAGAATACCGATTGTATATCTCATAGCACCAAGGGCAATCTCCATCAATCCGATAAGAATAACTGCATTATTGTTTTGCTTCAACATCGAAGCAATTAGCACAAACAACCCAATAAGAATACTTAAATCTATAAAACGATAGATTATCTTATCGTGTTTAAAGAATACTTCCGCCACCTTGTCTAGCCGCGGAGTTTTTTCATTAATAATTACCGTATCGAACTTAGCTTCTTCATATTCTTCATATTGAATGTTGTTAAAATTCTGCACTGTACTGATTTTTGATATTTTCATAATATCATACCACCTCTTTATTAATTTTCTTTACTCTTTCGAGTAACTTATATATTATATAATACTTTTTAGTATTTATCAAGTCATTGCCTGGTTTTCAAAAATCTGTTAAACTTATTACATGAATGAAAATTTCGACTTAACCGACTTTTCGAAAGATATCTTTAATGATTTTTCGAAAACCGAAATTCAAAAAACACAAAATAATCACAAAAAAATCCCAGTTATAATGATTTCTGGTTTTTTGGGTGCTGGAAAGACGACATTATTAAATCATCTGCTAAAAACCAATCCCAATCTAAAAATAGGTGCAATCGTTAACGACTTTGGAAAAATAAATATCGACAGCAAACTACTCTCCGGCAACTTAGACCAGCAAACTATTGAACTTAGTAATGGCTGTATTTGTTGCATGATCGGAAGTAACGGCTTAAGCGAACCTCTAGCTAAACTCGCCAATGAAGATTCTGATCTTGACGCAATACTAGTTGAAGCTAGTGGAATTGCCGAACCTTATGACCTTCTTAAAACTTTGCAATATTCCGGGAATAAATATTCCTATTTTGGCGGAAATATCTATATTATTGATACTCAAAATTTCGAAAATACTAGTCGGGATTTTCCAACACATTTTAAAAAATGTTTAAAGGCGAGCGATATTGTTGTTTTAAATAAAACCGATTTAGTTTCGAAAGATAAACTCAATGATATTGAATCTACGATTCGCGAGCTAAATTCGCAAGCACCCATTATTTATAGTCAAAACTCACAGATTGATTCGAAAATAATTTTTTCTTGGGATGAAAAACCTTTTACGGAAAGTATAGAAAACACCCATGACCACAAAAACCATATACATCATGAATTTGAGTCAATTTCTTTCGAAACAAGAAAGCCGATCGACCCTAAAAAATTTAATGCTTTTTTAGATAATCTTCCTCAAAATCTTTTCAGAATGAAAGGAATTTGCTATTTCGGAATGAAAGGTTACGAACAAAGCTTTATAGTGCAAACCGTTGGAAAAACCGTTAATATGACTACTGAAGAATGGGAAGATGAAGAGCCTAAAACTGAGCTGGTTTTGATTGGTACAAAAATGAATAAAAGCAAAATCATTCAACAACTTAAAAAATTAGAAGATAATTCTCCAGATGAAATTACACCAGAAAATATGGTAAACTTCGAACGATTTTTCTTAAAAAATAATAAAACCGACCTTTGAATGTTTTGGTCGGTTTTATATTGCTTATATTTTCATTAAGAAATCTTCTACTTGCTGTTTATCTCGTTCGATTAACTCAATTCGCCCAGAAATTTCACGCTCACCCATTTCAATTGCTCGCGTCAAACTTGGGTCATTTTTTAATGGTTCGAAGAAATCTTTAAACTCTTGTAATTCTTCTCGTGTTCTTAAAATTACACCGGAATATCGTGGAAAATCATTATAGCTTTTATCTCCATCAAATTTTTGCGTAATAGCATCCCAATTATTTCGAAGCCAAGTCCACGCAAGTTTTCGAATTTTCGTGTTTCGAAGTAAATGAACGTACCAACTCAAAACATCTTGCGAACGAATTACATCATCTTCAAGCATCTTTTCGAGTAATTTTTTACCCGTTTTAAGATTTTTAGTTGCGGTTAAAGCAATCATAAGATCGTCACGATAATCTACATTTGTTGTGTTTTGATATTCTTCAATAAGCTTTTCAATCAATTCTGGAGTTTCATCAAATCTTATTTTTGCCGTTAAAATTAAACTTCGAATTTCAGAATCAATATCTTCCATATTTTGAGCTTTCGCAAAGATTTCTAACGCACCGTCAATTGCCTCTTTGTTTTCTGCATAAATCATATGCGCAAGAATTGAACTACGATTCTGCGTATCTTCCTCATCTTCACCGGTCTTTTTGAAGAAACCAAGTCGCTTAAATTCTGATTCTGCCAAACCACCAACAAAATTCTTCATTTTTTGGGAACTTTCAGAACCTTCGTCTACAAAAATTTTCAATTCGCCAATCAAGATACTGATCATATCCCAAACATTTAGAGAAGTTTCATTTTTATAGTATTGCAGAGTTTTCAATAAATCGACACTAGAAATTTCGCCACCCCTTGAAAGCAACGATCGTTCCTGCAAGATCTGTAATCGCGAAACCGTATCTAGCTCACCATTTTGCACTTTTTCTAAAAGTTTTTCGAAAAGTTCACCTTCGTAATTACTAATAAAATGCGCAACGTTACCTTTATTGAGCTGAACAAAATCACCCGTTTTTTGACAAGCTAACTCTTTTTGATTCATCACTTCTGGTAGATTAGGTTGATTTGAACGCAATAAAATTGGCCAAATTCGGTTAGTGTCTTTTCCTTTGCCTATGAAAAATTGCTTTTGCGAAAGCTCCAGATTATCACCGCTATTTTTTACCAAAACACTTGGATAGCCACTCTGAAGAAGCCATGGATTCATAAAATCCGCGACATTTTTTCCAGATGCTTCACTTAAACATCGCCACAAGTCTTCACCTACCGTATTTTTATATTTAAAACGTTCAAAATATTCACGCAAACCTTTTCTAAAAGCTTCATCACCAATATATTCTCGAAGCATATTCATTAATCTTGCGCCTTTTGCATACACAATCGCACCATCAAAAATCGTACCGATTTCATCTGGATGATGAACAGGAACGTGAACCGATTGAACTCCGTCAATTGCATCGCGGCGTAAGCTCAAAATAGCTTCATTCACCGCAAATTCTTCCCAAATTTTCCATTCAGGCTCTAATACGTCTGTTGCAAAATATTCCATCATCGTTGCAAATGACTCATTTAGCCACAGCTCATCCCACCACTTCATTGTAACGAGGTTTCCGAACCACTGATGCGAAGTTTCATGAGCGATAACCAATGCTACATATTTTTTAGAAGAAATTGAAGATTTTTCATCCGCCAAAAGAGCAGTTTCGCGATAAGTTATCAAGCCCCAGTTTTCCATTGCACCGCTAGAAAAATCCGGCAAGGCAACGTGATCACATTTTGGAAGCGGAAACTTTTGATCGAAGAAATCTTCATAAAACTCCAAAACTCTTACGGCAAAATCTAGTGGAAACTTGAGCAGGCTAGATTTTTGAGCTTTAGTCGCCAAAACTGAAACTTCAGTCCCGTTTTTTGTTTTTTTCGAAACTCTTTGAAGATCACCTAAAACAAATGCTAAAAGATAGGTTGACATTCGTGGAGTTTTTTTAAACTTGGTAATTTTGCTATTTTCAAATTTTTCTACTTTTTCGGGGTTAGTATTTGACAAAACTTCTATATCTTTTTGCGAAACGATCCCTAATGAAAAAGTTGCTTTAGCTTCAGGCTCATCGATACAAGGAAAAACCTCTCGCGCATGATGGCTCTCAAATTGGGTTGCAAAAAGCTCCTTTTTAACACCATTTTCCTTATAATAACAAGGGTAGAGACCGTGCATCGCATCCGTAATTTTACCTGAAAAACAAATTTTAAAACTAATTTCATCATCTTGATTAAAATTAAATTGATCTATTCCTATCTTGATTTCATCTCCATTTTTCGAAAAGGTAACCTTTTTATCGTCTAAAAAAACGATTTCTTCAATCTTTAAATCTTTTGCATGAAGAAAAATTTCCTTTTCGTTTTTAACTGTCCCAAAAATCTGTACTTTTCCTGTAAAACTGCGCTTATCCGCTTGAAATAAATCCAATAAAAGCTCATAGTGCTCAGGATTAAAATCATTAATCAATCTTTTAACACTCATCCAAAATTCTCCTCTTAAAATCCGTTATAATTTCTTCAATCTTAGCACAATCTTCTTTTTTAGCAAATAGCCATTGAGCATAAATTTTTATTTTTGGCTCTGTTCCGCTTGGACGAATTGTAATCCTATTCTCAGGTTTCATAAATTCGAAACTAACAGCATTGCCACCTTCGAGCATATTAAATCTACTTTTTTCTCCCGTAGCAACATTGATCTCCGTCAAATTATCAAAATCTTTAATTTTTGTTGCACCAAAAGTTTCTTCACCACTTTTAACTTTTTGCATAATTTCCTGCATTTTATTAAACCCATCTGAACCAGAAAATTCAACAGATTCTGTTTTTTCTGTAAAAAAGCCAATTTCTGAATAAATTTCATCTAATTTCTCACCTAGAGTTTTATTATTTTTTTGAAGATCCGATGCTAATTCTGAAATAATTAGTCCAATTGTTGCAGCATCTTTATCTCTAGTCTGATCACCAACTAATCCACCAAGGCTTTCTTCGAATCCAGCGACAAATATTTCACCTTCAGATTCCTTTTGAAGGATTTTTTTGCCGATAAATTTAAAACCAACCATTAAGTCATCATAAATTCTTATACCATATTTTTTAGCCAAAGCATTTAGCGCATCGGTAGTAACAAAACTTTTGCAAATAAACCTTCTATCTTTAAAATATAAATTCTCATATTTGTTTATTTTGTCATGAATTTTCGAAAACAGATAGTCTGCAGCTAAAATTGCTGTCTGATTTCCTGAAAAACTTCGCACTTCGCCATTTTTCTCAAGACTCATCACACAAATCCTGTCTGCATCCGGATCTGTTGTCAATGCAATATTTGCGCACACTTGTCTAAGTTTTTTAATTGCCATTTTATTTGCAGATAGGTTTTCAGGATTCGGCTTTTTGTCTGGTAATGTTGAAAAATCTCCATCAAAATTCATTTGTTCATCAACCAAAACAATATCTTTAAAGCCGGCAGATTTTAATGTCTGTAAAAGATTTGTCGAACCAGTACCATGAATTGGCGAAAATACAATCTTAGCGTTTCGATTTTTTCCTACAGAAAGTTTAGTATTTGTGTTTATATATTTTTCATCAATCTCTTTACCTAAAATTTGAATTTTGCCGCTTTGCTTCAACTCTTCAAAGTTGCCAATTTTAATATCTTTTATATTTTGTGCAATTTTCATTATGTTTTCATCATTCGGTGAAGAAACCTGCGCTCCGTCATTCCAATAAACCTTAATTCCGTTATCTTGAGGTGGATTGTGGCTAGCCGATATTACAATTCCGGCTGAAGCTTTAAGCTCACGAACAGCAAATGATAATTCTGGAGTTGAACGCGGATAATCAAAATAAAAAACTTTAATCTGATTTGCCGCTAAAACTTCAGCGCACCTTCGCGAAAGCTTTTTCGATGAGTTTCGAACGTCCCAACCAATAGCAACGCTCAAGTTATGTTCTTTTTTCAACTTTAAATAATCAGCTAGCGCTTGAGCACTTTCTGAAATAGTAATTAAATTAATTCGGTTTGGTCCAACACCAACTTTTCCTCGCCGCCCTGCAGTTCCGAATTCCAAAACTTTAAAAAAAGATTCCTCCAACTCTTCCCATTTTTCATCAATAATTAATTTTTCTATTTCTGTATGAAATTCTTTATATCTTTCATCAAAAAACCAAATTTTAAGATTTTCGAAAGCTGATTTCGATAAATGATTTTCAGCATTTTTTAGTTCGTTATTCACAATAGCTCCTTTTTACCATTTTATCACTTATCTCGGATAAAATCAAAGTGCTTGCGTTTTTGGCTTTTTTGTAGTAAAATATGCTCGATGAATAAATTTTTAAAGAAAGCTCAGAAAAAAATTTCCGACGACAACACTAGGGGTGCTCAAATTGGACTCCTTGAAGAGGTTTTTAATGATATATACCCTAATCGTTGGACAATCTATAAAGTTAACTTCTTTCGCGGAATAGCTTTCGGTTTTGGTAGCGCGATTGGTGCAACGGTTCTTATTTTTCTTCTCGTATGGCTTCTTAATTTCTTCGTAAATATTCCCGGAGGAATTGGAGATTTTATCCAGGCAATTATACATGCAATGCAAAGCCGAAGACAAATTTAAAATCACCCTTTGAAAGGGTGATTTATTTTTAATTTCCAGAATCGCTAGAACTGCTGTTCGAACTTATCGAAGACGGCCCTGTATAACTCTTTGAAATTTTATAACCGCCAGAATCAGAAACTTCAACGGTTATATTCTGGCCAGCTTTACTGAATGTGTAGTCTGTAGATAAAGTATTTCCAGTTGGGACGGCGGTACTAATAGTAGCACCATCAACTTTCACTACAACAGAACTTATGTCAAAATTACCTTTATTAATATTGACATTTATTCTATATGTATTCGAATTCGGATGTCTTGAGTAAGAAACACCTGATATGCTTGGTTGGCTATCAGAGCACTTGTGTATATCGTCCTCTTCATTGATGTTATATCCATCTGGAACTGTAACCGATTTCTTCTTCGAGATAGGGTCTGTTACTTCAAATACAGTTAACTTAATACGGGTTGAGTCGGGTGTACATTTTGTAGCTTTCTTTTTCGAAATACTATCAAATTCGACTTCTCTAGATGTTGAACCGGTTTTGTTTTTATCCCACCAAGAAGGACAAATATCAGTTCTTCCATTTATAGTACAGCTTCTAATACCCGCGGGTTTATCTATCTTATCGCCAGGTTTCCATTTTCCGTTTGCGGCATAAACCTGTTTATGCACGGAACTCATATAGTCATTCACTACTCGGCGCACAGCACTGTTATCGGAAGACCTTAGAGCTCGTCCATCATGATTACCACTCCAAACACCAGTAGCTACAACAGACGAATAGCTCATCATCCACGAATCTTTTGCGGCTCCCTTACCGTTGTCAGTTGTTCCTGTTTTTGAAGCCGTCCAAACCCCTGGAACAACAAATCCATAACTTCGACTCTGACCTCCAAAGGTTGTCGTTCGAGCACTAGCATCAGAAAGGATATCCGTCAATTCGTACGCTGCCTGCTGGTCAATAACCTGCTTAGATTCATCTTTCCATTCATAAATTTTTTGATTCGAAGAATTTTTAACCTCAGTAAAGTAAGTTAGCTCTTTGTATACACCTCCGCGAGCGATAGAAGCATAAGCATTTGTATGCTCATCTTGATGAACCGAACATCCACCACCAATAGCGGCAGAAAGACCAGCATTACTATTCTTACAGTAAGACTTATCGCCAAGTTGCTGTGCAACACTAACACCATCGTTAACTCCAACTATCGCTAAAGATTTAACCGCAGCAATATTTAAAGAGTTACCCAAGCTAAATCGTATAGGAACACTTCCATAAAACTGTTTAGATGCATTTCTGAGTTGACAAGAACCGTAAGTCCCTGCACAATATTGAGAATCAATATTTTCATCCTTTAGAATAGTACCTGGGGTATAAACTGTATCTTTTTTATTGAATAAAGCAGCGTAATCAACTACCGGCTTAATACTTGACCCAGGATCTAGAGAAGAAGTCGCAGCATTCGTTTGACCATAACCTTCTTTATTATAGTCAACTGATCCAACCTGGGCAATAACTTGTCCAGTAGTAACATCCACTGATGTCATAGCTATATTGTCGGCACCGCTAATATACAGTGTTTTAGAACCTGCATTAACAGCCGATTCAGCAAGTGATTGAGCTTTAAGATCTACTGTTGTTTTTACGGTAAGACCTCCGGCACCGACAACTTTCACACCAAGCTTTTCTTCAAGTTTCTTTTTAACTTCCTGTACAAAGTGTGGTGCTTTGATGTTTGCATATTGATCTCTCTCTGGTTTAATAGTCGCCAAAATATCAAAATCCTTAGCTTCCTTAGCTTCTTTTTCAGTGATAAATCCACAAGAAACCATATCGTTTAATACTTTGTGTTGACGCTCAACTAGACTCTTGTTAAATTCTCTATTGTAGGGATTGTAAATTGCGGGGTTATTAGGAATAGAAGCCAATAGGGCCGCTTCAGCTAAAGTTAGATCTTTAGAACTTTTTCCGAAGTATGTTCGAGCACCAGATTCAACTCCGTTTCTTCGTCCACCATAAGGAGACTCATTTAGATAGAGTGACAAAATCTGATCTTTATTATACATTTGTTCAACTTGAACCGCCAAAATCATTTCTTTAATTTTTCGCGGTATTCCACTTAAACCACGCTCATTTGACTCGTTCGAAAAATAAACCTGCTTGATTAATTGCTGAGTTAATGTTGAACCACCCTGAGTAGCACCACCCTTAAAATTATTAACAAAAGCTCGAACGATAGCCGTCAAATCAACGCCTTTATGTTTATAGAAATCCCTGTCTTCAATAGCGACTGTAGCTTTTTTAACATAGTCGGATATCTCAGAATTCTCAACAACTAGCTTATAATCTCCAGAACCTTTATCTTCCCATAAAAGCTCACCGTTACGGTCGTAATACTTAGAAACAGTCGTCTGAACTCGTTTCGCCAATTCTTCAGGTTTGATCTGATTTAGGTCTTTTGAGACGTAAGCAAAAGCAGCAGCAATAGCAATTCCGCTAAGAATAATTATTGCGCCTAAAATTTTTAGGCCCATAAACAAACCTTGTTTACTAAACCAATATTTCAAAACTCGTTTTGGATGCAACCTATAAAAGAATCTCTTCACTGGATCTTTTGGCAAGCTTGCAAGGTATTCCGCCCTTTCGCGAGCCCTAGAATCTTTTTTCTCTTTCATTCTATGCGCTAAATTTGTATATAAACCTAGATTATTCTGCCTTTTGAGTGCACTACCTTTCTTCAAGGATGTACGTTTTTTGGTAGAACTCTTTTCTTTATTAAGCCTATTTCTTCTATCCATACTGACTACAATTATACCGCACATGCTTATGCATTTCAAGATGCTTTATAACCCCATTTAGTGGAAAAAAAACACTTTTTATGTTAATATGTATTATATAATCAAGTAATAGGAGACAAAATGAAATTATCAGAAGAACTAAAATGGCGAGGTTTCTGGAATCAAACCACCTTCAAGGATCCGGAAATTTTAGACAAAGAAAAACTAACAATTTATCTTGGCGCCGACCCTTCTGCAGACAGTCTTCATATTGGCCACTTAAGCGTTTATATGATGGTTCGTCGCTTTCTTGATCATGGACATAAGGTAGTTCTCCTTGTTGGTGGTGGAACCGGAATGATTGGCGATATGCGAGACACAGAAGAACGAGATTTGCTATCCGCCGAAAAAGTTGCAAAAAATACTGAAGCATTAAAAAAACAGGTCTCAAAATTATTTGCAGGACAAGATTTTGAAGTTGTAAATAATGCAGATTGGCTTTCGAAAATTGAACTAATACCCTTCCTCCGCGATATAGGAAAAAACTTTAATATGGCTGAACTTATTAGCCGTGATTTCTTCAAAAGTCGAATCAATAATGGTAACGGCCTTAGCTTTGCCGAATTCACTTACACATTATTACAGGGTTACGATTTTTGGTACCTTCACAAGAATAAAGGTGTTTCTCTTCAAGTTGGCGGAAGTGACCAATGGGGAAATCTTCTATCTGGAGTGAACCTGATTAGAAAAAAAGAAGGAGACGAAGTCTTTGCAATGACTGCTCCTCTCTTAATCAATCGTTCAACAGGGCGAAAATTTGGAAAATCAGAAGGAGGAGCACTCTGGTTGGATTCTTCGAAAACTTCTCCTTTTAAGCTATATCAGTTTTTACTAAATTCTGATGACCAAAGTGTTTTCGAATATCTTAAAATCCTCACCACTCTAACAAAGGAAGAGATCGAATCAATTGAACAGGACCATCTCAACAACCCCCATCTACGGATTGCTCAAAAGGCTTTGGCACAAAATGTCGTTGAGATTGTTCATGGTAAAGATAATACAAAAAATGTCATATCCGCAACGGAAGTTCTTTTCGGTGGAAAAGAATTTAATTCGTTAACTTCAGAAGAAATAAACGTCCTTAAAAATGAATTACCTTCAGCTACTAAAGACCAAGCTATTACAGATATATTAGTAAATTCAGAAACAACGAAAAGTAAGGGTGAAGCAAAGAGACTTATTTCGGGAAACGCTATTTCATTTAATGGCGAAAAAATCCATGAAGATATTGATATTAATCAAAGTGGAATAGTCAAAAAAGGTAAAAACAACTTTATATTAGTTCTGTAACATAATAAAAAAGACGGTAATCTCAACCGTCTTTTTTTGATTATGTTTTTTCTATTAAACTTTCTTTTCGAAACCTTTTTTTGCACCGTCAATCGTGTTTAAAGCTCTTTTTTGAATTTTAGCAGCTTCTTTTTTAACATTTTCAGCAGTCTCATCAGCCTTCTGCTTGGTAGTTTCCGCAAATTCACCAACTTTTTCTTTAGTGTCTTCAACAAAATCACCAGCATCTGAAGCAACTTTTGCAGTTTTTTCTGTCGCAATATCAGCCACTTTTTTAGCCTTTGTTTTTAAATCTTTTCGAGTTTCTTCACCGCTTTTTGGGGCTGATAAAATTCCTGCAACAGCACCAACCATAGCGCCGATAGCCAATCCTAATCCAAATTTTTTACTCATTTATTTTTCTCCTTTTTTAAATTTAAATTTATTAAACATATCTAATACTATTTTTCCGATAATTATTGGCGATGTTACTTGAGCAACATTTTGCGCAATACTATCTATACTTGATGTAATATTTTGCATTTTTTCTGTAACATCGCCAATTTGACGAGTCACTCGAATAACTAATATAAAAGTAATTATTCCTAGTGTAATAAAAATTGCAAGCGCTACAGATAAAAATACAACCAAGATTTCTGCGGCAGAGCTCATTATTCTCCTTTATCGTTTTTTAATTTTATTATTTTTATTTTGATTTTTTACAAATCTGGTAGTATTGTACCACAAAATAATTCTTATGTCAATAGTTTTTTCTAAAAAATAATAACTACCCCTTAAAATAAAGTGTAGTTATTATTTAGAATTATTATATTCTTTCACGAATTAGCTTTTGGGCTAGTGCCGGGTTTGCCTTACCTTTTGATTTTTTCATAATCTGACCGACCAAAAAGCCGATCGCTTTATCATTGCCATTTCGAATGTCTTCGATTGCTTTTTGTGAAGCTGAATCCGCCAAAACCTCATCAACAATTTTCGCAATAGCACCCTCATCTGAAACCTGAAGTAAATTCATTTTTTCAGCGATCTTTTCTGGCATAAATTCTAGATTTTCGTCATCAAGCATTGCCAAGAAAATTTGATGACCGCCGTTAGAGCTCACTTTTTTATCATGGACTAAATGAGCCAAAAGAGTTAACCGGCGAGGGCCAACATAACCTTTATAAACTTTATCCATATCGAGTTCTTCGCTTGGCGTTGAAGCAAACCAATTAAAGATTCGCTTCATATTTTCTTTATGTTCTTCAAGTGTGTATTCTGGCAAGAACTCTCTAATAATCTCTAACGCATTCTCCTGTCCATTCTCCCAAGGTCCATCACCCCAAGTTGCTAGTAACAGTTCAGCGATTCGATAATCACTCAAAGCATATTCGATCACAGAGCTATCAAGCCCAAAAATACTAAATTTATCTCGGAAATAGTCTGGCATGATTGGAAATCGTGCTTGCATTTTCAAAATTTCTTCATCACTCAAGATAATCGGTGGAATATCTGGATCCGGCATATAGCGATAATCTTGGGCTTCCTCTTTACTGCGCTGAGAGAATGTTTTTTGTTCATCATCAAGCCAACCGCGCGTTTCCTGCTTAATTTTTTCGCCCTTTTCTAGTAATTTAACTTGGCGTTCAAATTCATACTGAGCCGCACGCTCCACGCTTCGAAAACTATTTAAGTTTTTAATTTCAGTTCGCGTTCCGAGTTTCTCTTCACCAAATTTTCGTGCCGAGATATTCACATCAAAACGCATATTTCCTTGATACAGATCACCATTTGTCACATCCGCAAAAACCATTCGCTTATGAAGCTCTTCAGCATATGCTCGTGCTTCCTCGGCCGAATGAATGTCCGGCATAGAAACGATCTCGATTAGAGGTGTTCCAGCTCGATTTAAGTCAACCAGCGAATGATCATTAAAGTGAGTTAGTTTTCCAGCATCTTCTTCAAGATGTGCATGTTCAATCCTCACCTTTACTTCACCACCACTAGGGAGTGGTGCAATAATCTCACCAGCACCAATGATTGGCTGATAAAGTTGTGAGGTTTGATAACCTTTTGGTAGATCTGGATAAAAATAATGCTTTCGATCAAAACGACTCACGTTTGCAATTTTAGCATTCAAAGCTTTTCCTGCTCGAACCGCTAAACGCACAGCCTCTTTATTTAAAACTGGTAGCATTCCGGGCAAACCAAAATCAATTGGTGAAGTTGCTTCGTTTGGTGTTTTATCTCGAGCATCGTTATCACTTCCACTAAAAAGCTTAGTTTTTGTTTTCAATTGAACATGACATTCAATACCGATTGTCATTTCATATTTTTTTAAAATATCTTCCATCAAATTGCTCCTAAATCTTTTAAAGCCTGTTTAAAGCTATTCATTGCGCGACGAGTTTGGTCGAAATTAATTTGTGCATCATTTTCATGCGCAATCACGTTTCGAAGCTTATGCGCGTGCCAAATTGAATTTGGGCTCGAAAGCCTGTCTTTTGCATTTTTTAACCGCTCACCCATTGTTTGTCCAGAAATCTTCAATTCTCTCATTGCTGTGTCAACAAGCTTATCGGCATTAATTAGCGCCAAATGCCAAGTTGCTGGCTCATCTTTTTTAATAGAATTTTCAATTTTTAACCAGTCGCCCTGAAATTTAAGTTTATCGAGCTGAATTTTTTCAGTTTTAGTTATTTCAATAAAAAAGAATAAAAGTCCAGCACAGATCAAAATTGAAACTGAAAGAATTATTAAATCCATTATTTTTCCTCCAAACTATCTGCGAGTGCTAAAATCTTTGAATCAGATTCCATTTTTCCAATAATTTGCACACCTACTGGTAACCCAGCTTCAGTTTTGCCTGCAGGAACAGATATTGCTGGTAGGCCCGCTAGAGACGCAGGAACATTCAAGATGTCAGCAAGATACATCTTTATAGGGTCATGCACATTTTCGCCAATCTTAAATGCTGGCGTTGGCGCAACTGGACCAACCAAAAAATCTACATCCTCAAACAACTTATTGAATTCATTTATCAAAATTGTTCGTGCTTTTTGTGCCTGTAAGTAATATGCATCATAAAAGCCGCTCGAAAGAACATATGAACCAATCATAATTCGGCGTTTGTTTTCAGCTTCGAAACCTTCATCACGAGATTTTCCAAATACTTCGCTAAGATTCTTTGCGTCTTTTGAACGTAAACCGTATCGAATTCCGTCATACCGAGCTAGATTAGAAGAAACTTCAGCTGGAACCACAATATAATAAATAGCTAAAGAATATTTACTCATAGGTAATGAAACTTCGACAATTTCATGACCGGCTTTTCGCATTTTTTCAATATAATTTTCAGTTACCTTTCGAACTTCAGGGTCAACTCCATCACTCAAAAACTCTTTAACAACACCAATTTTTGCCTTTTTTGGTGCTTTTTCTTCTTTCCAAAAATCAGGCAAGGTCATTGCGTCACGAGAATCAAGACCAGCCATAACACGCATTACAAGTTCACTCTCTTTAGCGGTTTTAGCAAAAACGCCAATCGTATCAGTTGAAGAAGCCATTGCGACAACACCAAATCGAGAAACTGTTCCATAAGTTGGTTTTACGCCATAAACACCGTTAAAGCTAGCTGGCTGACGAATTGAGCCACCCGTATCAGTTCCAAGAGTGAAAGGAACGATATCTAATGCCGAAATTACTGCCGACCCTCCAGAAGAGCCACCGGCAACACGGGTTTTATCAACTGAGTTTTTAGTAACTCCAAAAGCTGAGTTTTCAGTAGAACCCCCGTGAGCAAAAGCATCTAAATTAGCTTTTCCAATACAAATCGCACCCGCATTTTCTAATTTTTCGATAGCGGTTGCTTGAATTGGAGTCATGAAATGCTCAAGCATTTTGCTTGAAGCTGTTGAAGGCGACCCAAACACCAAGAAATTATCTTTCGCAACAAAAGGTACTCCAGCCAATTCGCCAACTTTCTCACCTTTCGAAATTTTTTCGTCAATCTCTTTAGCTCGTTCTAAAGCCCTATCTCCAATCAAACTCGTAAAAGCATTAAACTCCTTAGCATTTTCAGCCTTTGCTAGCGCTTCTTCTACAAACTCAACTGCTGTCTTTTTACCAGACAGAACTTGTTCTCTAATTTCAAAAATACTCGTCATAATTCTCCTACAAAACCTTTGGAACTTTTACTTGATTATCTTCAACATTATTACCAGCCAACTTCAAAAGCTCAGCTCGCTTAACACCGTAATCATTAATTTCATCTTCTCGCCAAACATTTTGATTTTTCGAAACCGAATAAGTCGGCTCAACGCCATCTGTATTAAGTTCGCTAAGTTGTTCAATATATTCAACAATATTTCCCAAGTCAGTTTGAAGATTAGAAACTTCATCATCGCTTAACGAAATACTTGAAAGCTCCGCTAAACGCTTAACTTCTTCTTTTGATATCTTTTCCATATACTTTAGTATATCACTTTTTGTATTTTTTTTAAAGTATACATCTTGTCTTATTCGGTTATTTAGCAATAAAAAAACAACCGCCCGAATATCTTTCGAACGATTGTTTTTTTGTATAGATTAACGCTTTGAGAATTGTTCTCGTTTTCGCGCTGATCGTAAACCGTATTTCTTGCGTTCTTTTTCGCGTGGATCACGCTTCAAGAATTCTGCTTTTTTCAATACTGGTCGCAAATCTGCATGAGCAACAGTTAAAGCTTTTGAAATAGCGAGTTTAATAGCGTCAACTTGACCGGCTAAACCACCACCGTTAACTTTTACTGTAATATCAAAATCTGATTGTTTACCAACCAATGCAAGCGGATCTGTAATTTCAGCAAGCATTGATTTATTTCCATCAAAATATTCAAGTGCAGGTTTTTCGTTAATAGTAAGACTACCTTTTCCTGAATATAGTCGAGCTCGAGCAGTCGCAGCTTTTCGTCGGCCAAGACCGTAGAAATATTTAGCTTCAGCCATGATTATTTAACCTCAACTTTCTTTGGTTTTTGAGCTGAATGGTTATGCTCTGAACCTACATAAACTTTCAAACGTTTCATTCGTTCAGCTTGAAGTTTATTCTTTGGAAGCATACCTGAAACTGCTTTTTCTATAATCATTGCAGCATTCTTTTCGCGCAATTCTTTCAAAGAAGCTTCACTTAGACCACCAGGAAATCCACTGTGTCGATAATACATCTTATCTTCTTCTTTATTTCCTGTAACTTTAACCTTTTCAGCATTGATAACAATTACATAATCTCCGCCGTCTGTGTGTGGCGTATATGTAGGCTTGTTTTTGCCTGTCAAAAAAGTTGCAATTTTTGCGCTAAGTCGACCAAGTGTAGCCGATTCAGCAGCATCAATCAAGATCCAATCTCGTTTAACTTCAGCTGGTTTTTGTGAATAAGTTTTTGCGTTAATTGCCATCTACTTATCCTCACTTTCGTGTTTAATTTCATCAACAAATTCAATTGTAGCCATTTCTGCGGCATCACCTCGACGAATTCGAGTTCGCTCAACTCGCAAATGCCCACTGTTTCGTTTCGAAAGTTGTGGTGCGATAACATCTACTAATTTATTTGCTGCGTCAATATTACCAAGTTTGGCCATAACTTGACGACGGTTATGTAAATCACCTTTTTTAGCTTTAGTGATAAGCTTTTCTGTGTAGCGCAAAGTCTCTTTGGCTTTTGGCAAAGTTGTTTCAATCTTGCCATGAATGACTAACGAAGTCGCTAAGCCTTTGAGGAGCGCTCGGCGTTGATCGCGTTCACGACCAAATTTTCGCCCTTTATATCCATGTCGGTGCATATTATAAATTTAACTCCGCTATTTTATCTTTTACTTCATCCAAAGCTTTGCTTCCAAAGCCTTTAAGTTCACGCAAATCTTGTTCGGTAAGGTTTACTAAGTCGTGAACAGTGCGAATGTCATTGTTGACAAGCGCATTTGTTGTTCGAGCTGTCAAGTTTAGATCTTCAATTGGTGTATGAAGCTCACTCGCCTCATCCTCGGCTTCCTCGCCAAGAGCTGGAGCAGCCTCAATTGTTGTAGATCCTGCAAGAGCCGTATACTGGTTTGCTAGGATTGCAGATGCTTGTTCGAAAGCTTCTCGAGGAGACAATGAACCGTCGGTCTCGATAGTTATATTAAGCTTATCAAGATTCGAAACTTGTCCAACACGAGTATTGTCAACTTTGTATCGAACTCGCAAAACCGGCGTAAAGATAGCGTCAACCGCAATCATATCGCTATGAATTCGATCTTCGCTTGATTCTTCGATCGTTTTGTATCCATGACCAGATTCAACTACAAGGTCCATTACAAACTTAGTTTTTGCATCATCGATAGTTGCAATAATTTGATCTGGGTTTACAACTTCCATATCTGCGCTAGCTTGAATATCTGCAGCAGTAATCACTCCAGCACCAGTTTTTTCTAATCGAAGCTCAACAGGTGAATCAGTATGAGCTTTGAATTTAATATTTTTAAGATTCAACATGATGTCAACCACATCTTCTTTTACACCTTCAATAGATGTAAATTCATGACTAACTCCGTCAATCTTAAAAGCAACTATCGCTGCACCATTTATGCTAGAAAGAAGCACTCGGCGCAAACTATTTCCAAGCGTATTCCCGTATCCAGGTTCAAGCGGTTTTACAACAAAAGTTGCAACGTTATCGCTTAAATCCTGAATTTCGGCAAGCGCCGGATTGTGAATTAATTTTGACATATAAACTTTTAGCTCCTTACCTTTTATCGTGAGTAGTATTCAACGATTAGCTGTTCATTGATTCCAGCTTCTGCTTCTTCTCGTTTAGGAAGACCAGTAATAGAAACTGTCATCTTTTTGCCATCAGCCTTCAACCAACTAAGTGGTGCTGGTGCTGCATCAGCAATAACATTTTCAAGATTTGTGAAATAGCCAGATTTTTGGCTTTTTGGTCGAACAACAATCTCATCGCCAGACTTCAAACGAATTGAAGGAATATCAACGCGTCGTCCGTTTAATAAGAAATGTCCGTGGCTCACCAATTGGCGAGCTTGTCGACGTGAAGTTGCGAAACCTGCACGATAAATAGCATTATCTAAGCGAAGTTCCAAAAGTTGTAGCAAGTTTTCACCAGCCAAACCTTCACGACGTGATGCTTCTTTCATCAATCGTGCGAATTGTTTTTCAAGAAGTCCGTAAAGTCGTCGAACTTTTTGTTTTTCACGCAATTGAATTGCATACAAGCTTGGTTTTCCTTGTCGAGAACCTGAGTGTTGACCAGGAATACCACTTTTACGTGCCATAATTTTGACAGCTTTTCTATGAAGGGCATAGCCTTCTCGGCGTGATTGTTTAACAATCGGAGACCTATCTCTCGCCATAAATTAAGCCCTCCTTGCTTTCTTTGGACGAACGCCACCATGTGGAACGCCAGTCACATCTTTAATACTTTCAACAGCAATGTTTACATTTGAAAGTGATCGGATCGCTGAATCGCGACCTAGACCCACACCCTTAACGAAAACATCTACTGATTTTAGGCCATAAAGAGCCTGTGCATTTTCGGCTGCTTTTTCAGTTGCAACCTGCGCTGCATAAGCTGTACCTTTTTTGCTTCCGCGGAAACCACACGCACCAGCGCTCGCTGCTGCTAAAGCATTACCTTTTTTATCTGTAAAAGTAATGATTGTGTTGTTGAAGGTAGCTTGAATATGCATTTGACCTGATGGAACAGATCGGCGCTGTTTTTTACGACTAACTTTTTCTGCCATAATTCTATCCCTTTCTCAAATCAAGTCTTACTTGCTGCTTTTGGCTGTGCTCCACCAACGGCGATTGCGCGACCCTTTCGAGTTCGTGCGTTCGTTCGTGTGCGCTGACCGTTTACAGGCAACCCTGATTTGTGTCGCATACCTTTATAGTTGTTAATGTCTTTTAGACGTTTAATATTATTTGCCACGAGGCGTTGCAGATCACCTTCTACAGTGTAATCATTATCAATAATTGCACGTAGTTTCTGTTCTTCAGCCTCGGTGAGATCTTTCACCCGAGTGGTCGGCTCAATATTAGCCGCCGCAAGGATGGTTCGCGAAGTTGTTTCGCCAATACCATAAATGTAAGTAAGAGCGATCCAGACTTGCTTTTCTGCTGGGATTGTTACCCCTGCGATTCGAGCCATACTTAACCCTGCCTTTGCTTATTCTTAGGTTTTTTCTTATTGATAACACGTAGTCGACCTTTTCGGCGAACTAAAATGTCATCTGGACTGATTTTTTTAACACTTGCACGAACTTTCATAAGTGTATAAAAACTCCTTATCCTTTAGGTTTATATTATCTGCAAATCCCCATAGAAATAATAAGCCATTTAAATTTTGGCTTTTTCTATTTTGAACTTGCTAGTCTCTTAGGCGGAAGCTGATTCTTCCCTTAGTAAGATCATAAGGGGTCAACTCTACTTCAACCTTATCGCCCGGAACTAAACGAATATAATGCTTTCGCATCTTTCCGCTAATATGAGCGATGATTGTATGCCCATTTTGAAGCTCAACTTTAAACTGCGTGTTTGGCAAAGCCTCCACGATTCGTCCTTCCAATTTTATTACTTCCTTTTGAGCCATAAATCTATACAATTTTACCCTATTATCTTTAAAAAGTCAAGGGTTTTTTAAAATTTTAAAAATAAAAAAGCGATCCGTAGACCGCTAATTCTAAATCCAGAGACGAAGTTCTTTAGAAAGCCATCTCTCAAAACATTCGAGGTTTCTAATTATTGGTGACTCTTTTTTAGTGTTTGAAAGAATATTTTCAATAACCGGTCGCCGCTTCCTTTCAGAAATTACTGTAAATTTACAACGCTCATCAGACTTATCTGAATCTTCTCCTAAAAAATCAATAATTTGATCGAAAAAAGTTATTGAAGGGTTTATGACAAATGCCTTATCCGCATATTTCATCATCGAAAAATCACCCTGAGTATCGCCCGCCGCAATAACAAAAAAGTCCTCTCTGTTGAATAAGTATGACTTTTTACTTATCTTCTCCAATACTTGTTCAACAAACATATGCTTGTTTTCGAATGTCCGAATTTTAGTTTCTCTAAAAATTCCTTGATCGTCCTTTTCGTAGTCTTGACCAATTCCCATATAGAAATCGTATTCTTTAACAAAAGCATCCACTAAAAATTTTGGCGAACCGGAAATAGCAACTAGCTTAAACCCTTCTGTTCGTAAAAAGTTAATCATGTTTAATGTAGAGATGTAATCTTGACTACCTCGATATTCTACCACAACTCTTCGCCCAATTTCGCGAACTTCTTCAGAAGTGTATTTTTCTAATGCTATCATTGCAAAAGCAACAACCATTTGACAATATTGACCAAACAGCTCATCCGAATTCTTTTCGGAAGTTTTATAAGCTTTTCGAAGTTCTTTTATCTCCTTCTGAAGCCCCTGATACTTCTCTAAATTACCCCCACGATACTTGTAGTCGCGGATGAGAATTTCATATAAACTTTCTGGCAGTGGCCTTGTTCTAATCGTTCCATCAATATCAAAAAATGCAACCTTCTCTTTAAAGTTTGGCATACCCAGTACCTCTTTTCTAAAAAATGTGCTAGAACCATATCATAGCACATTTTTATTGTTAGGTCAAATTACATTTTTCGAACTGCTCTTAACATTACGCGTTTATTGAAAGTGTTTTTAGCATAATCCCAGTCGCCAACACAAGTAATCATATTCAAGCCCTCTTTTTTCGGATCCATTGAATTTAACATTGTTTTCATACCAAGAGGGTTACTTTCATTGTTTATATCCTCAACAGACATCTCCCTGTTGTCGACAACTTGATAAGTTATACGTTGACCATCACCACGTTCAATAATAATCTCAGATCCCTTTGAAAGGCTTCCTAAATTTTCAAAAATACCACCTTTCGTCGGACCACCATTATGCCCATCAATTAAAACAGCTCCTTTTCCAGCGCCAGGTAGTCCACTCTTCGTATACCATCCTGCATCATAAATCGATTTCGGAGAATCTAATTGTCCAGTATCTTTAATTGTTCCGATTTGAACAACCCTTGCATTAGATATTTTTAAGCTTGGTATCGAAAGGTATCTCGGAAAAGAGGGGTTAGGAACCTGATAGTCATCCTTTTTTTCTTGGGTAACTTCCGTTTCATCAACCTCATAACTAGCCACGGTATGACCGGAACTTGAACTTATATCTTTCGTTTGAATAAAATTAACATAGAGATAAAAACCCGTATACCCAATCAGTAAAAGCCAACAAACACTAAGCGCGACAACAACTACTTGCCTTGATTTTTTCTTAGAGTGTTTAACTTTCATTTAATCCTCTTATTTATAGTCGTCGTACGTGACCATTAACGCTCGTGAGTTTACTTGGCGAATTGTTTCGAGAGCTACAGTCACAACAATCAAGATACCCGTTCCTCCGATAGATAGATTACTACTTTGAATCGAAGCAAGGTTATATAATAGATAATCGGCCACGAATGGCAATAGAGCAATCAAACCAAGAGCTACTGCGCCAAATAGATTCAAACGATTAACTACTTTATTGAGGTAATTAGCAGTAGAAATTCCCGGACGAACACCTTCTATAAATCCACCTTGTTTTTGTAGATTGTCTGCAATCTCATTTGAATTAAATACGATTGAAGTATAGAAATAAGTGAATACAACAATTAAGACGAAGTATGCCGCTGGATAAATAAACGACTCAAGAGAAGCACCTGTAAAGGTTCCTTGGTTTGGTGCCGAGAACCATTTGATAAGGTTATTTGCTAAATCAACATTAACTTTCGCATTTTTCATAACTTGACCTATAAATGCAGGCAAGCTTAAAAACGAAACAGCAAAGATCACTGGAATAACTCCCGCAACGATCAATTTAACAGGTAAAATACTTTTAATACCACCATAAGAAGAATTACCATGAACTCGTTTTGCATAATTAATAGTAATAACACGTTGAGCTTCATTAATTTTAACCAGGATATACAAAAGTATTAAACTAACTACCGCAAGAATTATTGCTACCACAAAAGTAATCCTGTTAACCGGTAGCGTAAACCATCCAAAAACACTTAGTGCACCATCTTTAGTGTCTGAAATTGAAGAAACTAAAGTAGCTAAAGTTGTTGGTAGTTGCGAAATAATACCAGCAAAAATAACCAAAGATATACCGTTTCCAACACCTTTTTCGGTAATAATTTCGCCAATCCACATCAAAAGAACAGATCCTGTAACCATCGCCGTAACAGCAACGATCCAGTTTGTAAGACTCATTCCATTGAAGGCTGCAGAATTTGACTGAAGCACTGTAGTCTGAAGAATAAAAACATATGCAATCGACTGAATAATCGCCAAAGGAACTGTCAAAATTCGTGTCCATTGGTTAATTTTACGACGACCAGATTCGCCATCATTATTCAACTCCTCAAGAGAAGGAATAGCCTTGGTCATCAACTGAGTAATAATAGAAGCCGTAATAAATGGGCTTAATCCAACCAGCATAATAGAAAAGCTAGTTAAAGCTCCACCTGTCAAAAGGTTAATAAATCCACCCAAATCCGTGCTTTTAATAGCCGATTCAACAACTTCCTTAAGATTCCCCGCATTAGCAAGCGGAATTGGTACGTGCGCCAAAAATCTAAAAATTACTAAAAGCCCAACCACCCCAAAAACACGCTTTTGCATGTCTCTATTTTTCATCGATTTAACTATTGTTTTCCAGTTCATAGTTCTTATTTTACCATACTTTCTATCTTATTTAAAGTCAAAAATTATTTTATCATAAAACAGCAAATCATTACCAAAGCTAGAATAATTCGATACCAGCCAAATAGTTGAAAATCGTGTTTTTTAAGATAGTCGGTCAAGAATCGAACAACTATCATTGAAATAATAAATGTAGCCACTAAAGCAACCATCAAATACATAATCTCACTAGACGAATACTTAAAACCGTATTTTACTATTTTTAGTGCACTCGACCCTAACATAATAGGAATCCCCATAAAGAATGAAAACTCTACAGCTATCTTACGTGAAACTCCTGTTAATAAACCTCCAATAATCGTTGATCCACTCCTAGAAGTTCCTGGAATCAAAGCTAACATCTGATATGCACCAATTTTAGCAGCATCCCTATATGTCATATCTTCAAATTTTTCAACTCGTGGAGAAATTCTATGAACAGCACGATATCGTTCAATCACAATAAATAATGCACCATAAATAGCCAACATTGAAGCGATAACCCACATGTTTTCGAAATGTTTTTCAATAAAACTATTCAACAACAAACCAACAACACCGGCAGGAATTGCACCGATAATTATTTTTTTCCACAATTCAATAGTTTCATGTTTTTCGCGAGAATTTTTATGTCTATCCAAAGGATTGAGTCTTGACCAATAGATAAAAACAATCGCCATAATTGCGCCAAGCTGAATAACAACCATAAACAGGTCTTTAAAATCTTTCGAAAAACTTAGTTTAGCGAAATGATCAAATAAAAGCATATGCCCAGTACTTGAAACTGGAAGCCACTCGGTGATTCCCTCAATAGCACTAACTATAATCACCTTTAATAATTCTATAATTTCCATAACCTATCCTATTATATCACGCTTTAGCTTTCGAAATTTCTTCTTCACTTAGCAAAATACTTGAAAGCTCCGCCAAATGCTTAACTTCGTCTTTTGATATTTTTTCCATATCAACAAGTATATCACTTTTCGAAAGATTTTTAAAGTAAAAACTCCCAAAAATTGGAAGTCTCTAAGTTTATTTTTTCTCAAGTTTTTCGATTCGTTGGTTCAACTCGTTTATATAATTCATTTGATTTACATTAATTTCACCCGAAGTCTTAATATTGTTATTAATTCTTTGGTGAAGAAAAATTACTCCAGCCGAAAGAATTAAATTCCATAAGACGAGTAACGAAACTGCAATTATTCTAAAAACTTTCTTGTCTTTTTGATTAATAAATTTCATAAATATCCTTTCAATTAAAATAGCTCGTCCAAAAAACTATTCTATTTTATGTATATAAAATATCCCTTATCAGGAATTTCTATAACTCTTGTAAATTCCTTAATTCCTATGCCTCCGAAAAAATTTCTATACTTCACAAAACTAGCAATAGTGACCCTCTTAGTTCATAAACCCTAAAGTTTCTGGAAATTCCAGACAATTCCAATGTGGAATTTTGCCCAGACGAAGGAACAACAGAAAAGTTTGAAGATATAATAACATTTCCCCAACTAGCAACTTCGTTACCTATATGAAAAGCAACCCAATCTCATATCAGCTTTAGCCGTAGAACTAAAACCAATCATACAGGCCAAAAATAATGTGATAGTTTATAATTTTGAATTTATTTTTAACCATTTTTTCACCCCACATTATATAAAAGTACTCCCTGGATGAGCTAATGCTATAATTATATCAACATAAAAAAGTTCGTCAATAGTTTTTTTATTTCACCATTCTCTTTCTAATTTCCGCAATCTGATCTCGCAAATCTGCCGCCTCCTCGAAAAGCAAATTCGCACTGGCGAGATTCATTTGGTTTGTTAAATCTTGAATCAAATTATCCCATTCTTCACGCGGAATTTTTCTTAAGTCCAGTTTTGGTCTTTTATCTTTTTGCGGAATAATTGCGCGCAAACCTTCGCTAATTTCACTCGCAACGCTTTTCGGTGTAATATTGTTTTTTAAATTATATTCTTTTTGGATTTCTCGTCGCCGATTCGTTTCGTCGATCGCAAGCTTCATTGAACGAGTTATTTTATCGGCATACATAATCACTTTTCCTTCTTCGTGCCTAGCTGCTCGCCCGATCGTTTGAATTAATGCACTTTCTGAACGCAAGAAACCTTCTTTATCCGCATCTAAAATTGCAACCAAACTAACCTCTGGCAAATCCAAACCCTCACGCAAAAGATTAATTCCAACGAGAACATCATAAGTTCCTTCGCGTAAATCACGCAAAATATCACCACGCTCCAAGGTGTCAATTTCGCTATGGATATACGCTGTTTTTATCCCGTTTTCTTCCAAAAATCCACTCAAATCTTCAGCCATCCTCTTAGTCAGAGTTGTAACCAAAACTCGCTGACCTTTCGAAATCCGTTTTTGAATTTCCTCCATTAAATCGTCAACTTGACCTTCAATTTTTCGAACTTCAATTTCAGGGTCTAATAGTCCCGTTGGACGAATAACTTGCTGAGCTGGTTTTGGTGAATGCTCAAGCTCAAAATCGCCAGGGGTTGCCGAAACATAAATCGCCTGATTAATATGTTTATAAAATTCATCAAAAGTCAAAGGTCGGTTATCAAGAGCCGAGGGTAAGCGAAAACCATTATCCACCAAAACAGTTTTACGCGCTCGGTCACCATTAAACATCCCTCGAACTTGTGGTAAAGTCATGTGCGACTCATCAACTAAAAGTAAAAAATCATCCGGAAAATAATCCAGCAAAGTTGCGGGTTGTTCACCGGGTGCGCGCTCAGTTAAATATCGCGTATAGTTTTCAATCCCTTTTACAAATCCAGTTTCTCGAAGCATTTCAAGATCATATTTTGTACGCTGAGCTAATCGTTGCGCCTCAAGATATTTTTTATTTTTTTCGAAATATTCATATCTCGCATAAAATTCCTTCTCAATTTGTGGAATTACTCGATCGATAATTTCTTTTGGAGTAGCGTAGTGAGAATTCGGAAAAATATCAAAAAATTGCGGTTTTTCAAGAATCTCACCTGTAAGCGGATTGGTGATTGTTAGCCTATCGATTTCATCACCAAAAAATTCCACTCGCACTGCCAAATCTGATCCCGCAGTGAAAATATCTATCGTATCGCCACGAACTCGAAAAGTTCCGCGAGAAAAATCAACATCGTTTCGTTCATATTGAATATCTTTCAAATGCCTCAAAAATTTATCTCGATTATAACGCATTCCGGGTTTGATATGCAACGCCATTTGCATATAGCTTGCTGGCGAACCGATACCATAAATACAGCTAACACTCGAAACAATAATCGTATCGCTCCGAGTTAACAACGCCTCAGTTGCGGCGTGTCGAAGTTTTTCAATCTCTTCATTTATTCGCGAATCTTTTTCGATATATGTATCCGTACTTGCAATATAAGCTTCGGGCTGATAATAATCAAAATAGCTCACAAAATAATGAACTTCATTTTCAGGAAAAAACTTTTTAAACTCACCATAAAGCTGAGCCGCAAGAGTTTTATTGTGCGCCAGAATTAAAGTTGGTTTTTGAGTGGCTTGAATAATATTTGCCATTGTAAAAGTTTTACCCGAACCAGTTACACCCAACAAAGTTTGTTCATGCTCACCTTTCTTTAAACCCTCGACTAATTGTGAAATTGCCTGCGGTTGATCACCAGTTGGTTGATATTTTGATTTTAATTTAAACTCACGATATTTCATTATTTATATTTTATAATATATTTCATCAAAAAGCAAAACCGCCCAAATTGAGCGGTTAGCTTTATCCGTTTCCAGCGCGTTTTTCTGAAAGATGGTCATCATCTCGTGGTGCAATGAAGTCTGCATTTTTTTCATCAAGTCGTGCAATCACTTTACGAACAAGCCGTTCAGGGTTATTGTCATAAATTATATCTTTCGTTCCTGGAGCTTCAACATTTTGCAAAAGTGTTGGAACGTAATCGGCAAGCGCCATACTTCCAAGCAAGACACCGCAAACTTTGCGAGATTCTAGAGCGGTTGCGAGTTCGTGAAGCGACCCCATCCGGCCGCCAACTGTAATTACCGCATCGCTTGAAAGCACCAAGTGTGTATCACGCCCAACATAGCTCATTCCCGTAAAATTAATATAATCAAAAGGCTTAAACGGCAATTTATAAGTATTCACATGTTGTCGAAAACTTGAAGCAGGCGAAAAACCAATACTCAAGCCCGTTCGACCTTTAACACTAACCGCACCCAAAGCAGCGTAGTGTGGCAAACCAACCGTTGCACCAGTTGTTAAAATCTTTCCTTGCCGAACAATCTCTTGCCCGAGTCTAAAAGCTAAATCCTTTGAAGCCATAACACTATCTCCGGTGGCAGCCCCAGAAACACAAATTTGATATCTCATTTTTCTCCTTTTAAAATATTTTTTCTTCTAGTTGTTTTTTTGAATAATTTGAAAATACTTTTTGGTATTTTTCTAAGATTTCTACTTTTAAAGCTTCTTGAAAATTTTCGAAAACCAACTTATCGGTATTTTTAAATTCTTTTTTTGAATTCAACTCAACATCTTTTTTATTCACCGAAACAAAACCGTCTTCGGTAAATATCACCGACGTTTCATTCTTCTTCCAAAAATCATCATTATTAAGCTTATTTTTTAAAGCCGAAATTGCTTCTACATTCAAAACATCACTCTGTAAAAAACCCAATTCCTGTTCTAAATCACGCGATTTTTTATACAAGTTTGCCATAATCTGCGCTGAAACGCTTTTTGTTTGTGGCTTTTTAGACTCTAAACTAGTTATTTCATAATTAAACCTTCGCGCATAAGCACCTTTTAAACCTAAAAGCTCTGAAAGTTTATAAGTTTTCATTATCAAATCTCCTCCATCGGCATATCGTGAAGATTTGAATCTTTATATAAAATTCCTTTTTTAGCACCCAGATATTGAATCACAGAAGTTGAATTTGCGCTTGCGAATAAAATACTCTGCTTAATATCTGCGCCCTGAGCCCATTGACTAACAAACCCAGAACCAAAAGCATCACCCGCACCCGTTCTATCAACCGAAGGAATATCTTCATACATTCCGGCATGAATAATTTTGCCCCCGGCTTTGACCCAAACACCGTTTGGACCATCTGTTAAAATCATCACCGGCACAAATTCTGCACCACTGCGAACAATTTCTTCAGCAGACACGCCCTCAAAAATTAAACTAGCTTCTTCTTTATTTAAAATTAAAATTTCAACATCTTTTAATAAAGTTCGAACTTTTCCTGGATTCTCGAGTTCATTTTTACCAGGATTCCAGGCAATTTTTGCGCCTTTTTTTACCGATTCTTGAATGATTTTCGAAATAACATCGAATCTTCCAGCTAAGTTAGAAAGGTAAACCCAATCAAACTCACCATATTTTAATTCAAAATTATCAACATAAATATGTTCTGACGCACCACGATAAGTTAAAATTGTACGCTCACCATTTGGTGCTAAAATAATTGCTGAATAATCTGTATTATATCTATCTGAAAACTCCACCCGAGATGTATCGACAGACTCTTCGTCAAGCATTTTTAATACCTGCTCTCCCGATGAATCCGACCCAACTACACCCATAAAACTAGATTCTAAACCTTGTCGAGCAAAAGTGGTTGCAGCATTCGTAGCGCCACCACCACTTGAAATTTCAATATTTTCAACTGTTATTTTAGAGCCCAAATCAAGCTCAACGATATCTTGATTCTTTGCCATTGAGATCAATTTAAAGTCTGGTGAATTGATCAAAAAAACATCTTGAGTGGCAGCCCCAACTGAAAGTATCTTAGGCGATGACACTTTTAAATTGCTCCTTTACGGTTAATTTCAGTCTCCATCTGATGATAAGCCTGCTCTGGATCTTGTGCTTGCATAATTGCCGCACCAACATTCACAACATCAACTCCAGACTGAGTTAAGTTAAAAACGTTCGAAAGGTTAGCGCCACCGTCCCAACCTATTTCAACGTTGCTATTAATGGCCTTTATTAATCGAATCTTCTCTAGTTGCATCATATTTGCGATACCACCCATTTCGCCCAAGTTGCCACTAAAAATTAAAATGTGCTCTGCAGCCTTAATTGCTGGCGCAACTGTCTCTGGGACAGTTGAACGAAGCAAAGCCAAACCTGGCTTAATCATAGTTTCATTTTTAAGTCGCTCAAAAATAGGCACAAGATCTTCTTCAACCTCAGAATGAAAAACCACCATATTAGGGTTAAGTTGAATAATCGCATCAATGTGCTCACTAGGACGAGCAACCATCATATGAATATCAACCTTCCATTCTTGAGGCCACCAAATTTGAGTTTCAGGCAAGGTTAAATTAGGCGCAAATTCGCCATCTGTAACATCAATATGAACCCTTTCAGCAAAAGGAAAGATTTTCTCAACCTGCTCTTTATATTCTTCTGGATTGGTTGCTAAAATTGCTGGTGTAATTATCGACATTTAAACCTCATCTATCTGATTATTTCTTCGTATAAAACGCGGCGCAGCCGCAAAAGGAGTTTTAAGCCAAACGTCTACGGTCTCCTTCCACATGTTTTCCATATCATCTTTATCAAAGACTCGCGCTGGCAAACAGAGAACATTACTATCATTGTCGTTACGAGTCCATTTTGCTTCTTCAGGCTCCCATACAACAGACGCACGAATACCTTTATAACGGTTCGCGGCCATTCCCATTCCTTGTGCACCGCCACAAATTAGAATAGCACGAGAATCGCTCTCATCACTGGCGCGAATTTTCGAAACCGCCATGTGCGCAAATTCTGGAAAATCATCATTTGGATTATATTCAAAACCACCAATATCTTCTATATTGTAGCCATTATTTTTTAAATATTTAAAAACTTTTTCTTTAAGGTAATAACCTCTGTGGTCTGCACCAATAAAAATCTTCATCAAAAAACCTTTAAATATTCACCGCTACATCAGCAACAATTTCGACCAAGCGGTTAGAGTATCCCCATTCATTATCATACCAAGCTACGACCTTAATAAGATTTCCGTCAACAACGTTTGTCAATGATAAGTCAACAATAGAGCTATGAGAATTTCCCTTGAAATCCATCGAGACCAAAGGTTCATCTGTAACCGCTAGAATTCCCTGATAAAATGGATCTGCGGCAGCACGCTTAAATACTTCGTTAATCTCTTCTTTTGTTGTGTTTCGTTTCAAAACAGCAGTAATATCGCTCAACGAAACAACCGCCGTTGGAACTCGAACTGATAAACCATCAAACTTTCCTTCAAGAGATGGAATAACTTTTGCGGTCGCAATTGCTGCGCCGGTTGTAGTTGGAACTATATTTTCAGCTGCAGAGCGAGCCTCACGTAAGTCTTTTGCTGGAGCATCTAGAATCCTCTGGCTTGCGGTATAAGAGTGGACTGTCGTCATCAAAGACTTTTCGATACCAAATTCGCGTTCAAGAACTGCCATCACTGGAGCAATACAGTTTGTCGTACAACTAGCGTTAGAAATAATATCATCTTCGCGCGTAAGTTCGCGCTCATTCACACCAAGCACAATGAATTTAGCTCCATCACCTTTCGCAGGAGCTGAAATCACAACCTTTTTTGCACCAGCGTTAATATGTGCACGAGCTTTTTCTGGTTGTACAAACAATCCTGTTGCTTCGATTACAACATCAATACCAAATTCTCCCCAAGGCAAAAGCGCTGGATCACGCTCTGCTAATACGCGAATTTGTTTTCCGGCAACAAAAATTGAGTTTTCATCATAAGACACATCATAGTGATAAGTTCCATAAGTTGAATCGTGCTTTAAAAGATGCGCTAAAGTTTTCGTATCTGTCAAGTCATTAATCGCTACAACTTCAATATCATCTCTTTCAAAAGCTAATTTAAAGGCATTGCGACCAATTCGCCCAAATCCATTAATTGCAATTTTTTTAGACATTTCGTCTCCTTTTTATTAAATTTCCTAGTTCTATTTTAACATAAACGCTTTAAAAAATCTAGAAAAAGCACCAAATTAAAACTCCACTGCTAAAGGTAGGGTTTCGACTTTTCTAGCAATATACTAATTACTTATTTTTTCACCAGCTCTTATCACTTTAATCACCTTAGTATTCTTGATTAGCCCTAAATTACCCCTTTGATGAAGTTACAAACAAAGATTGATTCATGCGTATGAAGTTTTTACTATAAAAGATTGATAGCATCATCTTTAATTTCGTCAAAAATCTGGTCGTAATATTCGTAAAATTCTTTAAGATTCCCCTCATTACCTTCAACCGCACGCAATGCAAGGGTTAAAAGGGTATCTAATAGATCCCTATTCTCAGAATTTTCATATTCCGTAGAGCCCAGAAGTGTTACAACCGCTTTCGGGTTCCTTGAGATTTTGTCCTTAATTTTCATATTTCACTCTTTCAATCTTGCCCTGCGACAAATCACGCCATTTTCCATTTTCAAAAACCCTAAAATGCGATTTTTTGAAAGGAACCTCTTGCGATTTTAGCCAATCTAAAACTTTTCGAAAATTCTCCACACGAAAAACAAAACCGTCGTAGCCAAAATCAAAATTCTTAAAACTCATTTTTTGCGGGTTTTCTTCGTTTAACATTTTAACAAAATCTTGAATCGCAAATTCAGGATAATTCAAAGCTTCGCCCAACAAAATTGATTTTTCTCTTTCATTACCGTACCAGGAAAGACTTTCAGCCTCAAGATATTTTTCCAAATTCTCAATTTTGCGAAAAAGAAAAATTTGCGTTTTCGAATGTGTGCGGCTTTTATTCCAGAACGAGTGAAAGTGAATATTCTTTCGAAAAACAGCCCGAATAATTGAAAATTTTATTCTTCCCCAAAAGCTATTCTCAAAAACCAAAATCATACTTTTACGCCGCTTCAGCGCGAATGCCAAAATCATTTTTCGATGAATTTTCGAAAGTTTCATATTCTCCTTTTACATTTAAAATTAAAGTTGGAAAAATCAAAGAAGTCGACATATTTTTCAAATTTTATTTCTCGCCCGATTTTCTGGCTCGAATCGCTTCAGCATTTTTAATCGGCTCCAAATCGCCTCTTTGGCGAAGCTGTGAACGAAGCTTGATTCGTGCGTGTGAAGTTTTTACTAAATCAAGCCAATCGATCTTTGGCTCAGAACTCTTGCGCGTTAAAACTTCAACCACATCACCCTTTTCAAGCGGTTTATCGAACGCATGGATTTTCTCATTCACGCGAAAAGCATAAGCATATTTACCAATATCGCTGTGGACCATATAAGCAAAATCAAGTGGCAAAGCACCTTCGGGTAGATTGTAAATATCGCCTTTTGGAGAATACACAAAAATCCGATCACCGAAAATATCAATTTGAAGCTGTTCGGGGTTAATCTCTTCACCATCTCTTAACCGTTGCGCAACATCCTGGAGCTGCACAATCCATTGCAATTCATTCGATAGACCCCCATTACCTTTAACCTCACTTCGTCGCTTCGAAGTTGCTCCCGAAATATAGTCTTTGCTCGATTTTTGCTCGTGATAATGAAAACTCGCCGCCAAACCACGCTCGGCAAACTCATGCATATCACGCGTTCGAATTTGAAACTCTGCAATTAATTTCGAAGGTGTGATCACAGTCGTATGCAGCGATTGATAGCCGTTTGGTTTTGGCATTGAAATATAATCTTTGATTCGTTCAATCATTGGCTTATAAATTGAATGCAATACCCCCAAAACACGGTAGCAGTCATCTTTCGAATTCACAATAATTCTCAAAGCCATTAAATCGTATACCCGATCAATATCGCCCCTGGTTTTTTTAAGTTTTTTATAAAGAGAATAGACACTCTTAACTCGCCCTGAAATCTCAAACTCTACACCCGCTTTTTTTAGCTCTTTTTCAACCTCTTCACGTACTTTTCCTAATTTTCGAGTACTTTTACCGAGTCGTTTTCGAATTTCATTTTCAAGTCGCTTATATTCTTTCGGATTCAAGTAAAGAAAAGCTTGCTCTTCCATTTGCATTCGTACGCGTCCCATTCCTAAACGGTCAGCAATTCGTGCAAAAACATCCAAAGTTTCTTGGGCGATTTTCTTTTGTTTTTCTGGAGACATATATTGTAAAGTCTGAACATTATGCAATCTATCCGCCAACTTAATAATCACCACGCGAACATCTTGCCCAACCGCAATCAATAATTTCGAAAGATTATCTTTTGTTTGAGGAAGATACGTTTCGAGATTTCCCATTCCTGCACGTGCCTTCCCAACCTTAGTTACACCATCAACCAAAAAAGCGATATCTTTGCCGAAATGTTCTTCAATTTCATCTAATGGTGTTTCTGTGTCTTCTACAACGTCGTGTAAAACCCCTGCAATAATCGTATCAATATCCATACCCCATTCAACTAAAAAGCTAGCCACTTTTAATGGGTGCGTTATATATTCTTCGCCAGATTTTCGCATTTGACCTTTATGTTTTTCGGTTGCAAAATCAATAGCTTCTTCTAATTTTTTTATATCTTCCGCAGAATAAAACGGTTTCGCAATTCTTAAGAGTTCAGCCTTTTCCATATATTAATTATACATAAATTCCAAAAAAAATCAATTATTCCATTTGACTTTTATGGATAAATATTGTAATATATAAAAATACGAAAGTTGAACATTTCAAATTGATTTTCGATTTTTTTAGGAGGTGCTAACATGGCACAAGAACCGTTGAGAGAATTAACAGACAACTTACTGTCTCTGTTTAAGGAAATTGTCGCATCTGAGTGTGAAGAGCAAAGTCAAAGAATAGATTTGCTCGAAATGAAAGTAAATAAAATATATACTTTCTTTTTCGAATCACAAAAGCTGATTAACTCTATACTTGCGGTAGAAGAAAACAAGGAGGACTATCAAATAATCCAAACCGAAAAACCTTCGGAATTAAAATTTGATCATCCAAAAGTTGATAATTTTGAGGAAAGTAGCCCCATAAAAAAAGACTACATAAGCCGAATAGCCAACATAAGGAGTAGATTCCCAGAACAATACCTTGATATAGTGAAAGAAACTAAAGTTTGTATTTTTAGAAAAAACAGCAAGAAAGGCTTAACCCATACGAAAAATACTTATTTACCATTTTTCACACAAGGCTCTTTAGTAAGTAATCTATCCTCTAATGATGACACATCTCTCAAATCCATTAAGAGATATTTAAGAAATGACGAATTTAGATATGTCATCATACACAAAAAGGAAGCAACAGATAATCTTCTGAAAAATATCAGAAAACTGGACGCAGAAGATTATTTTAGAGTATTGATTGTACAAACTCATAAACCGATGTATTCAATATTCAACAATATAATCAGCAATAGAATGGAGGCTGATAGAAAGAGAAAATCAAAATAAACTGAGCAATATGCTCAGTTTTTATTTTATATAATTATATTTATTATCTCAATTCAAATCTATAATTATTTTTCATTCCAGCGAGCGATTGATTCCGCAATAACTTCTTTTGCTTCTTCGATATCGCCAAATTTTTCAACCTTAGTTGTACCAGCTTTTTTCAAATCTTTATAGTGATTAAAGTGGAATTCAATCTGTTTAATAAGCTGCTCTGGCAAATCCGCCAAAGTCTTATATGCATTACCAGTATCACGATCATCTGCTGGAACAGCGATAATTTTGTCATCAACTTCACCATCGTCGACAAACTTCATCACACCAAGAATTCGTGCTTCCAAGAAAATTCCAGTCGTGAGCGGATCATTTGTGATAAGCAAAACATCCAATTCGTCACCATCTTCATCAAGAGTTTGTGGGATAAATCCGTAATTTGTAGGTTTTGCAAAAACTTTTGGCTCCACACGATCTAGTTGCATCACAGCCAATTCACGATTCCATTCAATCTTATGAGTTGAGCCAGTAGGAATTTCAACCACAACATTAATAATTCCGTCTTGATAATTTCCAGGTGTTAAAATTTTATTAAAATCAGCCATATTTTCCTTTCTTTTCTTTCTCTAATTTTAACAAAAAAACAACTTGTTTTCAAGATCTGGCCATACATTGACATAAAAAGACATATATGATATAATTTAAAAATCACAAATGAAGGAGGTCTCAAAAATGGGACTTAAAAATTCAGCACATTTCATTGGTATTATTAGAGGTAATTTTATCGAATTACGTGATTACGACGATATTCAAGATCTGCAAGATGGGACTATGATTATTATTTTTACGCCCACTTTAGATGAACAAGAAGCGCTCAGAAAATTAATCGCAATATTCAAAGGCTTAACTCAATCCAAACTGCAATCCGAAATTAATAGTTTCGAAAGAATTCCAAACCTTTTCGAACCAGATTTCTTAAAAAACTTAGGAATGTCTCGTCAGGCCCGAATTACTAAAAAATCTAGGGAGAACGAAATTCTATTAAAAAAATATCGCACCCCGGTTGTTAGCACTAAAAAACGCTTCCAATCACGAAAAATACCAATGACATCAAAAAAATAAAGGAGAGCGGATATTTGCTCTCTTATTCTTTATTCGCAAGTTCGACCAAACTCGCTTCCATCGATTTTTGTGTTCGGCGACGAGTTTGAGTTTTAGGCTTTTGGCTTTTTTCCTTAGTCTTTGATGTATTTTTTGCGCTCGGTTTTGCTTTGACCGCCCTCTTATTCTTTTTACTTCGAGATTCAACATTATTTTTTTTCGAAACTTCTACTTGTGTATTTTGCACAGGCTTTTCGACTTTCGAATTTTTAACAGCACGACCTTTACTTTTCGTATTTTCGATTTTTGCTTTTTTAACGCCCACTGGTCGTGCAAACATCATTTTTCCCGCAGCAGTTTGAAGTGAACGAATAAATTCTACCTCACTAATTGTTCCAATTAAATTTTCGCCGTTTTCAACAACAACCATTGTACCATCAGGTAAATGTCCGATACCTTGCTTTTTCTCATTTCCTTTTTGGGTAATTTCAAGCATGATTTTTTCACCCGGCAGATAATCCGCTCTAACAGACTGAACGAGTTCATTGATATTTAAAACCTCAATTCCTTCAACCTTAGCAACTTTATTAAGATTGTAATCTGCTGTCAAAATTTCAGCATTCATTTTTTTAGCCAACGAAAGCAATCGATTATCAACCCCCTCTGAAGCAGAATTTCCATCAGCTAAAATACTTACTGTCACCTTTTCTTCGCTCTGAAGGGCTGAAATAATATCTAGCCCATATCTTGCTCGAACCCGTTTTTCATCATCTCCACCATCAGCTAAAATCTGTAATTCGCCAACAACACTTCGAGGAATTAAAATATCAAAATTAATAAACCCAGTTCTTGCTACTGCCAAAAAACGCCCGTCGATTAAAATTGAAGTATCGACTAGTATTTGCTTTTTTGCTTTCGAAATTAATGGCTTATCCTTTTTAAGATCAAACCAAATTCCGCAAACAATAAATAAAATTAAAACTAATAAAAATGTTTCCATAAAATAATATCCTTTTATTGTAAATATTTAATTAAGGCTTCGCGCAAATCACGCACCGCTGTCACAAAGCTATCTTTCGAAGAATTTTTTGGCGCAAGCGCATTCGTAAAACCAAGTTTTTTAGCTTCCGCAATTCTTCTTTCTGCTTGAGAAACCGTTCGAATTTCACCACCCAAACCAACTTCACCAAATACCACAACACCATCAGAAAGTTTACGTTTAGCTGCCGCCGAAGCAATCGCCATCGCAACAGCCAAATCTGCCGCACGATCATCAAGCTTAAGCCCGCCCACAACGTTAATATGCACATCTTTATCACTTAAGTCTAATTTTGTGCGTCGCTGAAGAACCGCAATCAATAAATTAAGTCGATTAATATCAAATCCGCTTGCAGCTCTTTTTGGATAACCAAAATTTGAGGTGGTAACTAAAGCCTGAATTTCCACTAAAATTGGCCGCGTACCTTCAAGTGTAGCCATAATTATTGACCCATCGGTATTTTGTCGCTCTGCCAAAAGAGCAGCTGAAGGATTTTCGACAATCTTCAATCCATTATCAACCATTTCGAAAATAGCTGCTTCGCTGGTTGAGCCATAACGATTTTTAACCGCTCTAACTACTTTGAAACCACCATATCGGTCGCCTTCAAAGTTAAGAACAACATCCACTAAATGTTCGAGAGTTTTGGGTCCAGCAATTGAACCCTCTTTGGTAATATGGCCGACCAAAACAACCGCTGTTCCAGATTTTTTCGCAGCCCGAATAATTAAATTAGATGAATTTGTGATTTGCGAAACCGTTCCCGGTGCGCTTGAAACTTCTTCCATCGCTAAGGTTTGAATCGAATCAATTATAACTAAATCAAAATTGCCTTCACGAATAGTTGCCGAAATATCATCAGCTGAAGTTGAACTGGCGAATTTCAATTTATTCGATCCCGAAGCACCGAGTCGTTGAGCTCTTAAAGCAACCTGTTCCGCAGACTCTTCACCCGAAACATACAATACTGGTCGAGAGCTGGCAATGAAAGATGATACTTGCATTAAGAGTGTTGATTTGCCAATTCCTGGTTGACCAGCAATCAATAACACACCCGCCGGCAAAATTCCACCCCCCAAGACAGTATCCAGATCTTTTATTCCGCTAGAAATCCTTTCCTGCTTCTTTTCAGAAATAATCTCATTTAAATTTTGCACATCCAAAATGCGCCCGGTTTTAGCACTTTTACTAATTGCATCCTTACCGGAAGATTCACTAACCTGCTCGACTAGTGTGTTCCAGCGGCCACAATTTTCGCATTTTCCCGACCATTTTGGATAACTAGCTCCACATTCTTGACATACAAACTTTGTTTTTAACTTCGCCACTAGTCTATTTTACCATATGTTAATTATTTTTCGAAATTACAAGCTTGGTGAGCTTAAATTCGAGTTCATGCTTTTATATAGTTCATTTTGTTGAATGGAAACTTGATTTAACTCTTCTACTTTCGAATTGTAGTTGTTTACTAAATTATTAATAGCTGTTCGCCACGCCTCTATTTGCCGAATTCTCGCCAAAAGCTTTGCTCGATCCGCATTAAAAGCTTGTTGAGTCTCATAATACCCGCTCTTTGCATTAGAATTAAAATTTGCAATATCCGAATTAATTTTCTTAATATCATCTGAATACTTCACGTTTAAGGCTTCAATTTGCTCTTTTTCGGCCTTTAATTCATTACTTAGCTTTTCGGCTTGATTTTTTAGGTTTTTAAGGTTATTGTCATAACTCTGATATATTTGCACAATCTCTTTTCGATTTTGAAAAAACTTAGCATAATGACTTTCGAGTTCTTTCGAAATATTCGCATATTCAGTACCAATTAAAGAGTGTAGCTCGTTTATTTTTTCACCAGGCTCAGTCTTTTCGTAAGACTGCATAAGCTTTTCAAACTCCGGGGTTTTATTTTTTTCGTATTCAGCCTCAAGAAGATTGCCGATTTTTATCCGCTCATCCCGACTCATCCTTTGCCAAATTGCATGCAAAAGCTCATGTGCCGCAGTCACATCCTTAATTCCATCGAGTTTAGTATTTACAACATTGTATACATGAATTTTTTCAGCTCGATAACATCCTAAAACTGCTGAATCCCCTTCACTATTTTTACAATTACCATTAAACTCTGCCGAATCTTCAACTTGAGGATTCGAAGCATAAAAAATAGTCTTGCCTGTGTCTGTTGGTTTTATTCTTTGAACGATTTGGGTGATGTCAGTTGTCGGTTTATAATTTTTTGCGGCAATATAATCTAAAATACCACGCCAATTTAAAAATGTAAAAGCTACCGATCCAGAAATTAAAACAAACGATAAAATCGCTCCAAATACCTTAAAAAAAGTTTTATGTTGAAAATTCATATCATAACCATTATAATATTTTTATGAGAAAAAAGCAAAATATCTTTCGAAAGCGACAAACGATTGGTTTAAGCATTTTATTTTTAATTGCGATTGGTGTAGTTTTTTCAATGCCCGATTTCTGGAAGATACCAAAAAATAATAATTCTTCGAATCAAAATATAAATCAATCTTTAGACGCATTGAGTTCTCTCGAAGTCAAAGGACGCGCACCAAAAACTGGCTATTCTCGCGATCAATACGGTAAGGGTTGGGCGAAAGATTCAAGCGGATGCGATACTCGAAATCGAATACTGAAGCGTGATTTAACTAATATTGTTGAAAATTCTGACTGTAAAATTATTAGCGGAACACTAAACGACCCATATACCGGAAAAACTATTGATTTTTCACGTAAACAAAACGCTTCTGCTATACAAATCGATCATGTTGTTGCACTTTCTGACGCCTGGCAAAAAGGCGCTCAACAACTATCAAAAGAAAAACGTATCGAAATTGCCAATGATCCGTTAAATTTATTAGCCGTTGATGGCCCAGCAAATCAACAAAAAGGCGATTCAGATGCCGCATCCTGGCTCCCTTCAAATAAAAATTTTCGTTGCACCTATGTCAAACGCCAAATTGATGTAAAGAAAAAATACTCTCTTTGGATTACTCAGGCAGAAAAAAGCGCAATGCAAGATGTATTATCTAGTTGCTAATCTAAAATTTTAAACCAATTAAATTTTTCAAAATCTTCACCCTCGACAATAGCACCTGCTAGATAAAGATTTACATTTTGAAGATTATTTTTATGTGCAAAATAGTTTGCAGCAAATCTCATCTGTTCAAGTTTCTTTTTCGAAATAGCACCTGTACCCCCGCCAAAATCAGCATTTTTTCGAAATTTAACCTCCGTAAAATAATAATCTTTATTACATTTTGAAACAATATCAATTTCACAAAATTTTGTCCGCCAATTACGCGCTATAATATCATGATTTTCCCGTTTTAAAAACTCCGCTACAAAATTTTCTGCATCATCCCCGAGTTTTTTTGTTGTTATTTTTTTATTTTTTTGCTTTTGATCTTTCTCTAACTTTTCCTTAGATTTTTCTGTAAGTTCCATGATTGGCTTAAAACTTTTGCGATGAAAACTACTCACACCAAATTCCGCTAAAGCCGCCCGATGCTTTGCAGTTCCATACCCTGAATGCTTCTCGAAACCATAGCAAGAAAATTCAGGTTTTTTCGAAAGTTCCGCCATAAAATTATCGCGTGCAACTTTAGCGCAAATTGCTGCAGCCGACACGCTCGAAATCAATAAGTCAGCCTTTTTAAGCGTTGATGTATGTTTTTCAAGTGGAGTATTAGATAAAAAATTAACAGTTCCATCAATAATAACTTCATCAAAACCAACACCGCAATCCTTGCATTTAGCTTGTACTTCTTTAACGGCTTTTTTTGTAGCTAATTTTAAACTGTCGCTTAATCCAATCTTATCCAATTCTTCATTCGAAACCCAGCCCAGCCCAACAATTGCTGGACTTTCACGAATTTCTGATACTATTTTTTCTCGTTGCTTTTTTGTAAGAGCCTTCGAGTCTGTTAATCCATCAATTTGTGCATTATTCAAAATGCAAGCCCCGACAACTAAAGGGCCAGCCCAAGCTCCGCGACCAACCTCATCGATTCCTAAAATCATATTTCTATTATACAAAAAATCGCTCAGAAATACGAGCGATTTTTTACCCATAAGCTATTAAGCTTCTTCTTTTTCTTCAACCTTTTCTTCGGCTTTTGGAGCTTCAGGTAAAGTGTTTACAGCCTCACGATCAAAAACAACTGGTTTAAGGCGGGCACTTTTACCACTTCGGTTTCTCAAGAATGAAAGATAGTTTCGGCGAACTTTTGAACGACGAACAATTTCAATCTTTTCTACTAATGGACTATGAAGAAGGAAAGATTTCTCAACACCAACGCCACTAGCAATTTTTCGAACAGTAATTCGAGAAGTATGAGATTTTTTACGGTCAGTTCGAATAACTACACCTTCAAAAATCTGGATTCGCTCTTTATTACCTTCTTTAATTTTTTGGTGAACGCGAACAGTATCGCCACTTTTAATATCAAGAACGGCGTGTTTTTTCTGTGCGTCATTAACTTTTTTGATTAACTCAAAACTCATATTTTCACTCACTTTTAAATTTAATATATACAATCAAGGTTTATTATAGCACACTTTTTAGGTTTTGTGAAGAGCTAAATTACGCGATTTACTTCTTCGATAGTCGTATCGCCCCGTAAAGCTGAAATTACACCCTGTTGCATAAGTGTCAATAAGCCGTCTTCACGCGCTTGAGCTTCAATTGCTTCGGTTGAAATCATCCCCCTTTCACCACGCAAGAATGCCGCAATATTATCATTTACAACCATCATTTCCATCACCACAATTCGCCCCTTATACCCAAATGGACTCTCTTCTGAAGGCATTGGTTTCCAAAGCTTAAAATCACCCGAGATATCTTGTGGGATTTTTTCTGCAGGAACCCCATCTAAAACGCTTCGAACCCAGTTCTTAGTTGCTTCATCAGGTATATATTCTTTTGCATTCTTGTCTAATTTTCGGACAAGTCGCTGAGCTATTAAAAGTCGAATCGCTGTTGAAAAGATAGGGTTTAGCCCGATCATATCAATCATACGCGAAAAAGCTGCACTAGTTGAATTGGCGTGAAAACTCGAAAGCACCAAGTGTCCCGTAATCGAAGCTTGAATTGCCGTTCGCGCAGTGTCATTATCACGAATCTCACCAACCATCACGACGTCTGGGTCAAGACGCAAAACCGAGCGCAAACCGTCGGCAAAGCTTGCACCGTGTGTTGTATCAATAGGGATTTGCGAAATTCCACCAATTCCATACTCAATCGGGTCTTCAAGCGTAATAATCTTCCGGTCAAGCGTGTTTAAAGCGTTAAGCATCGAGTATAGTGTTGTTGATTTACCCGAACCAGTTGGACCAACCATCAAAACCATTCCGCGTGGATGTGAAATAATCTCATCAATTTCTGCTCGCTCTTTTGGTGCAATCCCAAGCAAATCAAGCTGAAGCATACTTTCATCAAAGTTAAACAAACGCATCACCGCATCCATTCCATACATTGTTGGCACAGTTTCAACACGCAAATTTAAAAGATGCGAAGTCCCATCACGATAAATATCCTTCTGCATATGCCCAGATTGTGAAGTTTTTGAAGCGCTCGAAACCCCTGCGCGCGAAGAAAGTTCACCCATAATAACACGGTACCGATCTCGTCCAAGTTCAGCAACCGGGTGGAGTGCACCATCAACACGCATTCGAATTCGAATCGTCTGACGTTGATTTTCGATGTGAATATCGCTCGCGCCAAGCCTATCTGCTTGATCGATCAAATAATCAAAAACCTGATCAGAGGCAACATTTGCTAGGGTTTGGCTAACTTTATCTAAAGTAGTACTATCACCCTCTCCGGCAATTTCAATATCATCATAAATAATCTTTTTTGGCGGATCATACCTCCGCATAATATTTTTCCAAGCACTCTCAGAAATTAAGAAAAGCTCAAGAGTTTTACCTTCTTCCTGGTATTTTTTACTCAATTTTTGTATTACTGAACGTGGAGTTTGACTCGTAATCAGAATCCTCCAAGGTTTATTCGTATCAATATCACCAATTTGTAGTGGCGCCAAAAAAGCACGATACATTTGTTCGTTAGTAAAAAGATCTCTAGCTAGTGGAAAAATATTCTCAAATTCCCTAGTGTCAAGATAAGTTAAGCCTAAAATACCAGCACGCTGCTCGGTTGCTTCTTCCTCTTTTTGCCGACGCATTAACTGAACTTTATCTTCTTCCATTAATCTAATTTTATCACAAGCACTTTATTTTTTCAATAAAAAATGCTAAAATATCGGCATCGCTTAGCGAAAATATTTTCAGGAATCGAGGTCTTAAAAAATGACTAGTAGTACTTTAAAAAATATACTGGAACAAACCATATTGGGTTGCCAAAATGTTAAACATCTCCCTTCTAATAAAAACTGGGATTCTTCTTTTAATATTAATGACAAATTTATTGTCGAAATTAGTAGAGTTTCAACGGATAGATCTATTATTAGAGTTTATGGTTTTAACGATTTTCAAAATCAAACTCTTTCAAAGAAAATAACAATAGAATTCGAAAGGGTTAAATTTGAAGACCAATGCACGTTCAGTATAGATGTAAAAAATGCCTCACGAGAAACGGAAGATTACGCCTATGAAATTATTGGGCGAGTTCTAAATCGCTTTAAAGGCAATAAAATCACCTAACTTGAGCCTCCGGGCTCTTTTTATTTTTAAAGAAATTTGATAAAATTAAGATAATGAAAAATCCAAACTCTCTCGAAAACCGCAATCGCACACAGAATCGTGAAATAGTTGTTTTAGCGCACAATATTCGCTCAACACACAATATTGGAGCAATCCTGCGTACTTGCGAAGGCTTTGGTGTCTCGAAAATTATTTTTAGCGGATATTCACCTTTTCCAATTTTACCAGACGAAAATTTTAAAAAAACCAACCGCTTGCCCCACATTGCGCAAAAATTAAATTCCCAAATACACAAAACTGCCCTCGGCGCAGAAAAGATCGTACCAGCAGAAATTTCTGATAATATTCTCGACACAATCCAAAATCTTAAAAAACAAAATTTCGAAATATTTGCACTCGAACAGAGCAAAAAATCAATTTTTTTAAAAGATTTTTCAGCCCCAAAAAACGCTAAAATAGCCTTACTTTTAGGTGAAGAAGTTGACGGTATCTCAGAAAAATTGATTGACTTGTGCGATAAAACTCTCGAAATCCCAATGTTTGGTAAAAAAGAAAGTTTTAACGTATCAGTTGCTACAGGAATCGCCCTCTATAAAATTGCCTGCGAATGATTATTTTTTATCTTTTCTTGCGCGTCTTTAATAATTCTTAAAGAAAACTCCAAAGAATCCATAAAATCATCTGGATTTCCTCGGATCATCTCTTTAAACTCGGCAAGATTTACAAGCTTAACTTCTGCAACTTCATTATGTAAGATAGCTAAATCTTCAAGATTGAAATCGACTTTAGCCGCAAAAAACTGCATAAATCTACGTTTATTCTCTTTAGTGTGAATAAAAACTTTTTCAACTTCAATAAAATCGCTTGGCTTCAGATTCAAGCCAATCTCTTCAATAGTTTCTCGATAGATCGCATCTAAGTAACTTTCACCAATTTGAACATGACCAGCAGATGCTGAAAACTGCCACTTTCCCGCAAAAGTTTTTTTTGAAAAAGCTCGACGTTGAATTAAAAATTCATCATTCTCGTTAAATAAAACTAGTGAAACAACCCTATAGATTCTGCCGGTCTTTTTATCAAAAATAGATTTATCAATCTCGTCAATAATTTCATCTCGTTCATTAACGATTGGTAAAATTTCCACCATTAAACCTCATCCTCAGCAATTTCAGCAAAACTTGCGAAAAAATCATGCTTGACTTTCTTCCAATTTTTATCTTGGCGAACAAGCCATTTTTCATCTTCCTGATTTCTAAGAAGCATTTTTGTTGTTTCTTCAAGATAAACATCCCCCTGAGAACCTTTCAACAAGATTAAAGCGCCCTTTTCCATAATCTTACGAACAAATATACCAGCATCGATAGCATTTTTTGCCTCATAAACCTGACAGCCACGCAAACGAGCGGCTGGAGCCAAGTACTTATTAGCCTGTTCACCAACAGTAACAACCCAAGATAACTCAACACCATCAAGCATCTCACCAATCCTTTGATGTTCCATCGCAGAAGATTCGCCAAGCTCATTCATGCTACCAATAACGGCAATCTTTGAAGGAGCAGAAAGCGCATAAAGAGTCTGAATCGCTGCGGTTAGTGCCGCAGGACTCGAATTATAAGTATCGTCAATTAATACAGAATCTTCCAGACCTCGCATAAAGTTCATTCGGCCAGGTACGGGTTTTAAGCTCGCTAGGCCATTTATAATTTCTTGCGGGTTCAACCCCAGCTTAATAGCAACAGCAACGGCACCAGTTATAGGTCTTAAAGAATGCTCCCCGAAAACTTTTGCTCGAACGGGTATTTCTCCGAACTCTGGAGTTTGAATATTACCGCCAAACCCTTCAAGAAGTGAAAAATCATTAGGGATAAAATTATAGTTAGCCCCACCGCTTGAGCTGTAAGTGGAGAAGTTAGAATTCCTAAGATATTTCAAAAATTCACCATTAATATCATCTTGGTTTAAAATTGCAATTTTCGCATAAGTTGCAGCATCGAGCTCTTCTTGAGCTACTGCATCAATCGTACCAAAAAACTCCATATGTTCAGGAGTAACAGATGTAATTATTGAAATGTCCGCAAAAAGATAAGCTCCAAATTGGGCGATATCACCAGGATGATCAGTTCCAAGCTCTTGAATAATCACCTCAGGCTCACTACCAGCTGGAGACTTAATCCGCTTTCGAGCAGCCTTAAAAACTTTATGCCATTGCCAAAAATTTCTTGGGTTTCCAGGAAAATTTATACCTAAAATAGCAAGAGGAGCACTTAAATGTGTGTTATGATTGCCCTCATGCAAGCGCACTCGATATTTCTGACTTAAAATAGTGGCAATAGCTAATTTTGTACTTGTCTTTCCAACCGATCCGGCGACTGTAACCAATTTAATATCTGGATGTTCTTCAAAATATCTTCGAACATATTTTTCAAGTTTTGTCTGAATTCCTTTTTTAAACATAATCTTCTTTATTATAATACAAAATCACTACTTTTTCAAGCAGTGATTTGTTTGTTGATGTGTGCCCACCCTGGGCGGTTTTTGTTATTTTATTTTTATTTATAAGTGTTATTTAGGGGAGAAAACAAACATCGCCCTTGATAACACATCAACTATGTTTATATATTATCAAAATAGTTATGCTTTGTCAATAGTTTATTTTAAAAAAGGTTCATTTTCTAAAATTTGTTCCCTCAGCTCACTATTAGAAAAATCTCTTCGAACATCGAACTCTTCCCAATTACCATATTTTCCATCAGCTTCACCTAGGTTCAAAACCCTTCGCCAAGAAAAATTCTCACGAACATCGCTAGCATCTAGCGGGTTAACTCTCGAATACTCAATTGCACCAAGGTTGGGGATGTCATAAATATATCTTTTCGACATATCATTCCACTTTTCCGGCAAAAGACCCTCTATCAGATAACATGCTGATTGAATTAATTGCTTATGAGCAACAATAAGTACATTCTGGTTTGAATCTTCTTTTTTTAATCTATCCGTGAAAGTTCGGAACCTTACATAAACATCAAAAATGCTTTCACCCCCATCAAGACGCATATAAAACGGATCATTATACAAATATTTAACAGATAAAGGGAAGTTATCAAGTCGTTCATTAACGCTAACACGACCATAAATACCCCAATTTCGCTCCGCTAATAAATCATCAATTTTCCAAAAATATTGATTTTCACCACTTAAAATTACGGCAGTCTCTCTTGCGCGAATAAAAGGTGATGAATATTTTGAATCAAAAAAATCTAAACTTCCATAAACCTTTGCAAGTTCTCTTTCAGCTCTCTCAGCTTGCTCTCTTCCCTCCGGCGAAAGTCGCTGTCGCCAATCCGCACGTGTCTCGACTTTTTCCTCCAAATCAATCTTCCTACCAAGTTTTTGCGCGTGCTGAACTATATTTGCTTCGCTCTGCCCGTGTCGAATCATTACAAGTCGTAGTGGATTCGCCATTTCTTCCTTTCTTTTTTATTTAAAATTCTTATGCTTTAATTAAAATTATATCATATTTTAAACTTTTTCGAAAGTAATGTTTTATTTAATCCTAAAAAATGCTATAATTTATTAATGAACCTAAGAGATTGGCGAAAAAATCTTAAACATATTTTTATCAATATCGACAAAAACAAGATTTCAACTTATCAAAATATCCAAAAAAATAAACCAACTGCAGTACTTTTTCATGGTTTTGGCGGAAATTATTTCGGTTTAACACCTCTAGGATTTGAGCTTTCAAAAAAATATTCAATTATTATTTGCGAATTACCCGCGCACGGCAAAAGCTCACTTGAAACTTTTGAAAAAAATGAAGATTTTCAAAAATTTTATACAAAATTAATCAACGAACTAAACAAACACAATACGATAGACCTTATTGTAGCGCATTCGTTTAGCTGCTATTTTGTCAGTGATCCGAAAATTTCAAAAAAAATCCCAACAGTCATCATAAACCCCGTCTTCAGCCCAAGTCCTTCTTTTTTAGCGGGTATGAAGGCTTGCTCCAATTCAAAAACTATTATGGTTTTATCAAATCTACCAATATTCTCGCCCCTTAAAGTTGCCTTAATTCAAAAAAAATGGTCACTTGAAGCTATTAAAAATGTTTTTCAAAATATGTTTTTTTGCCAACATTCCCCCAAAAGATTACTATCCCAGAAAAAAACCATTCCAATAGCATTAAATGCTAATAATTTTTCTGATAAAAATTTTGTTAAAATTGCTTTTATTGGAAAAAATGATTCGACCGTTGAACCTTTTTGTGAGAAAAAATTTAAAGAAATTTTTCCAAAAGCAATTTCGAAGGTCGTGCCAAAAACTGGTCATTTACTACCTATGGAAAACCCCAAAGATATTGCTGAAATAATTCTTAAAACAATAAAATAAAGCCCGACACGTACCGAGCTTTATTTTTTACATTTTTTCAATCTCTCGAAAAGAGTTTTTAAGTCGTTTTATACTTTCATTTTTGCCAATTACTCGCAATGTTTGATTTAGCGCTGGCGAAAATGGAGCCCAAGTGAGCGAAATTCGGATAATCTGAAATAGAATTCCCGGTTTTTGGCCAGTTTCCTCAAGAAGTTGGTTTAATGATTCTTGAAGTTTATCCTCGTTCCAGTCTTCAACTTTTTCGAATTTATCAATTGATTTTCCTAGCAAATCTAACAATTGTGATTTTTCGAGCTTTTTAAGCTGTTTATTTTTAGAAATCATCTCCAAATCAGGATTTTGTTCAGTGAAGAAATAATCACTCGCAAGCGGTAAGTCTTTAAGTGTTTTTAATCTATCAAAAACCAAGCTAAGAACTTCTTTTTTATATTCTTCATTAGCATTTTGAGCACTTTCTCCCCAAAAATCTTTCACACGATTAAATAAATCATCCAAAGAAATTCGACGAATCCACTGCCCATTGAGCCATAAAAGTCGTTGCTCATCAAACCTTGCGCCAGATTTCTGCACACGATCTAGTGAGAATTTTTCAATTAATTCTTCTTTCGTAAAAATATCCTGTTCAGTACCATCATTCCAGCCTAGTTGTGCTAAAAAGTTAAGCATAGCTTCAGGCAAAATACCATCTGCACGATATTCGCTGACACTCTTAGCCCCATCACGTTTACCAAGTTTTTTATTTCCTTCCGGAGCTAAAATATGTGGTAAGTGCGCTAAAATTGGCGGCTGAATCCCGAGAGCCTCATAAAGCGAAAGATATTTTGGTGTGCTTGCGACATATTCAGACCCACGAATCACATGCGTAACTTTCATTTCGAAATCATCAACAATATGCGCAAAATTATATGTTGGTAACCCATCTGCCTTAATTAGAATAAAGTCATCTAAAGCTTCTGGCCCTGCAGAAAGATCACCCATAACAGCATCATGCCAATTATATCTTTTAATTTCTGGTGTTTTAAACCGAAGTGGCATTCCGATTTTCCATTCCGGTGGATTTTCCGGACGATGATCACGATATAGAAATGCTCTCTTTTCAAGTTTTGCTTTTTTTCGAAATTCTTCAACTTCTTCAGGAGAATACGGGTCAGCATAAGCCAATCCTTTTTCGATCATTTTCTTCGCCCAATCAAGATATTTTTCACGACGATCTGTCTGATGGTATGGACCAAAATCACCCATCTCCTTGGTTTTATCTCCGTAAACCGGCCCTTCATCCCAATCAAGTCCAAGCCATTTTAGAGTATCCAGAATTAGATCTTCCGCCCCTTCAACAAATCGAGCTTGATCAGTGTCTTCAATTCTTAAAATGAAATCTCCGCCTGTTTGTTTGGCGATTAAATAAGGGTAAAGTGCGCTTCGAACATTTCCAACATGGATATAACCGGTTGGACTTGGCGCAAAACGAGTTCTTGCTTTCATAGCTATATATTATACTTCAATTTTTATTTTTTCTCAACCTAAAATAAAAAGTAGCCTTAGCTACTTTTTATGCATTCATACTTGTTGCGATTTTTCGAACCTCTTCTTCGGAGATTTTTCCAGACGATTCAACTTTATATAGTTTTCCGTTATTAACCCAGACAGATTCACCCCGTCGATTTGAATATATCGTTAGGCCGTTGCTGTATGTAGTAGAGTAATCTTCGCTCCAATTCTCTTTTACATAATTTTGCAATAACGCCGAGCTATCCCAATTGCTTTGAGATTGTTGAATCTTATAGTTAGCACTACCGTTCTTATATTCAAAATTAACATTCTTCCCATCAAAATATGCAAAACCTTTTCGAGAGTACCCTTTAGCAATATAAGCCGGAGTTTCTACCGCCATACCAGACTGAAAAGACGTAATTTTACTAGAGATATCGGGCAAATTTACATAAGTTAGATAACCAACGCCTAGAACCGCTACCGCAAACCCCATAGATAAACTGACAAATTGTTTTCTTGCAAAAAAACTTTTATAATGAACGCCTCGGCTTTTTTTACTTTCTCGACGAGATTTCTCAATAGCTTGATTGATTTCAAAATTCTTAATTGCACGATCTGATAATTGCTTATTTTGAATCTTTTTAGAACGAAGTTCTTCATTAGCTTTTTGTGCAATTGAATGCTCTTTAAATGGTGCAATTTTTTCCACTTCTTTAATTTGCTCTTTCGAAATCGGGGAAATAATTTTAGATTCTTTCGAGAAACGAGAGATTAAAAGCCTATCTTCATGGCTCTCTTTTGCTTCACGTGCGCGCAAAATCGCCTCTTGATAATCATGACGACGTTTAAATTGATTAATCATTTCATCTTGATGTAATGAAACGCCTTGCCTTTTTGGAACTCTTACATATTTTCGATTTAGAGTGCTTGAACGCTGCAAATTATCATGAATTTTTGAAACATCATGTTGTACATTAATTTGGTGATTCTCGGCTGCGCTTAAAAGCGCCCCGGTAGTTGCATCATATTTTTTTCCGTTTATAATAATTTCATTCTTCATTTTCTTCCCCATTTAGCTTATGTATATTTTACTTTATTCTAACTATTTTTTCAAGGGTTTTCATAAAAAAAGACCCATAGAATTTTCGTTCTATGGATCCAGTAAAATCATATAGTCAACTTTGGTACCGCGAGCCGGACTTGAACCGGCACGAGCGTAATGCTCACCAGATTTTGAGTCTAGCGTGTCTACCAATTCCACCATCGCGGCTGATATGTTCACGACTATCGATTCTGTTTTTGGTTATTTACATAACTCAATATCTATTGTATACTAAGAATAAGGAAAAAGCAATAGAAATGAATGATAATAATAAAAAAAATCAGGATAACGGTCTAAGAATCCCTGAGCGAAAAACACAAAACTCCCTTCTCGAGGGTCAAAATCGTGCCGCAATCGATTTTCGAAGACAGAAAGTCGAACAAATTTATAAAAAAGTTAATACCGAACAGCAAGCCGAAATCCAAAACCAGCAAGAAACTCAGGCGCCTGCAAAAATAAACCTTGCAGATTATTTGAAATCTCAAAAAAATACAGAAAATATCGAAAAACAACGAGAAGATTTAATAAAAAAATCAATTTCTGAAGTCTCACAGCCACTTCAATCAAAACCAAAAGCAGATTTTAACTCTGGCATTGGTCAAGAGACTGCTGATTTTAAATCAAGACAAAAAATAATTCAACCACTCCAAAATAAACAAGATATTATAAAAACTAACTCTTTCGAAAAACCTACCTACAAACCTCAACAATCTGTTCAAAACACATATCAAAATAATCAAAAGCAGCAAATGAGCGAACAGTGGAAGCGATATCATGCGGCTTGGCAAAATTATTATCAAAAATATTATGCAAATTATTATTCTGCAGCCCTAGAGCAACAAAAAAAGAAAATTGCCAATATTCAACCAGAAGTTATAGAGGAGTTAACCGAAAGTCAAAAGAAAGAACGCGCTTTAGCTAAACTAAAAAAAGACATCTCAGCAAAAGCTCGTGAGCAAACTGATAAAATTCGCAAATCACGACATTTTGTGCCAATTTTCTCCGCAATCATTGTAGTGTTATTATTTATGTTCTTGCAGTACAACCGATTGATTTTTGCATCTGTTGAGGCTTATGTTGCACCTGGAAATTCTGATGCGGCACAAGTTATTTATAGCCCAAATTCTACAAATTCAGTTAGCCAAGAGCCTAAGTTGATAATTCCTAAAATAAATGTTGACGTCCCTGTAGTTTATGGGGTTGGTAATGATAGCGCATCTCAACTTAAAGCGATGGAAAAAGGAGTTGCCCATTTTGCAATTCCTGGAGCGAATGCAGTTCCCGGAAAAAATGGAAACACGGTGTTAAGTGGTCACTCAAGTAACGATCTTTTTGATACAGGAGATTATAAATTTATCTTTGCTCAGCTAGATAAGCTTCAAAAAGGAGACGTTATTTACGCCAACTATAATGGAGTTCGTTACACTTACAACGTTACAAGGTCTGAAGTCGTGCTTCCAAACCAAGTTAATCGCGTTCAAGTCGGAACAGACAAGCCTATGTTAACCTTGATAACCTGCGTACCAATTGGAACCGCCGAAAAACGCCTTCTAGTATTTGCTGAACAAGTTTCTCCAGATCCAACAAAAGCAGAAGCAGCACCAAAAGAAGAGGGTCAGTCACAAAATTCAAACCAAACTTCACTCCCTCGAAATTCTCTAACATTTTTCGAAAAACTATTTAGCTGGAAGTGGAATTAATAGCCATATCTAGCTACTCTTGCTTTATTTCTATTTTTGTGCTATAATATATTCATTCTTATATTAATGGGAGGCACGTTATGGAAACACAACAAACTAAAAAAATAATTTCTGGCGATAGCTTTTCTACGTTTGTTAGAAATGCGAACAATAATCAACACCGCACTAGCCGCGGCTCGCATAAAAGCGGAGAGTACTTCGTAGTGACAGTCCTCCTAGAAGGATCTCACGACAGTTTTATTGTACCTACGGAGATAACTAAAATTGAAAAAAATTCATGCAAGTTTAGTGGCTGGATGTCTATCGATGGACATCGAATCAATGTTTCTGGCCAATATGACAGAAACTTTGAAAATAGCTTTGTTGAATATGTAGGTGACGCTGATTAGTGTTTCAAATTTTTTAACGCTCAATTTTGGGCGTTTTTTCTTTACCTTTTTTAGTTGTAAAAACTTAAAAAATATGTTATACTAACACTTATGAAAAAACATCTTATTCTCGTTATCAACCCTCGTTCGAGCGGTTTTGAATTGATTCGAGAAAAAATCCTCCCTTTTTTAGAAGATGCTCATTTCGAAAAAAATCAGCTTACAACTTTCGAAATCCAGCCGACTTCACCAATGGAAAATGTGCAGGAAATGGCCAAAGGGTTAAAAGATGGAGATATTATCCTTGTCGCTGGCGGTGATGGAACCGCCCACATTGCTACTAACGCCGCAGCACTCTCGGGAAAGAAAAACTTAAAAATAAAATTCACAGGCTTCGGTAATTTTAATGATTATGCTCACAGTTTTTCAAAAAATAGCGGAAAAGCCGCGATTGAGGCTTTCGAAAAACTTGAAGTCAAAGCTAAAATCCGCCCCATTGAATTAAAAATTAACGGATCTTTTTTTAGATATGCACCACTTTATGCAACAATTGGCTTAACTGCAGAGATGGCCGAGATTTTTGAAGGTCGAAGAATTCGGAAAGTTTTGAAAAAAATCCACAATCGAAACATGCGCTTGATTCTCTCGCTTAGCGCTGCAACTCGCTTTTATTTCAAGCATTGTCGAAATCACGTTTTGAATATATCAGAAATTAAAGCCGACACAAATAAATTTGACAAAATTCCACAAAACCCAACAGATATTGTTTTTATGAATGGTCCACGAATGGCTCGAATTATGCGTAGCTCCATAAATAAAACAGATGCTGACAATTTTGGGTTTGGGGTTTTAAATTCAGCAAGATTAATACAAAATTCTCCTTTTTTGCTTCGAGGAATTTTTGGAAAAATACCCTTAACCCGTAGAAAATCTATTAAAATTAATTTTAAAAATCCACAAGACATAACAATTCAAATTGAGGGTGAAGTTTGTAAAATCAAAAAAGTTAAAACAGTTGAAGCTAGCTTAAGTGAAAAAATAATAGAGGTTTTATAAAATGGATGAAATCGAATTAACAAAAAAATTAATCGAAATAGAAAGCGTTTCAGGCAATGAAACTAAAATTCTAGAGTTCATTGCCGATTTCTTGCAAAAAAAATCAGCAAAAGTGTGGCAAAATGAAGATTTTGTGGCAGGCCTTTTCAAGATTCGAAATTCCAAAGATCAAAATCTAAAAAATAATCGAGCAATTATTCTAACCGGTCATATCGATACTGTTTCTGCTGGAGACTTAAATGCTTGGGATAAATCACCTTGGCAAGCAATCGAAACGAGCGAAAAAATCATCGGACTCGGCGCAAGCGATATGAAAGGCGGCTTAGCTGCTCAATTTATCGCGGCATTAGATTTTATTAAAGAAGGAAATTTTAAAAGCAATTTTGATCTCTGGCTTGTTGCAGTTTCAAATGAAGAAATTGATGGTCGTGGAAGTCGTAATTTTGTAAAATGGCTAAATCAACAATCTGGTTTTAGCTATAAAGAAACTTTTGGAATTATCGCTGAGCCAACAAACAATAAAAATATCGAAATCGGCCACCGTGGAAACAGATTTCTAACTTTAAAATTTACCGGAGAAAGTGGACATGCTTCACAACAAGAAAATTATCAAAAATCCGCACTTTCGAAAGCTTCAAGTTTCTTATTAAATATCGATGCTATTTTTAACAAATGGGTTGATAAATATTCAAATATCTATCTAAGGAAACCTAGTTTAGTCCCAACTTCTTTGAGCGCCGGAGATAAGCAAAGCCCCAACAAGACAGCAACCTCCGCCGAAATAGTCCTAGATATACGAACGACACCAGAGCTTGACACGGATTTCGAAAACGCCTTTAATCTTCTAGCTAAAAAATATGGATTTTCCTGGAAATATCATAGCGATCCCGTACCATCAACTCTTGTTTCAGAAAACTCAGCAGTTATTAAGAATATACTAAAATCTGCAGACCTAACAGAGTCATCGATCATGATTAGCCCTGGCGCAACAGACCAAGGAGAGTTTGTTAATGGTCTTAAAAATACTCAGGTAGTTGTTTTCGGGCCCGGCGAATGGGATGAAGCACATCATCAAAATGAATTTATCTATAAAGAAAAACTTTCAAAATACAAAATGGAAATAGTAGATTTTCTGAAAGAATTTTAATTAAAATCCTTGACTTAGTTAATATTTTTTGCTAAAATATTAACATACGCGGGTTTAGCTCAGTTGTTAGAGCGCTTCCTTGCCATGGAAGAGGCCAGGAGTTAGAGTCTCCTAACCCGCACCATATAATAGATTTTATTTCATAAACCTTAAATAGGTTTATTTTTTATTATTCCTTAATAATCTAAAAGAGTAGCCTAGGCTACTCTTCTGTTGTCATATTCATTCGGTTTATCGAAAATGTACCGTTATCATTTTTTATAAAAGTATAAATAAACTTATTATTTGCAGAAATTGTAAATGGAAAATCCGCCAACCCCTTCGATAAAACTTGCCGATTCATGCTATCAAAATCTGAAATTACCAGTTTACCTTCAGAATACCCCCCTAAAACAAAGTCATCAAGCCACTTAATTTCATCTCCGTCAACCGAAGTGTATGTGTAATTGTTACGAGTTTCAAGATCGTAAGAGTAAACACTATTACCTTTCTTTGCGATTAAGATCCTTGATTCACCATTAAGCTTTAAGTAGTCCGGCATAAAACCAACATTCAACACTTTGATTAGCTGTAAGCCGTCCGACCAGCTCGCAGACTTATAAATATTAATTTTCGGCCCTTCAGCCACATAGAGATAACTTTCTCTATAATATCGTCCTATCGCAATCTTTGGTTGGTTTTTTAAACCGCTCGTCGTCTCATTATTTTTGTCGCCGCGCCTTACACCAACTGAAAATTCACCATTTTTAACATTTTTTTGAATATATGCAATATTTTCCTTATCATAAATTTCAAAATCAACGATATTATTTAAAAATGCAGCAGAAATAGTATTATTCGAAATATTTATTTCCCGTAAGTCCGTTCCAGAAAGCCCAACAAACTTGTTAGCGTCATCACTTGAGGCCGCCAGCTTAGAAAAATCAAGATGAAACTTTTGAGTTAGATTTATAGATTCTGTAGGGTTTTCGAAATTTAAAATCAACCAATCAAGCTTTCCGCTATTATTAAAACTCACTATCGCCTTTTTGTTATCGTTAGAAATCTTTGAAACCTTTAAATTATCTGCGATTTTATAAAAATTATCTTTTCCAGATGTTTCTGAAGTTTGATTATTTCGTTCGAAAATGTTTGAGTTAAAATTTAGTTTCGATATTTTTGGCTCTCGATCCGAAATATCGATTAGCCAAAATACAGCCTCGCTGTTTGAATCTTCTGATATGGCGAAAATCTTTTTCTTATCAGGAGCTACAAAAGCATTTTTTAAATTCGGAATATTTAAAAAACTTTTCTCTGTTATTTTTTTAGGAACTAAGCGCGCATAGTTTAACCACAAAATTTCACCAACCCTAACTTCTGTTTGACGCCACCAAGTTTGATAGCCTTCTTTCCAGATTGAAAATTCGTGCCTTCCGGGTGTGGCTAAATTTTTCGTTGGTGTACCTTCTGGTAAGGGTTTTTTATCTATTTCTGAAATTGAATTTGGGATTGAAGAGTTAAACTGAACCAAACCAGTCCTCTGAACTTCAAATTTTTCATCGAGGCGCCAACCTTGAGTTAGAAAAATCAAAACAGAGACAACACCCAAAACCGTAGCCGTCATTATAAAATTTTTAAAGAAAACTATTGTATTTTCTTTTCTTCGAGATATTTTCATACTATTCGTAATTATAGCATATTTTAACCGTTGTTGGCAAATTATTATTTTTCATAAAAGCACTTGCTAAAGATTTTTTATGGTGCTAAAATGGAAGTATGGAATATATAATTAAAGATATCAAAGGACGACAAATTTTAGACTCCCGCGGCAATCCAACAGTTGAAGCGGATGTAATTTTAGAAAGCGGTGCTTTTGGCCGTGCAGCAGTTCCAAGCGGCGCATCAACAGGATCGGGTGAAGCTCTTGAACTTCGCGATGGCGATAAAGCTTTTGGTGGAAAATCAGTTTATAAGGCTGTTTCTGCTGTTAATAATCAGATTCGAGAAGCCTTGATCGGTAAAAATGCTGAGGATCAAGAAACTATCGATAAAATTATGATCGATCTTGACGGAACTGAAAATAAAGCTGGCCTAGGTGCAAATGCAATCCTTTCAGTATCTCTTGCAACAGCAAAAGCTGTAGCAAACGCGAAAGGTGTTGAACTTTGGCAATATATCGCCGAAAAAACTAACTCAACTCCAAATCTTCCACTTCCAATGATGAATGTCATGAATGGTGGTGCACACGCTGGATGGGCAACTGATATTCAGGAATATATGATTATGCCTGTTGGCGCTAAAGATATCTTCGAAGCCATTCAAATGGGTGCTGAGACTTTTCATGCTTTAGCAAAAGTCCTTAAATCGAAAAACTACCCAACAACTGTTGGTGATGAAGGTGGTTATGCGCCAAGAGTTCAAAACGGAAATGAAGAACCTCTACAATTAATTTCTCAAGCTATCAAAGACGCCGGTTATGAACCAGGAAAAGATATCGCTTTCGCGTCAGACCCAGCATCAAGCGAATTCTACAAAGATGGAAAATATGATTTGAAAGCCAATGATGCAGTTCTTTCTAGTGAAGAAATGATCGAATTCTATGAAGATTTAACTTCAAAATATCCTTTTGTTTCAATTGAAGATGGACTTGCTGAAAACGATTGGGATGGATGGAAAGTTCTTACAGAACGTCTTGGCAAAAAAATCCAACTTGTTGGTGACGATTTAATGGTTACAAATTCAAAACTTCTCCAAAAATCAATCGATTTAAATGTTGCGAATGCTATTCTTATTAAACCAAATCAAATTGGTTCTCTAACAGAAACTATTAATGCCGTAAAATTGGCTCAAAATAATGGCTACAACACTGTAATGAGTCACCGCTCAGGCGAAACAGAAGATGTAACAATCGCTCATTTGGCTGTCGGTTTAGGATGTGGACAAATTAAAACTGGATCTCTTTCACGAACTGATCGTGTTGCAAAATACAATGAATTAATGCGAATCGCTGAAGCACATCCAGAACTAAAACTTGCGCAACCTTTTGAAAAATAGCATACTATAATGTAAATAAAAAAATCTCCAAACTCTGGAGATTTTTTTATTTACGAATTAGTCTTTAAGCACCACACACTCTTCACCAAGTAGCAAAACCAACTCTTTAAGTAGTTTCGAACTCGCATCAACTTTAAAGCGCATTCGAATTGCAGATTTTTCAACTTCACCAAGAACCAAGATTACCTCACTCATTCCAGGGAATTTTTCACAGATTTTCCTTATCGAAAGCAAAGATTTATGATCGCTTGGATTCTTTATGTGCAAAAATACCCTTTGTATTTTTTCTGCCTGATAATTTTCCGCCGATCGAGACTTGTCTAGCGTCTTATTTGTATCTTGTGTTTTTAAAGTTGTTCCACTATTTTTTTGCGTGAATGTATGTTTTTTCCCATTCGAAACTCTTTGAGAAACAGTCTTAGTTTGTGGTACTTTTCTAGTCTTCAAGCCTTCTGCACGATGGCCAGTTGATTCATAATTCTCCAATTCTTCATCTGTTATAACCGAAACTGTTTCAGCAATAATTTGCGCATCTGGTTTTAAATTACCATCACGATCTCTTGCTGACACTTTGCCTTCAATTTTTAATACGGCATCAATATTTAACCTATCGCCAATCTCTGCATATAGATTTGGGAAAATTATCACCTCACCTTCGCCAGTTTTATCTTCCATTTTAACGAAGGCCATTTTTGTTCCGCTTTTTGTAATAATCGTTCGAACATCAATCACTATCCCGCCAATTGTTGCTTTTTGCCCATCCGTATTTGGCTGAACCTGCGAAAGGGGTTGTGTTTGTTCTTCGAAATATTTAACATAACGATCTAATGGGTGCGCAGACACATATAGTCCCAATAATTCACGCTCCCAAGTTAAACGCTCTTTATCTGTATGCTGTTTTGGTGCAGTTAAAAGTTCAACGGTAGATTCAACCCGCATATCATCTGCACCCGCAAAACCAAATAAATCTGTTTGTCCAGAAAGAGCCTCTTTTTGGCTTTTTGAACCATATTCTTGAATCCGCTCCAAATTAAACAGCAGATCAGATCGCGTACCGAATTCATCAAAAGCTCCTGTCATAATTAATGAATCCCAAGCCTTTTTATTGAATTGACGCGCATTCACGCGTTTTGCAAAATCTAAAATTGAACTAAATTTTCCGCCCGTTTTTCTGGCCTCCAAAACAGCGTCGACAGCACCCGAACCAACAGCTTTAACAGCCAAAAGACCAAAACGAATCTTCTTTTCATGAGGCACGATAGCGAAGTCTTTAAATGATTCGTTCACGTCAGGTCCAAGAACCTGAATTCCCATTGAGCGACATTCGGCGATCTCAATAGCTAGTCGATCAGTATCATCAGAATCTGCCGTCATTAAGGCTGCCATAAAAGCATCTGGGTAGTGAGCTTTAATATACGCCGTCCAATACGCAATCAAAGCGTAACAAGCGGCGTGCGATTTATTAAAACAATAGTTCGCAAACTCTTCAAGGTGATCCCAGAAAGCTTCAACTTTTGCGCGATCAGCGTTAGAGTGTTTGACTGCGCCCTCAATAAACTCACCCTTCATTTTTTTCATTAGGTCGATTTTTTTCTTACCCACAGCCTTACGAAGAGTATCAGCCTGACCACCAGTAAATCCACTAACTTCCTTTGAAATCTGCATGAATTGCTCCTGGTAAACAAGAATTCCATATGTGTTTTTTAAAGCGTTCTCCATATGATCTTCATAATATGTTACAGGCTCTTCACCATGTTTTCGTGCAATAAACTTCGGAATTTCGCTCATTGGACCCGGGCGATATAGAGCCACCATCGCAATAATATCTTCAAATTTCGAAGGTTTGAGCTCTCGAAGATAACGTTTCATTCCCGCAGATTCAAGCTGAAAAACTCCTGTAGAATCACCACGTGCTAGCAGCTCATAAGCCTTCTTGTCGTTAAGATCTAATTTCGAAAGGTCAATATCCACACCATACGTTCGTTTTATGATTTTTTGGGCTGTAGAAATAATTGAAAGGTTTTTAAGACCCAGAAAGTCCATCTTCAACAAACCCAAATCTTCAACTTGCCCCATCGGAACTTGAGTTGCTACAACACCTTTTTGCGCCATTTCAAGCGGTAGGTATTTTATTAGATCATCTGGCGCGATCACAACTCCACAAGCATGGACGCCATGGTTTCGAATAGTACCCTCGAGCTGCATCGCAAAGTCATAAACAGTCTTTGCGGTCGGATTTGTCTCATATTCATGCTTTAAATCCTGATCGTTCTCTAAAGAAACCCGAAGCGGTGTATGTCTACCCTGTGTTGGGTCTGGAACTAATTTCGCAAACCGATCCGCCTCAGAATATGGGACCTCCAAAACTCGTGCCACATCACGAACGGCGTTTTTAGCCATCATCTTACCAAAAGTTGCAATGTTCGCCACACGGTCAATACCGTATTTATCCGTACAATATTGAATAACTTCATTTCGCCGCGTATCTTGAATATCGACATCAATATCAGGCATAGAAATTCGATCAGGATTCAAAAACCTTTCAAAAAGCAAATCATATTCAAGCGGATCAAGATCGGTAATATGTAAGGCATAAGCAATAATAGATCCTGCAGCAGAACCACGCCCTGGACCAAAAACAATACCCTGTGATTTTCCCCAGTTAATAAAATCTTGAACGATCAAAAAGTAACCGTTATAACCCATTCCATCGATCACCCCAAGCTCCATATCAACCCGATCTAAAACATTTTCTGGTAATTTTTTACGAATGTCTGGAATTGACATTTTTTTAACTTCATCAATAGGGATTCCACCATACCTCTCTCCAAGCCCCTGAAAAACAAGCTTATCCAAATAAGCTTTTTCACTATCTTCACCATCGGGTAGCGGGAATTTTGGGATTAAGATCTTCCCGAACTCAAATTCGAAATTTACTTTTTCCGCAATATGTTTTGTATTTAAAATAATTTCCGGATCAATTTTTCCCCAGCGCTCGATAATATCTTTAGGATTCGTAACAAAAAGATCGAACTCTTTCAAACTCATACGCTTCTCGTCGTTCAAGTATGAGCCCGTACCAACACAAAGTAGGATTTCGTGTGCATCTTGATCTTCGTGGGTTAAGTAGTGTGAATCGCACGTTACAACCATTGGAATACCCAGCTCATCATGAAGTTTAAAGAGACCGTCATTGATCTCTCTCTGAACTTCCCAGTGATTAGGACAATCTGGATGGCCATGGTCTTGGAGTTCTAGATAAAAATCTTCACCATAAACAGACTGATACCACTTTGCAAGTTCCCTTGCACGCTCAAAATCCCCAGAACGAATCGATTCTGAGATTTCAGATCCGGCACACCCGCTTAAACAAACTACCCCCTCGGAATATTTTTCCATGATATCATGATCTATACGCGGTTTATAATATTGACCCTCCATCCATGCTTTTGAGGTTAAAGCACAAAGATTTTGCCATCCAGTTTGGTTTTTAGCTAACAGAATCAAGTGATATCGCGGTTTATCGTGCGCAGGATCTCGATCAAAACGAGTCCTTGCCGCAACATAAGCCTCAATACCAAGGATAGGCTTAACACCTTTAGACTTAGCCTCTTTAAAAAACTCAATTGAACCAGACATAGTACCATGGTCAGTGATAGCAACCGCTTCCATTCCATTAGCTTTAACATTGTCAATCAAAGCGTCAATTTTAGTCAACCCGTCAAGTAAAGAGTGATACGTATGCGTATGCAAATGAACAAAGTCGCTAGGAACAAGATCCTCAAAAGTTTTAGTATTTTTTATTTTTTCCTCCGTTTCCATACCCTCCATTATATCACATTCCTTCCTCTATTTTCAATTCCCATAACGAAAAAACTCCACCGGTTAGGAGGAGTTTTTTATAATTCGGCACCGTGCTATTTTCCCGCTTTCGCAGTATGCTCGCCGCTACTGGGCTTAACTTCTGTGTTCGGAATGAGAACAGGTGTTTCCCCAGCGCCATGGGCACCGAAATAAGGTTTTGTGCTTCAACTCGCCACAAATTCCTAAGCGGTGAGCCAAAACCTCGTTTCGATGTCCTTGGTATTATTTGGTAATGCCAAGATTTTAGATTGACTAGCGATTATCCTTGATAATCACCAAACACTAGTTAAGTCTACCATATTCACGCCAATAATACAAGATTATTTTAGTGAATATGGACATAAAAAGGCGATTGGACTATTAGTACGCTTTGGCTAGCCTGTTACCAGGTTTACACCTTGCGCCTATCAAACAGATCATCTTTCTGTGTCCTCATGGGATTCCTAATCTTGGAGTCAGTTTCGCGCTTAATATGCTTTCAGCGCTTATCTTAACCGAACATAGCTACTCGACACTGCAGCAGGTGGCCACAATCGATACACCAGAGGTTCGTTCATCTCGGTCCTCTCGTACTAGAGACAAATCTCCTCAAGAATCCTTACGTCCATGCCGGATATAAACCGAACTGTCTCACGACGTTCTGAACCCAGCTCGCGTACCACTTTAATCGGCGAACAGCCGAACCCTTGGAAGGTGCTCCCCTCCAGGATGTGATGAGCCGACATCGAGGTGCCAAACCGCGCCGTCTATGTGAACTATTGGGCGCGATAAGCCTGTTATCCCCAGGGTAACTTTTATCCGTGTGCGCTGTCGATCCCACATTCAATGAACAATGTTCTTACAGCGGGTCACTTGCTCCGTGTTTCCACTCTGGTCGAATTGTAATTCTCGCAGTCAAGCTGGCTTTTGCGCATGCACTATCACTTCGATTTCCATCCGAAGCTAGCCAACCTTTGAACGCCTCCGCTACTCTTTAGGAGGCAACCGCCCCAGTTAAACTACCCACCATACACGGTCCCATTACCGGATAACGGAAATGGTAAGACAAAGACTACATCAAGGGTGGTATTTCACCTGTGGCTCCACAAATACTGGCGTATCTGCTTCAAAGCCTCCCACCTATGCTACACATGATGTAACCCGTGTCAATGTAAAGCTGTAGTAAAGCTCCATGGGGTCTTCTCGTCCTGGCATGGACAGACGGCATCTTTACCGCCAATGCACTTTCACCGAGTCCTTCGCCGAGACAGTGCCCACATGATTACTCCATTCGTGCGGGTCAGAACTTACCTGACAAGGAATTTCGCTACCTTAGGACGGTTATAGTTACCGCCGCCGTTCACTGGGGCTTCAGTTCGCACCGTAAAGCACTCCCCTTAACCTTCCAGCACTGGGCAGGAGTCAGCCCCTATACATCCACTTTCGTGTTAGCAGAGACCTGTGTTTTTGGTAAACAGTTCCGTGGGCTCTTTTGCTGCGGCCTCCGCATCGTTTGACACGAGGTTGCCGCGTTCCAAGCTAAGCCATTTGACTTGTCTATCTCGGTAAAGAAGTTTAAGATACTCATATATACCATTAATCTTAACCTAATTGCTTGAAACACGACTCGCATCGAATGATGCGGAGGCAGACCTTATCCCGAAGTTACGGTCGCTGTTTTGCCGAGTTCCTTAGCGAAGGGTCTCTCGTAAGCCTGAGTCTACTCGACTCGAGCACCTGTGTTGGTTTGCGGTACGGGCGGCTATAACCACGCGTATATCTGCTTTTCTAGCCAGTACTTTCATCAAAATCGTTAATCCGTAGATTAACTTTCACTCCTTTTGCGTTCCCGCTAAGTTGGACGGATATATACCAATAATCCGCTTCGACTAATTTACCGTACACAGTATACAAATTATAACCGGTTCAGGAATATTAACCTGATGTCCATCGCCTACGCTGCTACGCCTCGGCTTAGGCCCGACTAACCCAGGGATTATTACAGTAGCCCTGGAAACCTCGCTCTTACGGCCGAAAGGATTCTCACCTTTCTTATGGTTACTCATTCCAGCATTCTCACTTCCTAACGCTCCACCCAACCTTACGATTGAGCTTCACTGCCGATAGGAACGCTCCTCTACCACTCCGTTAAACCCGTAGGAATAACGAAATCCATATCTTCGGTATAACACTTTAGCCCCGTTACATTTTCCACGCAAAATCTCTTGACGAGTGAGCTGTTACGCACTCTTTAAATGAATGGCTGCTTCTAAGCCAACATCCTCGCTGTTTAAGAAATTTCACCTTGTTTCCCACTTAGTGTTAATTTAGGGACCTTAGATGATGGTCTGGGCTGTTTCCCTTTTGAGCACCGAGCTTAGCCCCGATGTTCTAACTGCCATGGTACCACCAACGGTATTCGTAGTTTGTTAACGGTGGGTACAGTTGCCCGCCCCAGTCGTTTACAGAGCTCTACCCCCGTTGGCTATATTACATGACGCTAGCCCTAAAGCTATTTCGAGGAGAACCAGCTATCTCCGAGTTCGATTGGCATTTCACCGCTAACCACAAGTCATCCAAATGCTTTACTGCGCAAACTGGTTCGGTCCTTCACTGCGTGTTACCGCAGCTTCAACCTGCTCATGGTTAGGTCACCCGGTTTCGGGTCTAATCCCATACACTTATCGCCCTATTCAGGCTCGCTTTCACTGTGGCTCCGTCACTTGACTTAACCTGGCGCATGAAATTAACTCGCTGGATCGTTCTACAAAAAGCACGCCGTCACCGGACAAGCCAGCTCCGACTCCTTGTAGGCACACAATTTCAGGTTCTATTTCACTCCCCTCCCGGGGTTCTTTTCACCTTTCCATCGCTGTACTAGTTCACTATCGATCGTATATTATATTTAGCCTTGGCTGGTGGTCCAGCCGGATTCAAACAGGGTTTCTCGTGCCCCGTCCTACTCGAAAAAACATATATAAGGTCTGCGTCGTTTTCGCGTACACGGCTTTCACGTTCTTTGGCTAGTCATTCAAACTATTCTGCTAACCACGCAAATTTCTTACCTTACTAAAAGTTGATAGCCTTTTATCGCAAGTCAGACTACTCAATAAAATTAAGTATTCTGACTTGGTCTTATGTTATTTCACAACCCCTTATTAAGTATTCGCCTATCAGCTTATCTACAAAAGTAGAAACTTAAAAGGTTTGGGCTCTTCCAGTTTCGCTCGCCACTACTCCCAGAATCATTATTTATTTTCTCTTCCTCACCCTACTAAGATGTTTCAGTTCAGGTGGTTCCCACTACACAACCTATGTATTCAGTTGAGAGCAACACGACATGACTCGTGCTGGGTTTCCCCATTCGGAAATCTCCGGATCAAAGCTTGTTGACAGCTACCCGAAGCTTATCGCAGTCTTCCACGTCCTTCATCGGTAATATACGTCTAGGCATCCATTGTGTGCCCTTGAGTACCTTTTTATGCATTGACTTAACTAGTAATTGGTAACAACCAAATACTTGCCGTCAATCTTAAATTCTTATCTTCTTTTACATCACCAAATTGTTAAATTTCTCGCTCCCATTTTAAGAGCAAAATTATAAATTCAATCTTACAAAGATTCGAACTTATCATCCTGATCTCAAACGCTTTACTATTATATATTTTTGAATATTTTTTGTCAATAGTTTTTTATCATTTTATTGACTTTTTAGCCAGAGGTTCAGGATGAACGTTCGCAAGTGATTACTATTATATATCATTTTATTTTTGAATGCAAGAGTTTTTGGATGTTTTTTTAATTTTTCGCAATAAATAAAAACACTCCCACTTGGGAGTTCTATGGTGGGCGATGAGGGACTTGAACCTCCGACCTCGTCATTATCAGTGACGCGCTCTAACCAGCTGAGCTAATCGCCCATATTCGGCTTTTTGCCAAAGAGAATTTTCGAAAAAGATTCAAAAACTTTCTTTGGTGGAGATACAGGGACTCGAACCCTGGACCCCCTGCTTGCAAAGCAGGTGCTCTAGCCAACTGAGCTATATCCCCAGATTTTTAATGAATACTATAATAGTATATATTATTTATTAATAAAATGCAAGGGTTTTTTCTTATTAATAAAAATAGCCGATCTTTCGAAAGGCTATTTAATTTTAACAACTTAATTGTGCAATCTATCTCAGTCTGCGGTAAACTTTAGTCTTGCCTTTACAGGCTGAATTCGAAAGTAAAATTTACAGAAACTTTCGAAAAGACCGACCTAGCTTCAAAGGTTGATTTCTCGAACCTTTGGCATAACTCTCCCTAGAAAGGAGGTAATCCATCCGCACCTTCCGGTACGGATACCTTGTTACGACTTAACCCCAATCATCCCTCCCACCTTAGGCCGACGAATCGGACTTCGGGTGTTAGTGACTTTCATGGTTTGACGGGCGGTGTGTACAAGACCCGGGAACGTATTCACCGCAGCATGCTGATCTGCGATTACTAGCGATTCCGACTTCATGCAGGCGAGTTTCAGCCTACAATCCGAACTGGGACTAGCTTTGATGCGATTTGCTTCACCTCGCGGCTTCGCTGCGCATTGTACTAGCCATTGTATCACGTTTCTAGCCCAGGACGTAAGGGAAATACTGACCTGACGTCATCCCCTCCTTCCTCCCCGTTGCCGGGGCAGTCTCAGTAGAAAAATACAACTACTGACAAGGGTTGCGCTCGTTGATGGACTTAACCAAACATCTCACGACACGAGCTGACGACGGCCATGCATCACCTGTCACTTGGCTCTTAAAAAGCACTCTCTCATTTCTGAAAGATTCCAAGGATGTCAAGACCTGGTAAGGTTTATCGGTTATCATCGAATTAAAGAACATGATCCACCGCTTGTGCGGGTCCCCGTCAATTCCTTTATGTTTTAATCTTGCGATCGTACTCCACAGGCGGGATACTTAACGCGTTAGCTTCGCTACTCAGGGGGTCGATACCCCAAACAGCTAGTATCCATCGTTTACGGCGTGGACTACCCGGGTATCTAATCCGGTTCGCTCCCCACGCTTTCGTGCCTCAGTGTCAGAAACAGCCCAGTAGCCTGCCTACGCCATCGGTGTTCCTTCTAATATCTACGGATTTCACTCCTACACTAGAAATTCCAGCTACCTCTTCTGCTCTCGAGTTCAACAGTTCGAATAATAGTCTGAATGGTTGAGCCACCAGATTTCACTATTCGCTTATCGAACCACCTACGCAACTCTTTACGCCCAGTCACTCCGGATAACGCTCGGATCCTACGTATGACCGCGGCTGCTGGCACGTAGTTAGCCGATCCTTATTCATAAGTTACTGTCATAATCCTCACTTATAAAAGCAGTTTACAACCCGAAGGCCTTCATCCTGCACGCGGCGTTGCTCCATCAGGCTTTCGCCCATTGTGGAAGATTCCTCACTGCTGCCTCCCGTAGGAGTCTGGACCGTGTCTCAGTTCCAGTCTGACTGATCATCCTCTCAAACCAGTTAAAGATCGTCGACTTGGTAGGCCATTACCCCACCAACTATCTAATCTTACGCAGGCCGTTCCCAAAGCGCCCGAAGGCTTTAATCCGAAGACCATATGCGGTATTAGCACACCTTTCGATGCGTTATCCCTCACTTTGGGGTACGTTCCCACGCGTTACTCAGCCGTCCGCCGCTCGCCGACATTTTACACAAAATTCTTGAATAAATCTTCTCTTCAAACCAGAAGCTTCCAGAATTCAGTGTAAAACTCGCTGCCGCTCGACTTGCATGTGTTAGGCACGCCGCCAGCGTTAATCCTGAGCCAGGATCAAACTCTCCATAAAAAGAATTATCAAATTGATAATCTATAAAATAGACTGACGATAAATTTGCACAATTAAATTGTTAAAGTATTCGCTAAACTCCATTCACTCATTTTTGTTTAACGCTCTACTATTTTACCTAATTTTTAAAGTATTGTCAACACTTTTTTATTACTTTTTTATTTTTATTTCAAAATAAATAGGTCGAGCCTGCACTCAACCTATTATATATTATATATTTAGTCCTGGATAAATATCTTTTGTCGTCTCTGAAACTTCATGTTTTAATTGAGGGAATGGTACACCTTCACGAGCCGTAACACCTTCAAAAATCCAAAAGACTCGTTCAGAATACCCCATTCCACAAGCAGGTGGCATTCCATACTCAAGCATTTCAACATAGTCTATATCTAACATCATTGCTTCCTCGTCACCATCATCTCGCATCTTCTGCTGCTCAACAAAACGATTTAACTGATCGATTGGATCATTCAACTCGCTAAACAAGTTACAAAGCTCAGAACCAGCAATCACAACTTGTGCCCGTTGTGTCATTTCCGGAGAATCTGAATGAGTCTTCGCAAGAGGTGAAATGAATGTTGGGGTATTGACCAGCCAAATCGGTCCTGTTACATCTTTTCGAATATTTTTCCAAAGCTTATCAATTCCACGAGCTTTATTTTCAGTTTGCTCGATTTCTAAATTATTAGCTTTCAAAGCGGCTTTAACCTCTTCGAGCGAACAAGTGTAAGGATTCAATCCGTATCGTTTTTCAATAGTTTCAGCATAATCCCATTCTTCCCACTTTTTCGAAAGATCCACATCAAACTTACCAAGCTTAAATTGCAAAGTGCCAAAAGTCTGCTCTAGAACATATTTGAACATTTCTTCTTGGAATTTCAAACCATCTCGCCAATCCCAATAGGCCGCATACCATTCCATGGCAATATGTTCAGGTAAATGTTCATCAGAATAGTTCTCATTTCGAAAACGCGGACCAAGGTCATAAACCTTTTCGAAACCAGCTCCAAGCAAACGCTTTAGAGGAAGTTCGTGACTAATTCGAAGATAGAATTGTGCGCTATCTAGCGCATCCATATGCGTAACAAACGGATTTGCATCGGCTCCACCAGTAGTGTGCTCAAGGACAGGAATATTAATCTCAAGAAAACCTCGGCTATTCAAAAAGTCTCGTGTTGCTTTCCAGAATTTTGAACGACGCACAAAACGGTCGCGAACGTCAAGATTTACGTTCATATCCACATATCGTCTTCGAAAACGTTCTTCCTTATTGGTAAAACCATCTTGCTTTGTTGGCATTGGTCGCAATGATTTTGAAAGAAGTTTTAGTTCATAAGTTTCAATTGAAATTTCACCAGTTTTTGAACGAATTACTTTTCCGTCAGCTTGAACAAAATCACCAACATCAAGCAAATTCAAATTTTTTAAACCTATTAGGTTTTTCTCTTTTGAAGTTTCAGCTAAATTTTGCGCCGTAATAAATAGCTGTATTTTTCCTGAAAAGTCGCGCAAAACAATAAAGGCAATTTTACCAAATTTTCGAATACCGGCAATTCGCCCAGCAATTTTCACTTCTTGGCCTTCCATATCTTCAAAGTTAGCAACAATCTCACCAGCCATTGCTGTTCTTTCTGTTTCTGCAGGATATGGGTTTAAACCAAGACTTTTAATCTCTTCTAGTTTTCGTAGTCGCTCTTCGCGTAGTTCTTTCATTGTAGCCATAATTAACTATTATTTTAGCACATTTTCGAAACTTTTGCCAATTTTCATAAAATCTATTGACTTTTTTAAAAAATAATGTTATTATGTAAATCTATTTAGTCCTTGCGACGTTAAACACGAGGTAATGCTATGGCAAATCTGAATCGTTCTTTCCAATCTTCTACTTCTAATGTACTGGTAAGCCAAGGTTCTTCGAAAAAGAAAACTTCACAAACAGCAGCGCAACCAAAGGACGGTCGCGAACTTGAGTTCTGGCCAGAGCATTAGAAGTCGTAGCTCTCGAAATTTCGAGGGCTTTTAATTTGACTTTTTATACCTTTTGTGTTATTATAATAATATCCCACAGTCGAGAGACTTAAAATCTAGGAGTGTAATATGAATATTACAAGTACATCTACAAGTACATCTACAAGTACATTTGCTGTTGGTGATATTGTGCAGATTCTATATTCAAAGAATCCTGCAGGCAACTGTTGTATCGCTGTCGCTACAATAAGTGAAATACACGATACTTATGTTAAAGTAATTGATATTCGCTTTTTTACTGGTAACGCAGTTATGAAAGCTACTAGCAATGAAACAACACCGACTATTTTGAGCAAAATTGCTTTCTCAAGGATCTCAAAAATTTCAGAAGGAGAATACTTGAGAGATATGTACCTGTGCTCATATGAGTAATTGAAATACAGAAAAACTCATAAACTAAAAAACCCGCTAGAGGACAGCCTGACACTCAGCACTCTAAAAATAATCTGAGTTCACGCATCTTACAAGCACGTTAAAAGACGGTTCAAATGAACCGTCTCAGAATGAAGACAAACATCGTTTTTGATGTTTGTCTTTTTTATATTCTTACCTAATTCTCCTATAATCCAATAATATTGAGATATTTGGGTAAAATTATAGGTCTTTCCTGTCATCATTTTTACCAATTTTTTGATATTTAGACACGCTAAAGTAAGCCCAACCTTAGCTTCCATTTTGGACTTTCCTTTTTCTCTGGTATAACGTAAGTTATGATATTCTTTAGCTGTTCCGAATAACCGTTCTATCGTTTCTTTCCGGTGTTGATACCGTTCTTTCATACCACTTTGATGGCGAATATCTTCACAGACTTCTAGGGCATCTTTCCAAATATGACGCACAACAACTTTTTGGTGCTGGCGACTTTCAGTACAAATCGCTAACAAGGGACAGGTCTTACAAATTTTAGGATTACTTTTATACTCTCGATAACCTTCACGTGTGGTTGTACGATAAGTTAATACATGGTTCTCTGGACAAAGATAACAATCAAAATGCTCGTCATAGACAAAGTCTTTTGGACGTAAAAAATCTTTCTTACCTCTTGGTCTAGTGTAAGGGAAAACTGGTGTAATCCCTTTTTCTAGAAGAAACTTGGCAATACTAGGTGTTTTATAGCCTGAATCCGCAATAATGAATTCAGGTGAGAATGGTTCTAGTTTGACAAAAAGAGCAGAGAAAGCCTGACTATCATGGATGTTTCCTGCTTCAACCGTATAAGCTAAGGCCCAACCGTGTTTATCACAAGCTACTTGAGCATTGTAAGCGAAGACCTCCTTATGTTCTCCCTTATGAAACCAACCACTGTCTGGGTCCGTCGTTGATTGTTTCTTAGGTTTAGCCTCGCTTTTTTCGGCGGGCTTTAAGAGCTTTTTTGCGTGTTTTTTCCTATCTAAATTAATCTCAATCTCCAGTTGTTCACTCATGAATTTAGCTTTTTGATCAATAACAACAGTTTTGTACTTATGATTATTAGCAGCTGCCTTGATATGGGTCCCATCAATGAAGATTTCTGAGGGATCAATGAGCCCTGCTTCCAAAACATGATGAAGCACATGACTAAAAATGTGTGCTAACACTTCCTTGTTTTCAAAGCGTCGGCTATAGTTCTTACCGTAAGTTGTAAAATGAGGCACCTTATCGTCCAGAGATAAGCCAAGAAACCAACGGTAAGCCGTATTCACCTCAATATCTTTAATGGTTTGGCGCATAGAACGAATGCCATAAAAACATTGAATCAACGGAATTTTAACTAATAAAACAGGGTCTAGACTAGGGCGACCATTATCCGAGGAATAACTATCTTCGACAAGATCATAAATAAAAGAGAAATCAATCGTTTCCTCGACTTTTCTTAGAAAATGGTCTTTAGGCACAAGTTCATCAAGCGTATAGAATCCTACTTGACGTCGATTGTATTCAGGATTTTCTTTGTGAAACATAGGAACACCTCATCAAATACCTTTTTCTTTTATTATACTCCTTCAAAGCAAGAAAAATCCCCAGAAGTATAACTTCTGAGGACTTTGTCTTCAATCTGAGACGGTTCAAATGAACCGTCTTTTTCATGTATTCAACTATCGTTCACTAAAGGAGATTTTAAAATTATACATTGTACAATTAGGATTTTTACAAACTTTTATAACTTTACCACGTGCAGCATCTTCTGCATAAAACCATAAAACTTCGTTACATTTTGTGCATCTTTCAGTCATATTTGTCCTCCTATAGTTTATTACCACAGTTACAACACCGTTCTGGTCGGTCGCTTGTTTTTCGCCCGCAGGTTGGGCATTCAATAGTTGCTGTAAGAATTTTTTTAACTTGTTTAATCATAATGATTACCATCCAGATTTCTTTTGACAAGTTCCATAATTGCAGTTATGGTAAGAAAGATTGTGGTAAATAGCTTCTTTACACCAATCACATTTATTACCGCTTAAAGCTCGTTCACAAGCACAATACCATTCATTAGGGTTTCCCATTACGATTCCTCCTTGTTTTATATTTTAAGTCCAAAGTTTCTCGCCCATTCTTCCAAAGTTAGCCCACTCTGTGTTGATAAATCTAAAAGAGCCATTTCTATTTTCGCACGCCCCCCTTCGACTTCCGTTTTCCATCGTAAAGCTTCCTCTAGGTTTGGTATGACCACTTCTAATCTTCTTACAAATCTTTCGGTATCTTCTTTTTCTCGAAAAAGTTGCTTGTATTCATCATGATTTGCGGAACCTAGCTTTCCTCCAATTTCATTGAGGTCAGCTAAAAGTTCATAACGGATATTTTGGGCTGTTTCTAGCACTCTTCTAGCTAGTTCTAATTTTTCGTTGTATTCCTTTGTAGCAGACTCATTTGCTTGTATTTTAAACCATAAAATTCCACCAGTAATCGCAATTACTAATAACATCAAAAAAGCCATATTTTCTCCTTAACAAAACCTCTAAGTATTTGTAGCACATTAAAAATCGTATTTATCTTAATACGAAAAACCTCCTTTTTTTATTTTCACTCAAAAATCCCTGCTACAATAGGGGTGAGTTTGTTTTAGCGAACGGTCGTTTGTTAAAACAATCAAAGTTACCAATAAAAATATTTAAAATGCTGATTTGACAAGGTTTATAGGCTCTGTCAGGTTGGCATTTTTTGATTTTTCATTGTTTTAGTTGACGACCGTTTACTAAAACTGTTGATAGGTTAAATTTACTATTTTTCTAAGGAATTGTCAATCAATTATAGATGATTTTTTCTATTTATTTGAATACCATTGCGCTTTAGTACATTATAAATAGTTGCGGTAGAAATATTCAGCTGATTGGCTATATTTCGAACAGAATTTTCTTTTTGCTGGTATTGTGCAATAATTTGCTTTTCTTTATCTTTCGCTATTCCTTTATTACCAAGTTTCACACCTTTTTCTTTCGCTTTACGCAGTCCGTCTTTAGTACGTTCAGAAATAGCTTGAAGCTCCCATTCTGCAACATAACCCAGCATCAAGCAAAAGAATTTCCCAGTTAAAGAATCTGTTTCAATATTTTCATGAATTGATTGAAGATGAACACCATGTTTGGTTAAATCTTCCATAATAGCAGAGAGGTGAAACATCTTTCTGGTAAGTCTATCCAATTTATATACGACAAAATTTGTTTCAACTCCTTGTTTAGCATAATTCTTGGCTAATTTTAACGCTTTGTCAAGTTGTTGTCGCTCCTGATTTCCACCTGAGTCTTTTTCAATATAAAGCTTGTCACAGAAGTTAAGAGCTTCTGTTTGAACAGATAACCCTAATTCCTGACGATTATCTGTCGAGCTAACTCGGGCGTAACCTATGGTTATGGTTTCGATGTTTTCTAATTTGTTCTTGTGATGATTTGTCAAAATTTCTCCTTTCTTTACTATTGTAGCAGGGTGATTATATCTTTAGAAGAATGTTGAAATAAAAGAAAAGACCCACAATTTTTGTGAGTCTGAGAAGTTAGCGATTCCTACTTAATTAAACTTTTCTCCCAGGCGATTGCCTTTTCTTGAACTTTGAGCTCATATGAAGTTCTTTCTTCTAATTTCATATTTCTAATTTCTTCCTGAGCTTCTTGTAATAATTCCAGTTGTTTAATTGCTGGATAAAGGGCAGTTCCGATTATTCTTATTAACTCCTTGTTATCATCTAGTAATTTATTATGAGTTTGAGTAGTATTTAGGGCTTGTGTTTTAGACATGTCTATTCCTCTTTTCTAAAAATTATCATAAATAGTTTTCAAGAAATCAAAATCTTCATTAAGTAGATTATTGCTATGTTTAAGTGCTCGCACACGAATATCAGTCATATTATTGCGTACAACTCTCATATTGTAACTCAGTTGTTCAATAATTACAATACTTAGTGATTTTATTGTATTTTGCATAAAGTCACTATCCAGAAAATCTTTCTCGCCTATAAAAGTATTACTAAAATCATATTCCATGAATCCATAAAACTCCGTTTCTCTATTATTTATATTATCGCTCCCAATTCTAAAGATAATTTTTCTATGTTTATCAATCTTCAACTTTTTACTCGTTTTAGGGCTTTGAATCTCTTGGAATCGTTCATCGCTAACTTCATAACAGGTTTTATGGTTTAAGCTACTCTCAGAGAAAAATAATTCGTCATCAACAAACGATGAGTACATCTTATCTCTAGTATCAGAGGAATAAAAGTATAGACGTATATAAATTTCATCGTCTAATAATTTTTTCATTGCAAATTTAGTATCTTTCAATATATTTTTCAGAAAATTTTTCAAACCCTTGCAGTAAATTTTATCAAAAATAGTAATCATTTTAGTTGATAAAATCTTTAATAAAAACATTATACCATCTATATTCGAGGAAGCTGTTAGTTCATTGTTATTTTTTAATGCTTCCGTTGTGTTATATATTTCGTGAATAATAAGATTAGAAAACTCGTATTGATTAAAGGACTTATCCGTGTGCGTCAAATGAATTGTATTATTCTGAGTTAACCTTGAGCTATATTGTAACAACTCCTCTAATAGTTTATTCTTTTCTTTTACCTCGTTCCACTTTTTAATAAAAGAAAAGAATTGAGCAATAACTATAGCAGTCATAAAAATGATAGTCCATATTGCAAAAAATTCAGATACAGTTGTAGGTTGTTTGTTTGATATTTTTTCAATTTTAAATTCACTTAAATATCTAAAAAGATTCGATACCCAGTTTAGAAAATCAGTATTATCGATGATTAAAGTAAATAATCCAGAGATAAAACCTAATAATGTTATTGCTTTGAACGATAAAAAGTAATCTACAAAACTAAACCACTGATTTTTATCAGGAAAAAAATCTATAATAGAGTGAATCATTTTTTTCATTTTATATCTCCATTTCAAATATAAACCTAATTTCTTATCAACTTATTCTATCATAAAAGCGCTACGGACTCATTTGAAAACACTTACATCCAATGATTTTATTGAATTTATATCTGATTTCCGAATATTTTTTTACATAAAATACTTCTGTTCCATCAAACAAAAGAATACCAATTCATTTTTATTCATTTTTTCACCTGAACCCACCGTAAACTCTATTTTATCTTGTTTTGCGAAAGCTCTATTTTCTAGATAATTTACAATATTTTCTGTTAAGGTTATCATATCTTTCATTTTCGAAGCGGTATAGTCATAGCTGGCTTTTATAGACAAAGCAAAACTTTTAATCATAAAAATTTTATTAATAGCTTCTTTTGGTAAAAATCTATCCAAAGCTTTATAAAAATCTGCTTCGGATTGGCAAAATCCAGTAATTAAAGTTAATTTTGGGCTGTTCTCAAAGTTTTCTTCAATAAACTGTGTAATTCGTTCGTTGATGGTTTCGTTTTGAATTATTAAACCATTCTGGATAATTGGCATTTTAGAAATAGAATCTTGAATCAAAACTTTTAAAGTGGGTGAAAAGAGATTTTTATTATCGTTTAACGTTTCAGGCTTATATAAATCAAAATAAAAAATCTGCTGTTTGCTTTTTAAAGATTCTTCAATAGTTTTTCTATGTGAATATGGCATTAATAAAACCTCATTCTCAAGATATTTAAAAATGTGCTGGTTAATGATTTGCGTTTGTCTTAATTCTTCTGAGTTTTCGGAAGGAATATTCGAAAGATTTACCAAAAGAATGAAAAGGCTTGCCAAGTAAAGTTCATCTTCATGGCAATGATTAAGTAATTCTATTTTTTCGCTACCAAAAACAACGGTAGCTTTTTGGGTTTGGTTTAAAAGAGTTGATTTGATTTTAAAAACAGCTTGCCTATAATCAAAAGTTTCATCACGGTTTAAATCTTTCAAAACATCAGCTATCCTTTGGGATTGAAATCCTAAATCGCTAATTGGTAAAGCTTCTCGATAAAATTCTGGAACTTCTTCATCACCCGTAAAGAGGCGGTTACTGGAAACACGGTTAATTTCTGGAATAAATGAAATTTTAGGGTTGTTTTCACTCGCTAATCTATTCAAAATACTATTGACGAAATCTTCTTGGTTTCGTTTTTTCTTTTCAGATTTTTGCAAAATATAACAAAACCATCCTAATCTAAATTCGGTCACACGATTTCTCCTTGAGATTTCTGAGATTTTTTACCTGATGAATGAGATAAAAATATTCGCTACACTATAACCATAAACAAAGTCGACAATGTTTATAACATAAATTATATCAAAATCAAAGGAGAAATCTCATGAATCATATCCAAAAATCAACCCCAAAAGCAGAACTTTCTCAACTTGTTAATCCCTATCAGTTAAAAGTCGCCAAAACTCTAAGCGAAGCGATGGCAGATAATCAAGCCTTAGAGCTTCTAGCTAACGATATTTTATATAAAGTGGGCAATTTGGCACTTACTCAGTCTGAAATACTTAAAAATACTCCTGAAGCTAAAGAGTATACAGATTATATTCTTAAAGCATTCACTTATTATGCTACTGAAAAAATGAAATGAGGTAGCTTTATGATGGATTACTTTATAGCTTTTATAGTTATCGTTATTATTACTGTATTTCTTTGGGATTGGTTCGAAAAACCAAAACAAGCAAACGAAAAACACTGTAGCGAAGAAGAAATTGCTCTGGAGGAATTTCTGGAGAAACGGCAAGAAATCAATGAACTTTTCTTGGTTGCTAAAGCAGAAATGCGAAAAATTTCAAGAAAATAAAAGGACTGTTTAGACTAGACAAATGGTCAAAATATGTTGAAATATACTACTGTTTCATTGTTTAAATTTCATTCCAATCGCTCTTAAAACTGAAGGTAGCTAAATTTAACTTTTCACCAACTTTCTTGTATAAATATAGGCAGAAAGGAGACCAGCCATGAAAAAACTAATAGCATATATTCTTGGATTTGTTGCTTGTGCTTGGCTTATTAACTGGGCGTTGAAACTAATTCTGGAAGTTTGGTGGTTCTTGGTTTTGATGACGGCGGTCGTTTTCATCGGCTGGCTTACCTTTCGGATTATTAAAACTAAAGATTGGAGGTAGAGATGAAAAGAAAATTTGAAACACTATCTTGGAGTGAACTCAACTGGATGCGCCCGTTTAAAATAGATGATGTGAAATCTATGCTGGGTCAACTGGTGGGGTTAACTCGGCGTAAAGCGGTTATTTTTGAAATTCGATTATCTAAGAATCGCGTACGCTATCTATTAGGAACAGAAGAACAAGATAAGCGACATATCAGCCAACTAATTCAATCACACCGAGCTATTCAGTTTTCAAGAGCTCCTAAACGCGAAAAACTTTCGGTTGCACGGTTAGTGAACATCAAAGAATCTCACTATGCTTTAAAAACGGACTCTGTAGAAAACATGATACGTTCAAGCCTTGCAATTTCAAAAATACTTCAGCCAGATGAAACAGTAGTTGTTCAGTTGGTCATTGGTGCAGGCTCACCACCTCGGCCGCAGCCAAAAGATTTGCCGAATTTATCCGTTAAATGGTATCAAGTGATTACAAATAATATTCCTGAGCTTTCCGAAAACTCCAAAAAGCTGATGAAACAAAAATTAAACCAATCTACTTTTAAGTGTGAAATTCGTCTTGGTGTCCAATCTCGCAGTATTTTACGAACAAAAGAATTTTTTGATAGCTTGTTAAGTAGTTTTCGCATGATGGAATCAAATGCAACCATTGAATTAAAACCATTTGCTATCCAAAAACTAAATCAAGCACAACCTTCTTGGGCTTATCCCTATAGTTTGGGAATTTCAGACCTTGCTTGTTTTCTACTTCTACCAATTGGTGAAGAAAATATTGCAGGCGTGCCAAATGTTCACCCTAAATTAGTGACTCCGCCTTTGGGCTACAATATTAACCGAAAAAATCAGCGAAGTTTGGCGCAAACGGTTGAAAATCAATCAAGACCAATTCAAATTTCAGCACAAGCTGGCAAAAAGCACACCGTTTTTCTCGGCTCAACAGGTTGCGGGAAAACTACTGCCATGAGTCACTTGATTTTATCAGATATAAAATCTAAACATCATAGTGTAGTTGTGGTGGATGCCAAAGGTCAACTTACTCATGAACTTTTAGAGCGCACACCAACTGAACACGATGAAGATACAGTAGTCATTTCACCAACCACCAAACGAGTTGTTGGCATCAATCCTTTTGAACTCACCAAATATGGTATTGAACCCGAAGTTATCGCAGATTATCTACTGGAGCTATTTAAAGGGCTTTATCCTGAACATTTTGGAATTTACTCGCTGGACATTTTGTCACACAGTTTTCTAACGCTTGCTAGAATTCCAAATACCTCTTTAGTGATGTTACCAAGTTTGCTCACTAATAAGTCCTTTCGAAATAAACTATTAAGAGAGTTAAAAGACCCAATTGGACTGGAGAGCTTCTGGAACTGGTTTGAGCTACTCAGTGAAGCCCAACGTCACCAGATATTAAACCCCATTTTGAATAAATTCCGACAGTTTTTGCTTCGTCCGCAACTTCGGGCAATGTTGGGACAAACTAATCCAAATTTCAGTCTTGCAGAAATCTTCAAAAGCCGAAAAATCGTATTGATTCCACTAAATAAATCGGTAATCGGTTCAGAATCTGCGAAACTCATTGGTAGCCTCATCACTTCAATGCTCTGGATGTTAATTTTGCGCCAGTCGTCAGTTGAGCCAAGCAAACGCCAATCGGTCTTTATCTATATTGATGAAACACCAAGTTTCCTAGGAATCCCCAATTCTAACTTAGATGAAGCACTTTCACAATCTCGCCAATTTAATGTTGGCTGGAATATCGGCTTCCAGCATCTTGCACAGATGTCACCTCAGTTAAAAGCTGGTATTGAATCTAATGTTGCGAATAAAATTGTTTTTGGCTTAAATCTTGATGAAGCTCGCGAAATGGCAAAATATACTCTGGAGATTGATAAAGAAGATTTTTACAGTTTACCACCATTTTGGGCATATATTCGTACTGAAATTTCACAAAATACTTATCAATGGATTATTGGTAAAGCCTACCCACCTAAACCAAAAATTAGAGATAGTCGCACGCCATTTTTGAATAGCTTGAGCCGATACGGACAAGATATTTCAGAAATTGAAAGCCAATTTGAAAACTACATTTTTGAAAAATCTGCTTCAAAAAATGAAGATTCTAATCAAAAATTAACAGATTTAGGGAGGAAAAAGCGTTCCAATCGCTCTTCGAATCGTGTTGATGAAGAAAAATCTTCCACCCCTGACAAATAAAGGTTTTCAGGATTTTTACTCACACGACTTACTCCGTAACTAAGCACATTTTACAGGAGCACACCCTTTAAATTTTAATGGAGAACAAAACAGATGAAATGGAATTACAAAATAGATAACAACACGCAAATTCTTTACTTTTTGAGTCAAGCAAGATTTGCTACCACTAACCAATTAGCCAGACTCTTTTTCGCGGATAGCGCTCGATTTGAGACTACTATTCGCCGCACTAATTTTGCACTGCAAAGCCTGAAGAAAGCTGGATTGGTTTCACATTTAAAACGACGAGTTGGTGGCGCACGCCGTGGCTCCGCTTCTTATGTTTGGCAAATTACTTTTCAAGGACTAAAATTTCTTAAAAACCAAGATGAAACAGTTGTTTTGCGTTATAAAAATAAATACGAACCAACCCAGCACCACGTTGAACACACTTTGGGGATTACGGAAATTTTTGTTGAGACACTGGAGACCGTTCGAGATTCAGAAAAACTGTCGCTTGAAACTTTTTCCTTTGAGCCAAACTCTTGGCGCAGCTACCAAAAACTTTCTGGTGTTGGAATGACCCTAAAACCAGATGCTTATTTGGAACTGATTAATCACGATTATGAAGACCATTATTTTCTGGAAATAGACCGAAGCACGGAAAGTCTTGTACGTATCCTAAATACTTGTAAGAAATATATTGAATATTATCGGTCAGGTATTGAACAACGACAAAAGGAAGTTTTCCCCTATGTTTTGTGGGTTGTGCCAGACGACAAGCGAAAGCTGGCGATTTCGAAAGTGATTCAAAAAGAACTATACAATTTTTGGGAATTATTCACCGTGATTACTTTGGACGAATATTCAGATTATATCAAAGGAGGTATTTCGAATGAACCAGAAGAATCAAGATAGAGACTCAAAACAGGCTTCACACACCGCCGATGAAATTTGTCGAATTGGTCGAACGACTTACTTAATCCGTCACCGTTTTACTGGAAATCGCAATCTTGAAAATGTCCTAGAAAGGTTGATTTTAAGCGATAAATCACTACTTTAACAGTAGTAAAAATGGTATAATAGAGGTATAAGGTGTGTGAACTCCAAAAGGAGAAAAACACATGAACAGAACTTTGACAATTTCAGATTATAGACAAGTAGATACTTCAAAACTTTCAGATATTACGGTAGTTTATTGTCGCTTAAGTCAAGACGATGGTCTGGACGGAGACAGTAACTCGATTACCAATCAGAAGAAAATTCTGCTTGATGTAGTTACAAGAGAAAATCTCCCCAATCCTATTTTGTTTGTTGACGATGGCTTTAGTGGCACAAATTTTGACCGTCCAGCTATTTCGGAAGCACTTAGACTAGTGGAAAATCGACAAGTTTCAAACTTTATCGTTAAGGATTTGAGCCGTTTAGGGCGGTCTTATATCAAGGTTGGTCAACTAACGGAAATTACTTTTCCGAGCTTTGATGTTCGCTTTATCGCCTTAAATGATGGCGTAGATTCGAATAAACCTAATGAAACTAATTCAATTTTCTTGCCAATCAAGAGTCTAATGGATGAAATGTATGCGGCAGATACCAGCAAGAAGATTCGGGCGGTGGTTCAAGCTAAAGCCAAAGCTGGCGAGCGTGTAACTACTAACCCACCTTACGGCTATCTCAAAGATTCAAACAACCCTAAAAATTGGATTGTTGACCCAGTTGCCAGCGAAGTTGTGAAACGGATTTTTCAAGAAGCGAAAAGCGGAAAAAGCCTTTCGGAGATTGCTAAAGGGTTAGAAAATGACAAAATTTTTAAACCAGACCGCCACCGAATAGAAATCGGTTTGAAGTCTATTTCTTCCAGCCCAAATGTGGAAACTTTGCCTTATTTTTGGACGCGAGAAACCCTAAGCGCTATCTTAGGGCGTGAAGAGTATCTTGGGCATACTGTCAATCTTCGAACTCGCACGAAATCTTATAAAGATAAACGTAAAGTAGATAACCCAAAAGAAAATTGGCTGATTTTCAAAAATACTCATGAAGCAATTATCGACCAAGAAACTTTTGATATTGTTCGAAAAATCCGAAATCATAAGCGGTCTAATCAACGGTATAAAAATCGGACTGGTCACGAGAATTTGTTTGCGGGATTGGTTTTTTGCGGAACTTGTGGGCGAAAGCATTATTTTTGCCCACAAGAGAAAAATGGACTCAACCACGACCATTACAAGTGTTCTGGCTACCGTAAGCCGATTGATGGTTGTGAAAATCCCCACTATATTCAAAAATCTGCCTTGATTGAGATTGTGAGTGGTAAGCTCCGCCAAACTATTCAGGAAATCCACTTCGACCAAGAAGCCTTTTTGAAAAAGTTAGAACAGCAAAGCCAAGCTCAATTCAGCAAAAATAATAAACGCCAGCGCCAGCAACTCCAAAAGGATGAACACCGCTCTAAAGATATTGACAGCATCATTCAGAAGCTTTATGAAGATAATCTACTTGGAAAAATTTCAGATGAACGCTTTGTGAAGCTAAGTCAGAGCTATGAAGAAGAACAGAAACAACTTCAAACTTCCATTTCTGATTTAACTGAAAAACTCGCCAAACAACAAGAAGATAGCTTGAATATCTCCAAGTTTATGGCGAGAATTTCAAAATATACAGAGCTTCCAAAATTAACCGTTGAAATAGTGAATGAACTGATTGACAAGATTGTTATTCAGAAACCAACTGGCACGAAACGCAATCGAATTATTCAGGTTGACATTTACTACAATTTCATCGGAAAATTAAATAATGAAAAAAGCGAGCCAAACAACTGGGCTCGCTAATATTAACCCATTTAACTAAACTGCTATATGTCAGGTCAGCTGATGCGGGTTTTAAACTATTAAAATTTATTTTCCAAAAATTAACCTTAGATAATCCTTCATCATTCGAGAGCCAGAAATTACAGGAATATAGCCCTTCAATTGCTTTCGAATCTGTTTTTCAAGCAAATAATCATCTTTAAAAATTTGCCCAGCACGATTCATTTGAAGATATAAGTTTTTGACTTCTTCGTCATAATTTACACCGCTAACTTCTAAACACGGCGTTGGTGAAATATCTGCAACCCCACCATCCGCAGTCGAAATTAACATCTTCAAATTTGCTAAATCCTTCATAAATGACGTACCGCAAGCCTCAAGACCAACAATCGGTACATTTATCGCCACGTCTGAACCTACCGCTAAAGCTAAACCCAATTCCTCGTCATAATCCTGAATGAAATGCACTCGTTCTCTCAAAAAATCATCAGATTCAATTTTCGAAAGCACCGAGTTTAAAGTTGCTCGCATCTTTACATCACCTTGATGAACTTTTCCAGTTAAAATGTAGTGCGCGTTGTTATTTCTCAAGATTTGTCGAAGCTCTTCCATATTTTCGAAAGGCATCCATGGGCGCTTATAAGATACAAAACGCCGCTTGAAATCAAAAAGCATTGCATCTTCAGGAATTTGCACCACATGGCCATATTGATCTTTTCGATGTAACAGAATTTCATTCAACTTCTTGCGCCCAAGTTTTCGAAAGTTTCGAATATCCATTGAAGAAATCTTAGATAGGTTTTCTTTATAATTTTCTGTTGGCAGATCAAATTTATCAAATACCGCTTTATCTCGAAAATCTTCTAGAATTTCAGGCAAAACCCAAGTTGGCAGATCAATACCGTTAGTAACAGCCTTAAATTTAACCTTGTCCCCATTTATGTCTCGATAATCTGCAACGTTTGCGTGCAGTCTTGAAACACCATTCTTTGCTTCAGCTAATTCGATCGTAAGTGTTGAAAGCTTTAACTTCCCGTCTCTGAATAATCCCGAAATCCATGTTTTTAATGCAGAAGATTCTATATTTGGCATTACGATTCTATCAAATTGGTCATAAGAAAACTCACTTTCGGCAGCCTGAACTAATGTGTGGTTTGTGTAAAGTGTATGTTTTCGAACGTATACGATCGCTTCGTAAAGATTCATCCCATTCCGAACAAGCTCATCAAGCCGAGCAACTGCAGCAAAAATAGTAGCAGTTTCATTTAGCTGTATAACCGATGGCTTTAGGCCAACCATTTTTAATGCTTTGTACCCACCAAAACCAAGCGAAACTTCTTGATACAATCGATGATCACCCGATCCATCGCCAGCATAAAGTTCACCAAAATTACTTTCACTCATAGTCAAAAAACGCGTTGTTCCAAGAATTTTTTGGAAAATATTTAGGCGTGCTGGTGGCATATTTTTAGTATAAATCTCAACATCATCAAGATATTCAAAACCAAAATCTTCTGGATTAACCGAAATGAACTCTTCTCTTTGGTCAAGATTATAAATCGACTGATGTAATTCTTGTCGATAAAATGGTGTTATGCAAACAAATGGAATTTCAAGCTTTTCAGCAACGCGTCGCGTATCCGCGGCTAAAACACCTAAACCACCACCACCTTTAATGCCGTTGCTCTTATCGTAAACTTCCATTGTAAAATAGACATACGGACGATCTAACGAAAGTTTTTTAGTTAAATTTTCACGGTTGATCGCAGTGTAAAATTCAGCAACATCCTCAATATTCTGCTTTTGATAACTTTTATTTATTTTTTCGAAATAACTTCCCACCATTTTTCCTTTTTTACATTATTCTTATGTTTATATTCTACCAAACTTCGCATTTTTTCGCAAATTATTGACAAATATTTTTTAATATTGTATAATTTTGAATATTCTATACTTGGAGGTACATTTTATGCAAAACGGCAACAAAAAGAAAGATAAATCTCTCGCAAATATTTTAGAGGGCGTAGTTTACTTGATTATCTATTTAATTATTATATGTGCACATATAGCTAAATAATTTTATACAGAAAGGATAATCATAATACTCACTATTTACAAAGTCAGTCTATAGTTTATTTTGAGGTACTTGTATGAGTAAAGATAATTATAATAATAATGATGGGTGCTTTTCCTTTTTATTATTAATAGCGCTGTGCTGCTGTCTTGTCTTTGGCTTTATATCATACATAGATATGAAGCCTAAAGATGAGATAAAAGAAGAGATCATTAAAAAAGGAGACGAGTTTTCGGTAGATAGCGAAGATCTATCGAAATATATAGATGTCCTAGAAGATTTAAATCTTAGTTATAAGACATCTAAAGATGGCGACAAAATAATAATTAAGATTAATCGCCCTAACAAATAAGTCAGCAAATATTTGCTGGCTTTTTCTTTTTTCAAAAAAAATAAAATCACCTTTCGAAATGAAAAGTGATTTTTAGCTTTAAGCTTCTTCTGAAACTTCTTCTTTTGGTTGGTTGCGGCGAAGTTTTTCAACATTTTTAATCGCACGAGTTTTTTGTGTAGGTTTTTTAACCCATTTTGGCATTTCAATTCCTGCATCTTCCAAAAGTTTTACAACTCGTGGAGTTGGTTGTGCGCCGTTATAAAGATATTTTTCAGCCAATTCTTTTTCGATCTTAGCTTCTTTTGTATGTGGGTTATATGAACCAACATAGCTAACCACGCGCCCACTCGACGGATGTCGATGCGCTTCCTGAACCGCTACGCGATAAACAGGATAACCTTTGCGACCTAATCGCTGTAATCTGATTGCTAGCATTTAGATTATTTCCCTTTTATTAACTTTTATAGCTCTTATATTTTATCAAAAAATAACAAAAAATGCAATAGCTTTTTTATGATATTGACTAATCTATAAAAATATTGTATAATTTAACGTATCATAGCACTTTTTGGGGGTATAAAAAATGATTTCAAAAGAAAAATGGACAGAAATAAAGCTAAGTTGGGCAAGATACCGCAATGAGTATTTGTTTACAATAGCGTCCTGTATAGTTTTATTATTAGGAATTTGGGTTTTGGCAATTAAGCCTGCTATAGACGAGGATCATAACGAAACGTTAGTTGAGTTAAAAACTAAACTTCTTCAAAATATCAAAGACAATTCTGCAACTCTAGAATTTTCTAACGAGAATGAAGCCGTAGAAGCAAAATCAAATCTCGAAGAAATTTCAAGAAATGATAATATTCATTTTCGAAATATTAAACTTTCGAAAAATGGCGAAAAAACCGAAATTAAAGTTCAATTCAAAAGCGCAAAATAGATTGCGCTTTTTTCTTTATGCTCCAATTTTATCTTTTTTATTGCCGCGTTTTGCGTTTCGCTCAATATAATCAATAATTTTGCCAGCAACATTTCGATAAGTGACCTTTTCAATTCCAAACCCTGGACTTGCATTAACCTCTAAAACCAATGGACCACGCGCCGAACGCATCAAATCCACACCAGCGATCGTTAAACCCATCGCCTTTGCTGCTCGAACCGCCATTCGCTTTTCTTCTGGCGTAAGTTTAATCGGCTCACCTAGCCCACCTTTATGCAAATTCGAACGAAAATCGTCATCTAAACTCTGACGTTTCATGCTCGCAACCACTTGTGAACCAACCACAAAAGCTCGAATATCCGTTCCCGCCGACTCTTTAATAAATTCTTGAAGAAGCACATTAGTTCCATCAGAATTCGTCAAATAAAACGCTTGAAGCACTGATTTTGCAGCTTTTTTAGTTTCTGCAAGAACCACACCATTTCCATGTGTTCCGCGCGCAAGCTTGATAATTGCAGGTGTTCCACCAATTTCTTCTAACAAATCGTCAATATCATTCGAGTTTCGAGAAAAAACTGTTTTCGGAATCGAAACCCCATATTTTGCCATAATTTGAGTTGAACGCAACTTATCTCGCGCGCGCATAATTGCAATTGAACGATTCATAAAAAATGCCCGTGGATACGCCGCCTCAAGTTGGCGGACAACAGATGTTCCATATTCGGTCATATGGCTTGCAATTCGCGGAATAAATACATCAAATTTGCCGATATTTTCGCCACCATACATCACTTTTGGATTTTTTTCATCAATCGAAACATAACATTTTCCATAAGCAATAACCTCAACTTCATGCCCACGACTTTCCGCCTCTTCCCGCAAGCGCTTTGTTGAATAATTTCCTGGCCCGTTTGATAAAATTGCAATTCTCATTATTGTTTTTCTCCCATCTGTTTCCATTCTTCATCAAGATTAATTTTTCTGCACGAATCAACCAAAACATTATTTTTAATCAAAAACGCTCGGCCAATCAGCATTTCAAATTTCATTTTCGAACGATTATCTAGTCCAAATAATGCTTCAAATCTTTCGCCCTCAATCAAAATTCCAAATTTAACCAAAAAACGCTTTTTCACGCCACCGTGAGTGTTTCGAACATTTCGAAACCTAAAATCTCGCGTTTCAAAATGAAGTTTTTCATCACCAAATAAATCAAAACCTAAAATACCATCTTTTTCAAAAATATTTTCAGCATGAACAACTCCCGAAAAAGCTCCTGTATCAATTTTAGCGATAGTTTTAACTTCCGAGATTTTTTCTCCTGAAACATCAGTAAAAGTCACCTCTTCAAAAGTTCCAAAAATCACTTTTTCTTCCATGAAAGAATCACTCCTCGCTGAATTTATTATTTAAAATTATCTAAATTTTACCATGTTATCTAGTTTTTGTCAAACTATTTCTTTCCAACTTTAAGTTCATAAATCTGCCTTTGTTGATCTGAGTTGAACAAATTATTTTTTCCGCCAAGCAAAAAATCATCAATTAACGTTGGCGAATCAATATTTTCTTCAATGTACTTCCAAATTTCTTGACCACCGTTAAAATAGCTCAAGTCTTTAAACCAAGGCAATTCATCAGTTCCACGGAAAATCCTCTGCGTATTTCGATAAGCAATCTGACGTTTCTTATCAATATTCTCTTCCGAAAAATTATTTTTTCCGTCTAAAATGCCCATTCTCCAATTAGTTTCGAAAGCTTCACGAAAACTCATACTATTAAAATAAGCAAAACCTGCCGTTAAATAATGCTGAACACCTGCTTCTTGATATTTACCTTTTACAGCCATTTCCATAGCACGAGCAATCCCTTCTTCAGTGTTCATATACCCATCAAGACCAGTTCTCAAAGCTTGATTATCATAAGCTTCACCCATTTGAGCACGCATATAGTGTGTTCCAATTTCGTGCACAACCAAGCCTTCAAGCTCTTTTTTTGAGACTGGTTTTCGATTTTCAGGAATAAAAATCTTCTTATCTTTTGCTGAAACTGCAATCGCACCAGAATCTTTCCATTCAACATTAAATTTCGAAAAACCATCTTTTTCAAAATCTTTCAAAATATTTTCGAAAACCTCAAAAATTTCCTTTGCTGAGTATTTCTCGTTGCTATCTTTTTCCGGAATAAGTTCTAATTGCTTTGAATATAAGTATTTAATAATCTCACCAAATTTATGAAAAACTTCATCACTCGGTTTAAATCTTTCTGTGTTTTGATTTAAAATTTCATCATTTTTAATTAGTTCATAAAACTCTGAACGGATTCTTTCACCTTTTTCATCAAGTTTCAAAGCATCAATTTTTGTAATTTTATCTGAAAGTAGAGAATTGAATGTTTCAAAGTCCGGCTCGCCATAAACCTCAATATTGTTTTTCATGAATTCTTCTTGAGCTTTTTGTTTGTCTACCAAACTTTCAGCTTTTCGAAAATTACAGGCTGCTTCAAGCATTTTAACAGTTTTAATTCTTGTTTCGAGTTGAGTATTGTACATTTCTCGCTCAATCTCACCAAGTGAATTATCGTTTTCAACCGCTAAAATTGCATTCGAAATATTTTGGTAAAGATTTTCAATTTCAGCGCTATTTAATTTTTCATATTCATTATTTGGTCGAGAAAGATCATCGTTTGCAAGGAATTCAAGCTTTGCTTCATTTGCATTTTTTGGAGTAAATGTTGAAATAACCTTTGGCTCCGATTCTTTAAATATCTCTCTTGTATCAAGAAATTCATTTTTACCAAAATTACTTTCGAAATTATTCATAATTTATGCCTTTTCGCTATTTTTATATTTTCGAATCGCCTCTCGAGCCGCTTCTTGTTGAGCAATCTGCTTACTTGGACCTTCACCTTCACCCATTTTTTTATCACCAACAAAAACGCCTAGAGTAAAAGTCTTTTCGTGATCTGGTCCGTCTTCTTTTATCACCTTATAAATAGGTGTAAATCCATCTCTAGCTTGCGAAAGTTCTTGCAAGTAACTTTTTGGATCACGCCAAGATTCTTCTTCTAAAATTTGTGGCAAAGTACTTAAAATATTATCTGTGATATATTTTTTGGCAGCATCATAGCCTTTATCAAGGTAGATTGCGCCAGTTGTCGCCTCAAAAGCATTTGCTAAAATCTGCTGACGAGCTCGTGCTGAACCATGTTTTTCTCCTCGGCTCATTCTGATTAGTTTTTCATAACCAAGCCTTTCACCGGCAGCACCAATACTCTCTGTTCGAACTAAAGCTGAACGCCAAGCCGTCAAAATACCTTCCGGTTTGTCATAGTTTGAAAACAAAAAATCAGTAGTAACAAGTTCTAAAACCGCATCACCCAAAAATTCAAGTCGTTCGTTATGTTCTGTAGCTGATTTTTTATGTTCATTCAAATAGCTGCGGTGAGTTAAAGCCGTAACCAGTAAATCAATATTATCGAAATCGTAGCCGAGCTTCTCCTTTGCCCAGTCGCGATAAGGTGTCAATAAAATACCACTCATTACAATTTCTCCTGTCTAATTTTTTTCATAGCAAGCAATATAAGCTTACCGATATCTTCATATTCAATTTCTTCTAAAGCATCAGAGAAACTGAACCACTTAATACCATTCATCCAGTCTTCTTTCTGGATAGCATCCGTATCACCAAGAGCTTTCACTAGAAAAACTTGCGTCGTCATTAAAACTAGTTTATCAATTCTTCTATATCGAAAATTAATTTTACCAAGCCAGCCAATAATTTTCACATCGTGCAAACCAGCTTCTTCTCCAATCTCACGCTTTGCGGTCTCTTGTGCAGTTTCACCCTTTTCAATATGACCCTTCGGAATCGTCCAGCGATCTTTCGAATCTTGAATTAGTAAAATCTCAATCTCTTTTTTTTCGTTACGTCGAAAAATAACCCCACCAGCCGTCGGTTCTCTAACAATTTCTTGAATCGAAGTTCGGCGAGCTTTATGAAAATACTTTCGAAAATTCTCAACCTTCTTGTTCGCCATTTTGTTCCTCCACAAAAAGTTTATAAGCCGTTCCTAAAACGCCGTTTATAAACTTACTTGAATTATCGGAACCAAACGCTTTTGCAAGTTCAACAGCCTCATTGATTGCAACTTTTGGCGGAACCGTATCTCTAGAATATAATAATTCATAGAGACCAATTCTTAATACATTACGATCAATTCTTGCAATCTGTGAAATTGGCCATTCTGGTGCCATCGGCTGAAGCTTCGTATCAAGCTCAACTTGCTTTTCAATAATCCCGTTTAATAAATCTTGAACGAATTGCTTGTCACCAATCACTTCATCATACTGTTTCATATTTCGAAAAATAATTTCAGACAAATCTACGGTTTTATCCTGAGCCTGTAAACGAAATTCATATTCGTAAAGTGTTTGAAGAACAACAATCCTTCCTAAATGTCTATTTGATGCCATTTCTACGTAAGGTTCTTTCCTATTATTAAAATATTATTAAATTTTGTCAAATAAATTTAAAACGCCAGCAAATTAAGCAGCTAGCGTTTTATTTTCTTCGAGTTGCTTATTTAAAGCTTTACCAGCTTGTTTTTTAGTTGTATAAACTTTTACTGGTGATTTTTTGTTAACTCGACGAGCTAAATCCAATCGTAAGTGGCTGCGTCGCAAACCGGTCTTTCGAGGACTGCTCTGTTTCTTTGGCTGTGCCATTTAAAGTTTCTCCTTAGGTTTAATATTTATCTTCAGATTCAATTATACCTTATTTATCAAGATAAAGCAAGCCAATTATTTATTAAATATTGACTTTTGATAGTATTTATGCTATAATAACATTGTTATGGAAAAATACAAAAATAAAAACAATCAAGATCAAAACAAAGAATATATCAGAATTAACCGAGAAAAATTCAAAAAGCTTGGAACGAGAGTTTTAACCCTTAGTGCAGTTAGTGGCGCTTTAGCTGGATGGTTCGGACACGGCTTTTATGAAAAATATCAAGAAGCTGAAAGTCAAAAAATCTTCGAAATGGTTTCAGCTAAAAAATTGGACAACTCCCCAATGGATTTTGAAAAACTTGAAGAGATTTCAAAAGATGGTGGAAAAATTCATCTACAAAAAGGGGCATCTATCAGAAGTACAAATACTGACTATTTCGAAAAACCTGACTCTTACAATTTTAATGGTTATAACCACTCTTCGTTAGGTGAAATGACCAAAGATGCTGATTTCGACCTTAAAGGCGAAGTTTACTATCAGGATGGTAATAACCCTAGGATAATTACTCGAATCGAGAACTTTGAACAAACAAGCGATGGTAAAAAGACAAAAATAGATGTTAATATAGATAAAGATGGTTGGGTTGCAGTTGACGCAAACGACACTGACTTAAATTTAGAATAAAACTAAAAATAAAAAACGGAAGCTAACAACTTCCGTTTTTTAAAACCTATTTAACCACGAAATTAATTAATTTACCTGGAACAACAATCTCTTTAATAATCTCTTTATCTGCTAGGAATTTTGCAACATTTTCTTCCTGTTTAGCTTTTTCAAGAATTTGTTGTTTTTCAAGCTCTGTAGAAATCTTAATTTTTCCACGAAGCTTTCCATTTACCTGCACAACTATCTGAATTTCACTCGTTTTTAACATCTCTTCATCCCACTCTGGCCAGCCAGATTCTTCAATGAAGTTATTATTTCCTAGTTGTTGCCAAAGTTCGCTCGAAATATGTGGAGCAAAAGGCATTAACATCTTCAACAAATCCTCTAAGACCTGACGCCAATCTTCCGAAAACCCTTCAAGTTTAAACTTATAAAGGTCGTTCACGAACTCCATCAATGCGGCAACGACAGTATTTAAACTCTCCCGATGGAAATCTTCTGTGACTTTCTTGATTGTTTTATGCCGAGATTTCTGAACTTCTTCAAAATTTGAAAGGTTTTCAATTGATTTTTCACTCTCAATAAATTCTTGAACTAAAACCCAAACTCGATTCAAAAAACGATAAACACCCGCGATACCACGAGAATCCCAAGATGCATCTATTTCGTAAGGAGCAATAAACATTTCGTAAGTTCGGAGTGAATCTGCACCGTAACCCTGATCGATGACTTCTAGTGGATCGATAGTGTTACCTTTCGACTTACTCATTTTTGAGCCATCTTCAGCATTAATGTATCCGTGATAAAGAAGCTTTTTAACAGGCTCGGAAAAGTTAGTTAATCCCAAATCTTTAAAAACATGAGTCCAAAAGCGAACATAAAGCAAGTGTGCAACAGCGTGATCCCCACCAACATAGTAATCGACTGGAGCCCAATAGTTTACAAGTTCTGGATCCCAAGCGCGCTCAGAGTTCCTAGGGTCAGCATATCTCAATAAATACCAGCTCGAACAAGCATACCCATCCATAGTGTCTGTTTCTCGAACCATCTTTTCACCATTTACTTCGACATGCATGAACTCTTCACTTTTTGCTAATGCCGACTTTCCAGAATCATCTGGTTTAAAATCGGTTAAAGTTGGAAGCATTACAGGTAACTGTTCTTCAGGAATTAAATGCTCATTACCGTCTTTGTCATAAGCAATAGGAATTGGACAACCCCAATAGCGCTGTCGAGAGATTAGCCAGTCACGCATTTTATACGTAGTTTTTGAGCGACCAATCTCTTTTTCTTCAAGCCAGCTCAAAACCTGTTCACGAACATCTGCGGAATTTTGACCATCAAAATCACCAGAATTTACGATAACTCCCTCACCATGATAACAGATATCGTCATCTGCAATCCCTTCTGGTTTTTCAACAACCTTAATAATATCAAGGTCAAATTTTTTAGCAAATTCATAATCACGCTCATCATGAGCAGGAACAGCCATAACCGCACCCTCACCATATCCACCAAGAACATAATCACTAACCCAAACTGGAATTCTCTTACCGTTCGCTGGATTTACAACATAGCTACCAGTAAAGATACCTGTTTTTTGTTTATTCTCTTGGCGTTCAATTTCTGTTTTTTTCAAAGATTCTTTTTTATATTCTTCAACTTTATCTTTCGTTAAATCATTAACTAGCTTATCAAGAAGAGGGTGCTCAGGTGCAACTGCCAAGAAAGTCGCCCCAAAAAGTGTGTCTGGACGAGTTGTGAAAACCTTAATCTTTTCACCTTTTGCATCACCTTCAGCAATTTCGAATTCAATCTCTACACCCTTAGATTTGCCAATCCAATTTCGTTGCATTGTCTTAATTTTTTCAGGCCAGTCAAGATTATCAATATCTTCCAAGAGCTCATCAGCATAAGCCGTAATTCTAAAAAACCATTGAGTCATTCGCTTCTTTGTGACTTCTTCACCACATCGCCAACAACGCCCATTCTCAACCTGCTCGTTAGCAAGAACGGTCTTATCATTGTCACACCACCATTGATAACTTTCTTTTCGGTAGGCTAGACCTTTTTTATATAATTCTCGAAAAATCCATTGCGTCCATTTATAATATTCTGGATTCGAAGTATTGATTTCTCGCGACCAATCGATTGAAATACCAAGACGCTTGAATTGTTTTTTAAAGTTGGCAATATTTGTTTTTGTTGCTTCCTGCGGTGAAATTCCAGTCTTAATCGCATAATTTTCAGCCGGCAAACCAAAAGTATCCCAACCAATTGGGTTTAATACATTTTTTCCTTTCTGTCGATAAAACCTCGCAATCGAATCTACAATAGTGTAACTTCGCGCATGTCCCGTGTGAAGTCCGGCACCGCTTGGATACGGGAACATTCCCGAAATATACATTTTTTGTTTCGAAGGGTCAGCTTTAACCTCATAAAGCTTTGAGTCGTCCCATTTTTTTTGCCATTTTGCTTCAATTTCAATCGGATTATATCTTTTCATACTATCTTATAGTATACCATAAAATTCATTTTTTAAAAAATTATCACCGCTCCGAGATTTACAGCATCTCTAAAAAATCATCCTCTTCTAGAATTTTTACACCAAGTTTTTTTGCTTTTTCAATTTTTGTAGCACCAACTTTTTCACCAATAACTAAAAAATCCGTTGTTTTCGAAATAGATTTTTGGAATTTTCCACCAAGCAACTCAATTTTTTCGGCTGCTTTTTCGCGTGACATTTCTTTTAATGTCCCCGTGATTACAAAATTCTTACCACTTAAAATCCCCTCATTTTTTGCAAAATTTTGCACTTTCACACCAAAATCGAACATTTTATTCAAAATCTGTAAATTTTCATCATCACTAAAATACGCCAAAATACTTTCAGCCACTTTTTCACCAATTCCATCGATAGATAATAAATCTTCTATCTCAGCATTTTGAAGATTTTCAAAACTGACAAACTTTTCCGCTAAAATTTTTGCAGTTTCACCTCCAACATGGCGAATACCTAACGCCGCAATAAATTTCGCAAGTTCAGGATTTTTCGAAGACTCAATTGCTTGAAGTAGATTATTCACAGAGAGTTCTGCAAAACGTTCAAGTTTCAACAAATCATTCTTTTGAAGATTGTAAATGTCCGCCAGATCTCGAATTAAACCTTTTTCAACTAGTAGATTTACATTTTTCTCACCTAAATTCTCAATATCGAGACCCGCTTTTGAAGCATAAAAAGTAATCGTTTTTTTAAGGATTAACTCGGAATTTAAGCCTTTCGCACGATACGCAACCTCACCTTCTGGACGATAAAATTCAATTTCAGGAAATTGTTTTGAAAGCTCTTTTTCGAAATTAAAAATTTCAGCATTTTTTGGACGAAGCTCCGGTAAAACTCGCAAAATCTTCGGAATAATATCCCCCGCTTTAAAGACAACTACCGTATCTCCAATTCTAATATCTAGTCGCGAAATTTCATCCGCATTATGAAGACTCGCATGGCGAACAGTAGTCCCAGCAAGCTGGATTGGCGCAAAAACCGCAACCGGAGTTGCTATTCCCGTCCGACCGATCGAAATCACAATATCTGAAACTACCGCAGTAGCTTCTTCCGGGGAATACTTAAATGCAATTGCTGCGCGCGGCTGCTTACCAACTACTCCAAGTTTCGAAAACTTATCACGATTATTAATTTTTACAACTAACCCATCCGTATTAAACGGAAGTTCTTTTCTTTTTTCACTCCAAAATTCAATAAAATCAACAACTTGTTTAATTCCTATGATTTTTTTAGCCTGCTCATTAACTGAAAAGCCAAGGTTTTTTAATGCTGAATAGGCAAATTCATTAGTTTTGACTTCTTCAGGGTTTTCGCGAATAATATCATAAGCTCGAAAATATAGTGGTCGAGAAGCTGTGATTAAGGGGTCTAACTGACGAATCGTTCCTGCGGCCAAATTGCGAGGATTTGCAAATTCAGGATCACCCTGCTCCTTTCGGATTTTATTTATCTTATCAAAGTCATCTTTTAAGATTACAATTTCACCACGAACCTCAGTTTTGCCATTCTCGAAAAAAGCAAACTCTTTTTCTGCTCGCAAAAAGAATGGGATATTTTTAATAGTCCGCACATTGCTCGACACATCTTCACCAACAAAAGAATCACCTCGAGTCACAGCTCGCACAAACTCCCCATTTTCAAAAATTAAAGAACAAGCTAGCCCGTCCATTTTTATATCTGCAAAAAAAACATCTTCTAGTGTTGGATCTATTTTTTTAATTCTCTCGAACCATTCAACGATTTCACCTTCACTAAAAACATCATTTAAGCTAAGCATTCTACTTGCATGCTCAACTTTTAAAAATCCACCCTTTACAACATTTCCAACTCTTTGAGTTGGTGAATTTCTTGATATAAGTTCAGGATGTTCAGCTTCTATCTTTTTTAATTCTGAAAATAATGAATCGTAGACAGAATCCGGAACACTTGCGTTATCGAGCGTGTGGTATTCAAAAGAATATTGATTTAATAATTTAACTAAATCTTGATATCTATTTTTTTTATCTATTGTCGCCATCAACAATCCTTCTGTATAAAGTGTAAATATATGTAGAACTAAATACGCAAGAGAAACAAGACATTAGTAACATTGTTATTGGCACTACTGGTATTTTTGTAAAAATCTCATTCACGGAAATCAGCCAGTTCATTAAAATAATTATAGGAATTACTATCACAGACCACAAAACAGCAACAATGAAGAGCAAGAATAGAACTCGTTTTAAAATAGCTAACCTTCTCTGCGAAACCATATCTCCAGCAATTCTTAATGCTTTCATTGGGTACGTTCCAGGAATCGTAACGATGATCATTGCAAAAAAAGATCCTATAACCCAAAAAATAGATATCGAAAATAAAAGAAGCATAGCAGCAAAAAATAGCATTTGCTCAATTCCGTCAGAAAGAAAGCTCGTCGTTCTCGCAGCTGAACCAACAATAGTAGCAAGAAATGCTGGAATTAATTGAGAGACTATGACAATAGCAACTACAGTCATCGGTATAATTGGTGCACCACAAGAATATAACGCATCACGAAGGTTAAAATTCTTATTGCCATTCATTAGATTGCGACAAATTTGAACACTAGCCAGCCAAATGAACAAGACTATAATAAAGAAAAGCAGCTGTTGGGTTTCATTTGGCGACTGTACAAGACCGCCACTACTAAAACTAGCAGCCATAACCAATCCCGCCTTACCAATCTCACCCCAAAAACCCTGGAAATTACCCCCATTTGTCGTGTCTGCAACAGTCTGTAAGCTTGAAATAAAATTTTGATCCATTAAACCAATGAGTACAACACCTGCAAGAGCAGATAACAATACCAAAGAAGCAAACATTTTTTTATTTTCACGAATTAATCCAAAAACATAACCCACCATTCTCCAATAACCATCAATATTTAACGGTCTAACAAAATCTCTTCTTTTTGAAATCCGGAAACTTCTGTGAGGGCGGCGAGATTTAAAGTTTTGAAACCTTATCACTATATTTTTTCGCATAAAAATTCTTACACTAATCCACCAAAAATAGACTAAACTAATTTGTTTTTCGTTTGAACTTAAAATTCTTTCCTTCATCTATAACCTCGAACTATTGTCTTTTAATCTTGAAATCCTATCGTCTATTGATGGGTGTGTTGAAAATAAATTTTGAAAAAAACTACGCTTCATCGGATTAACTATAAACAGATTTGCTGTTGTAGAATTCTGCTTTCTAAGCGGCTTCCCATTGTTTTTTAGTTTTTGAAGAGCGCTAATCATTCCTTCAGGATATCTTGTAAGCAAAACAGCTGTCGCATCAGCCAAGAATTCGCGCTGGCGAGAGATTGCAAGTCGCGTAACTAATGCTAGCAAGGGTGAGATCATCACAAATAATAAGCCCAAAACCACAATCAATGGATTTCGATTATCATTATCGTCATCGCTCCAAATAAAAAATCTCAATACTAGTTCCGATATTAGCTCAATTACAGAAGTTAACGCCACCGCAGCCATAGAAACTCTAATATCGTAGTTCTTAATATGTGACATCTCATGAGCGACAACAGCCTCCAGTTCACTTTTATTCATAATATTCAAAAGTCCCGTAGTTGCACATATTATTGACTTTTCCGGATTAGTTCCAGCCGCAAAAGCATTAGGTGATTCATCATCTATTATATACAACTTAGGCATAGGTAGCCCCGCAGTTATTGATATAGTTTCTACAGCAGCATAAAACCCAGGAGCAATTTCTCTAGAAACTGGTTTCGCGCCATTCATATATAATACAATACTTTTTGAAATATTGTATTGAACTAAAGCATATAATATTGAAAATACTAATAAAATTATAAAAATATAATCATTTTTATAGATATACGAAAAATATAGCCCAATTCCTGAAATTATTGCGATAAATACCATAAATATTATTACAGTATTACGCTTATTCTCAGATATTGAGCTATACACCTTTAAAACACCTCTTTTAGAATTTTACCTGAGGGGCGTTTTCAACAGCTTTTCGATCTTCAACTTCAAAGAAATCTCTTTTTTCAAAACCTAATTTTCGAGCAAATACGTTTGTTGGAAATGTTTTGATTTTAATATTTAAATCTCGAACACCGCCGTTATAAAATCGTCGAGCACCTTGAATTTTATCTTCAATCTCTTGTTGTTGTTGTTGAAATTGAATAAAACCTTCATTAGCTTTCAATTCTGGATAATTTTCAGCTACAGCGAACAATCGCCCAAGAGCTTGAGTCATTTCACCTTCAGCTTTAGCAGCCGCTACAACATCGTTTCCAGCACCCATCAAACCTGCACGCGCAGAACTTACGTTTTCAAAAACTTCCTTTTCATGTTCGGCGTAACCTTTTACAGTTTCAACGAGATTTGGAATCAGATCAGCTCTATATTTTAATTGAATAGCTATGTCACTCCATGCTTCTTCAACCCGTTCGTTCAATCGAACAAGAGCGTTATATTGGCCCCAAACAAATAAACCGATCAATACAGCGATCGCGATAATTATAATAATTGCAATTGGCATTTTTCTTAAATTCTCCTACTATCGTTATTTTGGTGCGCAAGGCGGGAATCGAACCCGCACGACTGTTTAGGTCAAGGGATTTTAAGTCCCTCGCGTCTACCAATTCCGCCACTCGCGCATATTTACATTTTACACGCCCCAACCATAAAAGTCAAGGCGCGTAATTTTATTTTAAGCTTCGTCTTTATCAAGAAGTGGTGCAATAATCATAATAAATAGAGAAAAAGCACCAAGCACTAGGAACGTAGCCCAAGCTTTACCCATTAGTTCGCCCAAGTTATTATCCAACCAAATATTTACTAGGCTGATTAGAGCACAAACCATAGCCGTAAAAATATTAAACCAAATACAAATCTGTCGAATACTCTTTACTGTCTGACTGTATTTCTTTTTTACTGGGGCTGCTTGAGTATATACTACAGCTTTCTCTGTAGTATCATTCTCTCCTTTTCGAATTTCTACAACCTTCTGATTTTCACTATTCATATCTATTCCTTTGCTTTAATTTTTTGGAGGCACCTACCGGATTTGAACCGGTGTAAACGGTTTTGCAGACCGCTGCGTAACCACTCCGCCAAGGCGCCAAAGTGATATAAAATGATTATACCACATACTTTTTAAAAAATAAACAGTAGCGCTATTTTTTAAATATTTCTTCTAGACTAATACTTTGCCCCGTCTTCATATCCTTAAAAAAGAATGAATTTTCTAAGATTTCTCTATCACCAATCACTAAAGCATATCGAACACCCCTCTTATCCGCAAACTTAAAAGCTTTTTTCATATTAAAATTCTCTAACAAAACTTCAACTTTTTTACCTTGAGCGCGCATTTCGTTAGCGATTTCGAAAGATTTTTTTAGCTCCTGCTCACCACCCATTGGAATTAATAGATATTCGGCTTCTGAGCGTTTATTAAAACTCAAAAGATTTAAGTCTCGCAAACACCAAAACAACCTTGTCAACCCAATTGAGGCACCCACACCAGGGAGTTTTTCTTTCGAATAATAACTGCTTAAATTATCATATCTTCCACCGCTTGAAACTGAGCCAATTTGTTTGAAATCATCTAGATTTGTTTCAAAAACTGTTCCGGTATAATAATCCAATCCTCGAACAATCAACATGTCAAGCTTGAAATATCCTTCCTGAACACCCATATTTTTCAACAGACCCGAAACTTCAGAAAGTTCCACTATTCCATTGCTGAAGCGTTCATTATTTATCTTTCTTGACATATTTTTAAGACTATCTAAAACCTCTTCACAAGAACCAGAAATATTTATAAATTCAACTATTACTGAAGATTTTTCACCCAAATCTAAATTATTTAATTGTTCAGCAAACTCTTCACTTGAAATTTTTTCAGCCCGATCAATTAAAGCCATAATTTTAGAAGATTTATCTTCAACACCCAAACCTTCAATCAAACCGCTTATAATATTTCTATTACTAATTCGAATCGTAAAATTGCCAAAATTAAGTTCACGAAAGATGCTGTAAATCACAGAAATGACTTCAGCATCATAGTTTACGCTCAATTTTTCATGACCAATAACATCAATATCGCATTGATAAAATTCTCGAAAACGACCCCTCTGAGAACGTTCACCTCGATAAACTTTACCTATTTGCGAACGTTTAAATGGAAATTGCAATTGTCCAATATTATCCGCAACATAACGTGCGGTTGGAACAGTCAAATCAAACCGCAAACTTAAATCATTATCACCCTTTTTAAAGCGATATATTTGCTTTTCGGTCTCGCCGCCAGCCTTGGCTAATAAAACTTCAGTTCGTTCAATTGCCGGCGTATCAATTGGCGAAAAACCAAACTTTGCATAATTTAGCTCAATTATATTCTTGATTCGATTAAACTCAATTTGCTCCTCAGGAAGAAGTTCCATCATTCCTGGTAAAGGTTTAGTATTGATCTTCATAAATATTCCTTGTTTCTTCAATTTTATCTTTAAATGATACCATATTTTAATGTTTTTTTCAATTTTAGAGATTGCATTTTTTGATAATTATTTTCAAAAATGCTATAATATTTTTAATATGAACTATCAGCCAAAAATTCCGCTCGCAGAAAAAATGCGCCCGCAAAAACTCAGTGAAGTTATTGGTCAGAAGCACCTAATTGGCGAAAATGGAATTTTACGAAAAATAATCGAAAATAAAGAGCCTATCAGTTTAATTTTTTGGGGGCCAGCTGGAACCGGAAAAACAACATTATCACGAATTCTAGCAAACGAAGTTAATGCCGATTTCATTGAAATGTCCGCCGTAACTAGCGGAAAAAAAGATATCGAAAAGGTTGTTGAGCATGCACGCCAAAATTGGAATCTTGGAATTCGAACAATTCTTTTTGTTGATGAAATCCACCGTTTCAACAAATCGCAGCAGGATGCTTTTCTTCCTCATATTGAAAGTGGTTTAATAAATCTTATCGGAGCAACTACCGAAAATCCTAGCTTTGAAATTATTACCCCATTAATTTCTCGTAGTCGAATTTTAACTCTTAAACCATTATCTCTTTCTGAAATATCAGAAATAATCACGAAAACACTAGCAAAAATATCACCAAACACAAAAATAGAGAATAACGCCTTAGAACTTCTTGCAAAAATAAGTCATGGTGATGCACGCACCGCTCTGGGAAATCTTGAGCTTATCTTGAATTTCGAAAAAAAGCACATAACTCTCGAAACCCTCAAAGAATCGATCAATTCTCCGCTTTTAGCTTATGACAAAAACGGCGATGACCATTATGATACAATTTCGGCTTTTATAAAAAGTATGCGCGGAAGCGACGCGGAAGCCGCATGTTTTTATCTTGCCAAAATGTTAAAATCTGGCGAAGATCCAAAATTCATCGCTCGCCGAATGATTATTTTTGCTAGCGAAGATATTGGTCTTGCTGGAAATGGAGCAATCACCTTAGCAAATTCAACTTTCGAAGCAGTAGAAAAAGTTGGCATGCCAGAAGCTAAATATATTCTCTTTCATTGTGCAACCGCACTTTCGAAAAGTAAAAAATCTCGAGAAACAACTGGTCTAATGTACCAATCTTATGAACTCGTCAGAGAGTTTCCGCACGCGCAAATACCCTTACATCTTCGAAATTCAACCTCAAAAATCACCAAAGATCTTGGCTATACTAAAGATTATGAATGGAAGGCTGGTTTTCAACATAAAAAAGGCTTTTTGCCGCAAGAAATAATAGATTTTAAGAAATCAGCTAACAACGACTTTAAGAATTTAAAACAAGCCGAATGGTCTCATGAAATTTCTAAAAAGCTAAAAGATTAGCTCTCTAAGTCTGGTAAAACATTTTCAAGCCACAGCTTAATATCTTCCAAAATAAATTGCTCTTGCGTACTTAAATTCTCTCTTGTTGCAGCCTCTTGAAATTCTTTCATAAATTTTGGAAGCATTTTTTTCAAATTCTTCGCACGATATTCTTCCCATAACTCTTTTTCTTGAGAACTTAAACTCTTTGGAAAACTTCTAGCTTTATAGTGAAGCAGCAAACCGTTTAATCGTTCGTCGTTAAAATCAGGATGAAAATCAGCTAGCTCTCGAGCGGTAGAATTTCGAACAGCCTCGGCTTTAATTTCATCACTTCTCGATAAAAAGCCCTCAAAAAGTCGAGCCTCAGGAGATAAGCTAATATTTTCATGTCGCTCTTTCGAAATTTCATCTCTCTTTTCGAAAGCAGATCGAATATTTTCTGTAAAATGAGGATTTTTTCGCAATAAGTCTAAGTTTTTTTGAATATCTGCTAACTTAAGATTTAGCCTCTCTTGGTTTTCCTCGTTCAAAACACCAATTGGAGCAACTGCTGGACATTTATTGTATTGTAGAATTTTTGCCGCAATCGGCTTAAAGTCTGCTTGTGAACGAGTTTCGAAATCTGCCGTAATGTTCTCTAAAATTTGTTCAGCACTCCAATCAAGAAAATCTTCTGGAGAAAAGCGTAAATCCCAAACAATCACATTTTTGTTCTTAGCTGGAGCAATTGGAAAAGCGGCTGTAGTTTTTTCAAACTCAACTTTAAAACGACCCGATGTATACAAAAATGGTTTTGGGTTTTCAAGGTTGATCATTTTTTGAACTTCATTTTTTGAGCGCATCTTAAATAAATACCCAAAAATCTGTGGCTGTTTCTCTTTTAACAATCGTGCTACATCTATTAATCCATCAACATCACTTAGCGCATCATGAGCATTCTCGTGAGAAATTCCATTTTCCTTAGTTAAAAGTTCAAGTTTATTTGAAGCAAATTTCTCACCAGTTTTACCATTCTCAATAAAAGGCCAATTAATACCTTCAGGCCGAAGCGCACGTATCATACGCACAACATCTAGCAAATCCCATCGAGAACGATTTTCCTTCCATTGCCAATCATATGGTGGATAAAAATTTCTCCACAAAAGATGCTGAATATGGACATCGTCGAACCGCACATTATTATAACCAACTATTACCGTATCCGATGTAAAAAAATCCTCTACTAGCATTTTCGAAAATTCGGCTTCAGTATAACCTTCTTCGATTGTTTTTTGTGGGCTAATTTTTGTAACCATTAATGCACTCGGGCTCGGCAAAACGTCATCGTTAAGTTTTACTAAAATATTAATAGGTTCACCAATTCTATTTAAATTTTCATCCGTTCGTTGTCCTGCAAATTGCATAATTCGATCGTTTTGCGGGCTAAAGCCGCTTGTTTCAAGATCATAAAAAAAGAAAGTCTTCATGGTTATATTTTACTCTATCCTGGTATTTTTTTCAATTTTTCTTTGCTTCTTAGCGGTTTTGTCTTGTAGTTATGTTATAATTTTATAGACTAAATAAACTTTTGTCTAGGAAAGGATTTTATATGAAAGCAAAAAGAACGATCATTAACGATATAGAGCTACTCTATATAAAAAACTCAAACCCTAATACTTTTCATCTAGAATTCAACTTTAATGCAGGTTATAATCATTCGCAAAAATCACAAGTTCCACATATTTTAGAACACCTATTTGCTACTTTTCCAAAAGAAACTAGCGAAAAATTCTTAAGATTTGGCGCCTATTCAAACGCCAACACTTTCTACGAGCGAACAAGGTTTTTTATCACATCACCAAAAGAGTTTTCAAAAGAATGTTTTGATATTTTAGTAAATTCAATTTCAAAAATACCAAGCTCTCAAGAAGATTTTGAAATCCAAAAGAAAATCGTTGAAACTGAAATTACAAATAAATCCATAAAGCCATCGATTCAAATTTTCGAGAAGGCTTTAAAAGAAACTTTTCCGGACATAAAAGACAAAGAAAAACATCTTAGCGAACTGAAATCTATAAATCTTACAGATATTCAGGAATTTTATCGTAAAAACTACGTTAAAAATAATCTTCGAATAATTATTTGCGCTGATTTTTCAGATACTGAACTTGAATATTTTATTAAAGAGATTGACAAAATAAATCTGCCGTCAGGAAAAGCACCAACTATAAATCTTCTCACAATCAATCAAAAAGATTTTTCAACACTTCATAATTCAAAAACTGTTGATGAAATCTGTAAAATTTTTCATACAAACCAGCCTTTAACCGAAAAAGAGCGAGCTGCATTTCATATTTTAATGTCGTATCTTTTTCGCCCAAAAATTGGCAAAGCCTTTTTACGAGGAAGGAATACGGGTATTTTATATGGGATTAATTTTAGTCCTCACCTCAATACAATCCGAAACCACCCCTTCTTTGTGATTGGCTCAAAAATTAAACCAGAGAACAAAAACAAACTCAAAAAAATAATCAATGAGGAGTTTTCGAAAGTCAAAAATAATAAAATTGACGTTCAAGCTTTTGAAGTGATTAAACAAAATATCAAAAATAGCGAAAAAATAACTCGCGAATCAACCGAAAGAATCGTAAATTTTTATCGTGAAGAATTTTTCACTTACGGAAAAGTTCGAGATTATCAAGAATCTTTAGATATTCTCGATAAAATATCAACTGCAGATTTAATACATGTTGCGAAAAAATTTAATTTCTAGCAAAATATAACCGTAAAGTACGTCCTATACTTTAGTCTTCCCAATTCGAGTCAACTAGTTCAAATTGATTGCCCGAAATTGAAATTATGCTTGAGTTTTCTGCGCCCATTCGACGAAGCTCGTGTTCAATTCCCATTTTCCGCAAAATATCTCGCAAACGATTTACGCCATGAATATTCATAAAGTTAGTTCTTCGAGCAAATTTCTCAATTTTATCCCCAAACACTTCATAAACACCCTCTTCTTCATTAAATTCAACAAACCAAGCTTTATTGATATCCTCTTTCGAAAGTGAAATAATAGTAATATCTTCATCTTCTTCGTTATCTTCTGCCTCATTTTGAAAACTTCTAAAATCTTCAACTTGTTTTCGAAGAGCGCGAAGAACTTCTTTCAAACCCTGATGTGCGCTTGAAGAAATCGCAAAAATTTGAGAATCGCCAGCAACCTTGCGAAGTTTCGAAATCTGGAAATCGATAATTTCAGTATCCATTCCTTCTGTTTTAGTTAAAGCGATAATCTCAGGTCTATTTAATAGTTCTGGTTGGTATTTTTTTAGTTCTTCACGAATAATTCTATATTGCTCGTCTGGTTTTTCTTCATAAACATCAATTAAATGTAATAAAACACTAGTTCGCTCAACATGGCGCAGAAAAGCATCACCTAAGCCTTTTCCTTCGCTAGCCCCTTCAATTAAGCCCGGAATATCCGCTATCAATAAATTTGAGCCATCAATTTCTGCTACACCAAGATTTGGTGTTAAAGTTGTAAAAGCATAGTTTGCGATTTCTGGACGAGCATTTGAAACTACGCTTAAAAATGTTGATTTTCCAGCATTAGGAAAACCAACCAGTCCAACATCAGCAAGCAACTTTAGTTCTAAATCAGCCTCAAAAGATTCACCGGCTTCACCCAACTCCGCAACCCGAGGAGTTTGACGAACAGAAGACTTAAAGTGCGCATTACCAAAACCACCATCGCCGCCACGAGCAATTATAACCTCTTCTCCGTCAAACTTTAAATCAGCCAAAACCTCATTATCTCGCTTAACTATAGTCCCAACCGGAACTTTTACAATTAACGGTTCACCCGATTTTCCTGTCTTATTGCGCTTTGAACCACTTTCACCATTTTTAGCTTTAAGCTCTGGTTTGTATCGAAAATTTAAAAGCGTATTTAAGTCTTTGGTTGCCCGAAAAATAACATCACCACCACGACCACCATCGCCACCATCAGGGCCACCTTTTTCGATATATAGTTCACGCCTAAAACTAACCGCACCATTTCCACCACGGCCAGCCTGAACAAAGATTTTAGCTGTATCTACAAACATAAATAATATTATACCATATCTATTAATAAAAGTCTATTTTAAAATAGACACCCCTTAGGAGCATCTATTTTAATTTTTAGTGAATAAAGTTCGAAACACTACTTGCTGAAATAGTTCGTGTTGATACTACATTTAATTTTCCGGCATAATTCATGTCTGAAATAGTAATAGTACCATCACCGTTAACAGCCTCAACAATAGCAACGTGACCATATCCCCAAATATAAGAATTTGCATAAGCATTCCATTGAGCAATAGCACCCACGGTAGGAGTCTGATCTACTCTATATCCAGCAGCTCGAGCACTAACCGCCCAAGTCGAAGCATTTCCCCAGAAACTTCCAATATCTGGACGCCTATTGTAGGCATACCAAGTACAGTTTCCCCAAGCATACGCATTGCCCGCTTTAACATTATAGTTAGCAGACAGAGTAACTGAGCTGCTGCTTGAAGAAGAGGTTGACGAAGATCTTACTGAAGATTTTGAATAGCTATTAGTTGCAAGTTTCGTTTTTGGTGAGTAGTCTGGCCTTTCTTCCTCAGGAAGAATACCACCAGGAATAACAATCTCAACACCAACTTTAGGGTCTTCATTGTCTTTTAACTTATTGTAAGATACAACCCTTTCAGCATTCGCCTGATATTTATCTACGATACTTTTAAGGGTATCCCCAGGTTTTACGATATAGACAATCCCGTCAACAGGCAAGATACGCAACTCTTTCCCTGCTTCAACTTTATCGCCCTTGAGGTTGTTAACCCATTTTATAGTTTGTGCTGTAATACCATATTTATCAGCAATAGCCCGAATAACTTCCTCAGTTTCAGTTCGATATTTAACGATATCTCGCTTTTCCGAAGAAACTTCAAGAACTTTAGGCTTCTCTACAGAAGAGATAACTTGAGGGGCGTCTTGCAAAATTGCTGTAGAAGTAGACAAGCTCGCAGTAGAAGGAGCAACAGCCAGGTCTGCAGACTCAGCTAAATTTGCAATAACCCCAGACTCTGTTACCTTATCTGCTACAGAGCGGCTACCACCTAAATCACTCTTCTGTGAAGTTTCTACCTTACTCGTTTCAACCTTATTGTTTAACTCTGTAGTATCTTGTACTTCGGGCTGTTTAGAACTAAAAACAGCAACCATAATAACAATAATAAAAATAGAAGAGTAAACAACGGTAGATTTCTTACTTAAAATATTTATTATCTTTAATATTTTTGAATCCGATCGCTTCTGATCTTGTATGATTTCAATTTCAGGAGTTTTCACTCCTTTTTTTCGACTACAAATAATCTTTCTCCCGCAAACACATTACTGTGATGCAACTACCTTAATAATACCCTTTCTTCCGAAAATAAACAAGATGTCGACCTTTTTATTAATATTATAGTTAAACGATTGTCCTTACGGTATTTTCTGGTAGGTGCCTCAATATAAAAACCCATCAAGAAATAAGTCCTTATATTAATTTACATATAAAATTTTAACAAATATCCCTCATAATGTCAAGCTTAATCATAAAATCTGACATTTCTTTTTGCAATATTTATCTATATTTTCTTGATGCTCTAAGCTAGTCTTTCCATAGTATGTTTTATCATCATCACCACTCAAAAAGAATATATAGCTATGCTCAATCGGATCCGCAGTAGCTTTTAGAGCCGATATTCCTGGGGTAGCAATAGGCGAAGGAGTTAACCCTGTATTTTTTCTAAGATTATACGGGTTATCTAGATTTGGAGATCTTTCAATTCCAAGTTTATCAGCAATATACTGATAGGTCACATCAGAGCCAAGAGTCATTTCTTTTTTAAGCCTATTATAAAATACTCCTGCCACCTTTTGTTGGTCCTCAAAATCATTTAACGTTTCCTTCTGCACTATTGACGCAAGTGTAATTCCTTCATAGAGAGTTAGCCCCTTCTTCTTGAATTTACCCTCAAGGTTTAAACTAACAACCTGATTTTCAAAATCCGTAAAAAATCGCCTTAAAATATCTTCAACCTTTGTATCTTTTTTAAAGTTGTGCGTCTCTCCGTATAAAAATCCCTCTAGATCTGTATTTTTATCTTTACCAGCAAACAGCTTAGGAAATTCACTCGAATAATCTTTCGAGAAAGCTTGGTTGATCTCATTATTTGAATAACCAATTTTTGAAAGTGTAGCTTTAGCCATCTTAACTGTTCCACCAGGCAAGAAAGTCACATTAAAACTAGTATTAACTTGGCCCTTATTTAAAACTTCCAAAATTTCCGGTATCGTCATATTAGCAGATAATTGGTATTTACCTGCTAAAATATTCCTTTTATTATTCATTCTTGCGTAGAAAATTAACGAATTCTTAGAAATAATTAGCTTATCTTTTGCAAGATTTTTCGCTACTACATCTATAGAATCACCAGGATTAACTGTAAAATCAACTTTTTCTGTACTCTTAGATCTATGATTGATTGCCAAATTATAGTTTACGTAAAGTGTCGCCGAAAAAGCCAAAACACAAACTATTAAAATTGCTGAAATAAGGAATTTTCGATTCCTTCTTCTCCTCTTTTGCTCTTTCTTTAACAAAGGAACAATCTCTTTTTCTTGTTGTGTTATTTTCTCAATAACTTTTTCTGCACGTTTTTCGATAGGTTCAGATTCTTTTTGGCTACTTCCAGTCGAAAAATCCGATATCATATTCATTAAAAATTCTCCTCTAAATAGTCTTGCAAAATAATCGAAGCGGCATTCATGTCAATATCACCCTTTGAATAAGGCTTGCCGTAGCTTTTCAATCTATTTTCAGCCTGAATACTTGTTAAACTTTCATCCTGGAAGCTAATTTTATCTACAGCATATTTAAAATTTTCTACAAATTCTTTCGTATAGACACTTTGCGGTGTTTCTTCACCACTCTGATTCCTAGGTAAACCAACTACAAGTATATCAATTTCTTCTTTTGAAATTAATTGAATAATTTGTTTTATGGCTGATTCTTGAGTCTCATCATTATCGATAGTTATTAGAGGTATTGCTATTTTAATTGCCGAATCAGCAACAGCAATACCAATTCTTTTCGTGCCGACATCGAGAGCCATAAGCTTTAGTGATTTCATTATTTATTAACCGTAAACTCAATCTTTATTTTTTTACTATCTTTTGGTACGGAGTTGACCCAGAAGAAAGAGAATTTAACGTCAACATTTTGAACTCCTTCCGTAGAGCTAATTAAGCTTCGTACTTCTCCAGATTTTTTACCCTTAATTTTTTCCTTAAGTTCATCAGTATTAATCGTTGGACCAATCTTAACATTTGCAGCAATTTCTACACTACTTCCATTAAACTTAGTGAAGTTAGCGTTTTTTATTCCATAATCATAAATCTTCTGGTTATTTGCAGCACTAACCTTTTCTTTAGCTAAAGAATCAATTGCTGTTTTGATACTATTGTTTTCAAAAGCAGTAATTGAATAGATTGATGTCATCTTTAGTGTTGCCTTACCATTTGGCGCCTCTTGATTTACGGCCACAGATGAAGAAGATTCCCCGTCTTTAGCCGAAAAACTATCTTCTAGAATCGTATAATTGTTGTCAAATTTTGATTTTAACTCTGACTTAATCGAATCAATTCCTTCGGCGTTCAGTTTAGCTTTAGCGTTGTTTATATCAGCTTGAGACACAACTTTTAATGTTTTCTTGCTTCCACCAGATAATTGGCCACCACGAGCAGATATATCACCAATCGAAGATGTATATTTTTGCGCCTCTAAGTTACATTGTTCACCAATTACTGTGGCTTTAATACCGACAGTCGCACTTCCAGCAGAAATAGAACCACCCTTAATTTTTGCCCCTGGGATTGTTACATCCGAAGTTGTTACAAAATTACATTGACCAGCTGAAAAAGCTGAACCTTGCACGATAGTCACCGGGTCACTATCGCCACTTTGTGAAAGAGTCAAAGTTCCAGATGCTGCCTCCCCTTCTTCTCTAGTTCCGGTCGCATCAAATGTTACTTCACGAGTTTTATTTACAGTCTCTGTTTTTGAAAGAATCGTTTCATTGGAAGCAACATTCGAAACCTTAGAAACACCTTTAATACTACTTGTCGAAGTTTTTGCAGTAATTACAATATCCGCAAACGGAGCAAAGAACATCGCCCAGACTATAAAAATCAAAAACAACGAAACGGCACCAGCAATAATAAAAATCTTCTTCCTGAATTTTGAAAAATCTGGAACTTTTATATTCTTTTTAGCTTTATTAGTTTTCGCATTCTTTAAATCCGGCTTAACCTTATTGAAATTTTTATTGTCATCAATATCTAAGTTTTCAAGAAGTTCCGCCTCTTTTTCTTCTGGACTTGGACCGCTAAACTCTGAGATTGGTAGGCTCTCACCATCAATAACATCATCACCATCAACCTCAAGAATATCAATTTCTGGAATTTCAGGCTTACTTTGCAATGTTTTTGCTACAGGTATTTTTGCTGCAGCCGACATAGTTTTTAAAGCTGAGTTATTTGTAACAAAAACTATCTTTTTATCGGCTTTCTGGGCGGTACGAGATAGTAACCTGATATTTACAGCGCTTCGAAAAACACCCAAGCTTTTCGGTGGGACAATCGCAATAATCCGTTCTTTCGAAGATTTTATTTTATTTACAACATCTGTAATATCGTCTTCTACATCAACATAAATTACATCTTTTGTAGTTTTTTCACTCATTTTCTACCTCTTTAAGTTCGCAAAATTCTATTTAGCTTATCTCTGAAATTTTCACTCGCATTTTCATCAGAACTATAAGTGTCATAACCGACTCGCAATAGTCCCATTGCGGTAATAAACGTATGGTCGTTTATTTTTCCAGATTCATCTACGACGCCAGAGACTTCTTCTGGTTTTATATGTTTAACCGTAGGTTTTTTATTGAATGGCAACTCTTTCCACCAGTCACTATTTTCGAGACGCTCAGTCAAAGACGCTAGGCTAGACCCACCGCCACAAAGCAAAATTCTCGAAGGAAGATAATCAATATTTTCAAAATCACTTAAAGCAAGTTCAACACCCGAAACCCAAACATCAAGAGTGTTTTCGATTGCATCGATTGCTTGTTGCGCAATATTAGACTTAAGTTTATCGTTTGAAAGGTTAACTTTAAGCTTTTCAGCATTTTTGTATGACAGCCCCATTTCATTAGCAATCTGATTAGTAAAACTTCTTCCGCCAATCCCAAACATCTTAGTACCTTCAACACCGCCGTCATTAACAACTGCAATATCTGTCGTTCCACCACCTACATCAGCTAAAATAGCCGTGAAACTACTTGAAGAATCCGATCCAACAACACTTCTAGCTACAGCAAAAGGTTCAGCAGCAACTGCAATTAAGTCAAGAGCCAGCTCATTCGCAACACGTTCAATAGCACCAATATGAACCGTTGGTGCAAAAGCTGTATATATCTGGATTGAGACATCTTTACCTTGAAAACCAATTGGATTTGAAACTTTATATCCATCTATATGAATACCCACAATAGCTGAATTAACTAGCTTAATTTCAGCTTCTTGATTTCCTGTTTCGAGAGCAATTTCTCTCTGTGCCTTAAGCTGAGCGCGTTCTTGAATTTTATCGATAATAAATTCCATTTCTGCCTCATCAAGCGGTCGATTTGGTTGAGGTCGACGGTATTTTATAGTATTCGTCGCACCTTTCACTAGCTCTCCGGCTATTCCTATCACAGCCTTTTTTGCTTGAATTTCAGCCTGATCTTCTGCTTCAATTAGTGCAGTTTCACAGTTCTGAACAACGCTCGCAATATCAGCAATAGCGCCTGAATGCATATCAGAGACTTCTTGCCTCGCACGACCAACACCGATCACACGAATTTCATCATCGTGAATCTCGGCTACAAGAGCCTTCACGAATTCAGTTCCAATATCAAGCGCAACGATATGATTATCGTTTAAATCTTCTCTTTGTTTATTCTTGAATAACATCTTAAAACTATTATAAAGCTTTTATGCTTTTTTTGCAAATTTTTATACTAAATAAGTGTACATACAGTACACTTATTCTTTTATTGAAGAATCGCTTTAATTCGACGTACTCCAGCACTTGAAGATTGTTCTTTAACAATTTTAAACTTCTTACCGCCTTCTGCCAATTCTCTAGTATTATCAACATGTGGACCACCACATATTTCTACACTGAAAGGTTTTTCACCTTCAGCCTTCATTGTATACACTTTTACGGTTTCACCGTATTTATCTCCAAACACACCGATCGCTTTTAGTTCGTTTAATGCGTAATCCGTTGGATATTCCGCCCAAGAAACTTCTAAGCCTTTCGATATTTGTTCATTCACCGTATCTTCAATTTGCTTTTTCTCTTCATCTGTCAGCTTACGGTCAAATGTAAAATCAAATCGTAAACGATCTGTATTGATATTTGAACCCTTTTGCGCAATTTGCCCTTCAAACATATTATGTAAAGCCGCATTCATTAAATGTGTAGCTGTGTGAAGCTTGCGATGTTCAAGAGTTTGACCTTCAAGCCCACCTTTAAACTTACCCTTCGAAGCTGTTTGCGAACGCTCACGTTGTTCTTTCATCTTAGTGTTGAATTCTTCCTGCCAATTTTCTGAAAGAGAGATACTTCGACGAACAGCCTCTTCGGTAGAGAGCTCAAGCGGAAAACCAAAAGTGTCATACAATTGAAATAGTTCTACGCCCGTTAATCCATCTTTTGAAAACTTCTCAAGTTCACGCAATCCTTTTCGAAGTGTTCGACGGAAGGCTTTTTCTTCCTTCACCATTACGGCAATAATTTCATCACCCTTTTCAGCAACTTCTTGATAATCTGGAGCATAAATATCAACAATAACTGGAATGATTTGTTCCACGAAATTATCTTCAATTCCTAAATCGAAAGCTTTAGCCATTGCGCGACGAATAAACTTTCGCATAACATAGCCTTGCTCTTTGTTTGAAGGCGTGCATCCATCAACCGCCAAAAAAGCCGCACTTCGAAGATGATCTGCAATTACGCGCATTGAAGCAGTGTTTTCATCGTATTTTTTACCACTTATTTCTTCGATTTTATCAATAATCGGTTTCATTAAACTAATCTGGAAAACATCTGGGCTATCAATTTTAGCTGCGGCGATTCGTTCCAACCCACCACCAAAATCAACATTCTTGTGTTCAAGAGGTTCGAAAGAGCCATCCTCGAGACGGCGATACTGCATAAACACCTGGTTACCAATTTCCATAAATCGACCGCTGTCACTTGCAGGATGAGCTTCTCCAAAGCTAGCATCATGATTTTCTTCACCGAAATCATAAAACACTTCGGAGTCTGGACCACATGGATCCCCGATTGGTGTAGTATCTAATCCACCACCACGACTCCACCAGTTTTCTTTATCGTTATAAAAGAATATTCGACCACCTTGAAGACCAAGCTTGTCACCATTTTCGGCAGTATCAAGCTCAACAATTTTCGCATCAATTCCTTTTTCCGCAAAAACCTTTTGCCAAATTTTTGCAGACTCATCGTCACGGGGGATATTGTATTTTTTATTTCCAATAAAACAAGATACGTAAATCTTTGAAGGATCTAGACCAACCACATCCGTTAAAAACTCAAAAAATTGCCGAATTTGTTGCTCTTTAAAGTAATCGCCAAGAGACCAGTTTCCTAACATCTCAAAAAAAGTTGTGTGCCGATTATCGCCAACATCATCAATATCTTGTGCACGCAAACATGTTTGACTATCTGTTAACCGTACTCCATCTGGATGTTTTTTACCTAAAAGATACGGTAAAAGTGGCTGCATTCCACTTCCCGTAAATAAAGTCGTTGGGTCATCTTTTAAAATCAAAGAAGCCCTTTTAATTACTCTGTGTCCATTTTTTTGGCAAAATTCTAAATAAGCTTTTCGGATTTCTTGTGCATTCATAGAAGATATTTTAACATATTTTCATTAAAAAATAAACAGGCCCAATCTAACCTGTTTATTTTTTTATCTTATTGAAAGGTAAACCAATATGCCGCAAATCCAGCCGCTGCTCCAAAGATCATTATAGCAATTATCGCAATAACAATTCCCCAGCCAGATTTCTTTCGACGCTTTATTGGCGCCGAGTACTCATCACTTGCAAGAATTGGTGTAGTTGATTTAGCTTGTCTCAACTCTTTAACGATTGTTGGCTTTTGACTTTGGTTTAATGTAATCTTTTTAAACTCAAAACTTTTTTGTTGATCTTGACCCTGTCTCATTCCCAAAGGTCTTTTCTCGATTTGAGGATTTTGAACAAAAGGCGTTTTTGGTTGATCTATATTTTTATCAACAGTCTGAATTATAACCTTATCATGATTTTCAGACTTTTTCACCAGCTGATCTGTTTCTTCCTTATTGACATCTAGCTTATTAGTCTGGTCTTTTTCCTCGATATCTTTTTTATCTTCAAAAATAATCCGATTTTTGCTTTCCGAAAGATCTTTAACATCATCTTCTTTATGAATTGGAATAATATCATCCTCTTGGTTATCGCCGCTTCCAATCTCTGGCATAACTTTTTCGAAAGTTGGCTCGGTCTCAATCTTTGAGGTATTTATAGTTGGCTTAATATTTTTTCTCTCTGGAACCTCAATAGCTCGATCGCCGTGGAAAAATCTTAAATTATTATCATCTTCACCAATATTATAAACACCTGCATAAAATTTTGCTCGGTCCGGGATTACAGCTGTTTTTTCTTCAATATTAGTTACTTGCTGTTTTTTCGATTGTTCTTCTTGAGACAGTTTTGTCTCTTTTCGCTCAGAACGTTTTTCTAATCTAACAACACTCCTTTTTCTAATTGGAGAATTCTCCATTCTTTTTATATTTCGAACCGGCTTTTCTCCACCATAAGTTTCCAAAACTGGACTTTCGAAAGCAATTTTATCTTCCTTTTGAGAAAAAGGCATGCCAAAATTGTCTCGGTGATGTTCTGGTGAAACCGGAGCGCTAAAATCATCTAAAATTCGGACTTTGGTCTTTTTTGCAACTGTTTTTTTCTCTATTCTCGCACTCTGTATGTCTACATTTCGAATATCATTTTTAATAGTTTCGTTGCGTTTTTCTTCTGTGTTTTGATGAAGTTGGTCTGCAGATCTTGGAGCTTTTCGAGCAAAAACCATCTCTTTATGGTCTGCTAAATTTTCAGAATAATTTACTGTGCCCGCAAAATTACTCTTATTCTGTGTGTTTGGAACAACTCCATTTTCAAGATAGCTTCCAACCGCTTTATCTAATTCTTCAAAATCTATATCTCTCATATTTTTCCTTTTATTTTATTGTTTCAAAAACTTTTTGAGTAATCTGTACAAACTTTTCAACGCTTAGGCTTGCACCACCAATTAACAACCCATCAACACCTTTAATTTTAGCATAGTCTGTCGCAAATTCCGGCTGAACACTTCCACCATAGACCACTTGAATCTCTTCGGCAGTTTTTGCTCCATACAAATTTTTAATTTGATTTCTGATAGTTTTTACAGCTTTTCGAATATCATCTGGATTAGCATTTACTCCAGTTCCAATCGCCCAAACTGGTTCATAAGCGATAATAACTTTCGAAATATCTTCACTCGAAACATTCGCAAGCCCACCCAGCAGCTGATCGTTCAATACTAGATTTGTTTCATCATGGTTCCGTTCGTCTGAAGTTTCACCGATGCAGAGAATCGGACGAATATTATTCCTAATAGCTGCTGCAACTTTCGCACGAATATCCTTATCTGTTTCGTGAAAAATATTCCGCCTCTCGGAATGTCCAACAAGCGCATATTGCACAATTCCTCGAAGTTGAGAAATTGAAACTTCACCAGTAAAAGCACCGTGGTCGCGCCAATAGAAATTCTGAGCAGCAAGTTTAAATTGACGATGATTGATTTGTAGACTTAAAGATTGAAGCGTAAAAGTTGACGGTGCAAGAATAACTTCCATCCCACGATGAGCTTGAACTTTTTCACTTAATTTATGCAAGAAAATACTCGACTCTTGCATGTTTAAATTCATTTTCCAGTTGGCGATAACAAGTTTTTTGTTCATAATACCCTTATTTTAACATTTTATTTTATTTTTGTAAATTCTTATGCTTTATCTTCCAGAACTTCAAATCCTGGTAAAATTTCGCCACTCATTAACTCTAAAGCCGCACCACCGCCAGTTGAAATTAGTGAAAAATCAGCAATTTCAGGATTTTGATTTGACCAATTTAGCGCGAAAGCCGACGTATCACCACCACCTACAATCGACTTCATGCCATTATCTCTTGTAGATTTCGAAATTTGCAAACATGTTCGGCGTGAGCCTTCGGCAAAATTCTCAAACTCAGCATAACCAACGGTTCCATTCCAAACAACCATTTTAGCTTTCGAAATTTCACTCTCAAGCTTTTGAATTGCCTTTTCACCTAAATCTAAAATCGTTTCATCTTCCGCAACAGAGATAACTCGTTTTTCAACTCGTTCAGCATCTTTCGAAAATTCTTTCGCTACAGCAACTTCTTCTGGTAAAATAATAAATTCTCGAAGGCCTTCAAAACCAACCTTCTTCTCCGCCAATCTAAAAATCTGTTCGATAACTTCCTTTTGACCATCTTCAATTCGACTTTTTCCAACCTTAACATTAAGATATTTCAAAAAAGTATTTGCAATTGCGCCAGCCACAATAATTTTATCTGCACGCTCAACAAACTTTTCAATTAAAGGCAGTTTATCTGAAATTTTAGCGCCACCCATAACTGCAACAAACGGCCTTTTAGGGTTTCTAAAAGCTTCTGAAATAGTTAGATATTCCTTTTCGAGCAATAGTCCAGCCACGCTTGGAAGTTTTTTTGCGATTTCACTCGTTGAAGTATGTTCTCGATGAATAACACCAAAACCATCTTGCACGAATAAATCTGCTCCCGTAACTTGCAGTAATGCATCTGCAAAATCTGATGAATTAGATTTTTCACCTTTCGAAAAGCGTAAATTCTCAAGCATCTCAATTTTGTAATCATCGTCAGCGTCCTTCATAGAAACTGAATACCGCGTACGTGGAAAAATTGGCGTCGTATGAAAATTCATCGGAAAATTCAAATCTTCAGCCTCTAAAAGTTCCCTTAAATGATTAAAAACTGGTCGTAGTGAATATTTTCTAGACCCATTAGGCAGATGTTCAAGCTCATCCAAATCTGAAATTCCTTCAACCGCTTTTGGTCTACCCATGTGCGAAATAATAATAATTTTTCGAACGCCTCGCTCAATAAGGTTTTTAAGTGTTGGCAAGCTTGATTTAATTCTAAAATCATTCAAAATATTCGCCTCACCATTTTCAGAATATTCAATTGGGACATTATAGTCTGTGCGAACTAGGACAACCTTTCCACGCACATCAATATCATTAATAGTTTTTTTGTTAAACATATGTTTCCTTTTTTATTTTGCAAATTTTAATTTAATTTTATCACGTTTAAGTTTAAAATTCAATATTTTAATGTTTTTTTGAAAAAAGTATTGACATTTTGTTTTTAATATGTTATTATATGAACATAATCATCCAAAAATAAAAATATAAAAACAAAAAATGATTATAGAAAGGAAATATTTTGTTTAAAGTTATTCGAGTTAATCAATCTGAAGACGCTTACTCAGTAAACGTACGAACAAGTCGCGAAAAATAGTTAAGGCTTTCGAAAAACAAAAAATCGCCCTCCTATCATTGGGGCGATTTTTAAATGTTTTTATTAAATTGTCAAGTCTTTACTTTACAGCTTTTGCCATGCGCTTACGCTCAATCGAATCTAGATATCGTTTTCGAAGTCGCAAATTCTGTGGTGTAACTTCAAGCAATTCATCGTCTTCAATAAAATCAATACATTGCTCAAGGCTTAAATTAGTATACGGAGTTAATTGAACCGCGCCATCAGAAGATTTTGAACGCATGTTTGTAAGATGTTTTTCTTTCACGACATTAATTTCAAGGTCTTCTTGGCGGTTATTTAACCCCACGATCATTCCGGCATAAACTTCAGTTCCTGGTCCAATAAACAATTCTCCACGGCTTTCCGCACTTTGTAGTGCGTATGGCGTTGAAGTTCCTTTTTCGAAAGCAATCAAAACTCCATTTCGGCTAGAAGGGATTTTTGCTCCCATTTCTTGATAACCATGAGGTAAGCTATTCATAATAATAGTACCTTTTGTTGCGGTCAACATTAAGTTTCGAAGCCCAATCATGGCTCGAGTAGTGATAATATACGTTAACCGCGTTGCGCCTGTTGGCAAACTCTCTTGAGAACGCATTTCTGCTCGGCGAGTTCCCATTTCTTGACTTACTGCGCCCACAAATTCTGGCGCAACTTCAATGATCAATTCTTCAACCGGCTCTTTTTCAACACCATCTTCCTGAATTGTCACCACTTGTGGACGACCAACTTCGAACTCAAATCCTTCACGCCGTAGAGTTTCAATTAAAACTGAAAGGTGTAGCTCACCGCGACCGGAAACAATAAAACCAATTCCATCTTCTTTAACTTGAAGTGAAACATTTGTTTCAAGTTCTTTCTTTAGCCTATCACCAATCTGGCGAGAAGTTGTAAATTCACCTTCACGACCCTTCATTGGGCTTGTATTTGGTCCAAGATACATCGAAAGTGTTGGTTTTTCAACCTCAATTGTTGGTAGGGCTTCAGGGTTATTCACATCGGCTAGAGTTTCACCAATTTCAGCTTCACTAATACCCGTAATCGCAACAATATCGCCTGCAAAAGCCTCTGTAATTTCTTCACGATGAAGCCCTCGATACGCAAAAAGCTTATCGATTTTTGACTTTTTAACAGTTCCATCACGCTTAATTAGAGCAATTTGTTCTCCAGCTTTAACTTTTCCGCGAGAAATTCGCCCAATAGCATATTTGCCCAAAAAGCTATCGTATGTTAAAGAAGTTATAAGTAATTGAAAATCACCGTCAACATCAACTTTTGGCGCCGGAATTTCATTAATAATTGCTTCGAAAATAGGTTCAAAATTTGCTTCAGCTTCTGGATTTTCTGGAACCTCAGGCCAAGCTTTACCATCACGCCCAATCGCATAATAAGTTGGGTAAAGAAGTTGATCGTCGTTCGTTGCTAGCTCTAAGAATAGATCTGATACCTCATCATTAACTTCGGCAATTCGACGCGCAGGTTTATCAATTTTATTTACAACTACAATAGGTTTTAAACCAAGCTCAAGAGCTTTCGAAAGCACAAATTTCGTTTGAGGCATTGGTCCTTCTTGAGCATCCACAACCAAGATAACACCGTCAGCCATATTTAGTGTGCGTTCAACCTCGCCAGAAAAATCTGCGTGTCCTGGTGTATCGATAATATTAATTTTATAATCCCCATAATAAATTGAGGTTTGTTTTGCGGTAATAGTAATTCCGCGTTCCGACTCCTGATCACCAGAATCCATTAGGAGTGTTTGGCTCATTTCAGCCTGATTTTCACGGAATGTATTGCTTTGCTTTAAAAGTCCATCCACTAAAGTGGTCTTTCCGTGGTCAACGTGGGCAATAATTGCCACATTTCGAATATTTTCTGATTTCATGTTTTCCCTTCAATTCTTAAATTCACCTTATTTTAACATAATTAAACTATTTTTTCAATTTTCACCACATGAACTTTCCATATTAGTTTATAAAGTGGTTCCCTTTTTAAAAAATCCATTTTAATGCTGGCTTCTAACTATTTTTAGCTTATTTTTTGGGTTACGATCATAAATCAAAAAAATCTCTAAATTCACAATATGTTAAAATCTTAAAGCATTCCTCTGAGTCTTCTGACGTAATTTTAATAATAATATCGGTAAACTTTTTGACTATATATATTTATCTAAATATTTTTTATCGCACATTACTTATTTTTAAAAAAATAAAAAAAAGTTGTTGACTTTAAATAAATTGTCTGCTAAAATAGTAATTGTTCGGGTGATTAGCTCAGTTGGCTAGAGCATCTCGTTTACACCGAGAGGGTCTGGGGTTCGAGTCCCTAATCACCCACCAATTGAAATTATATCGAAAAGCTTCAATTCTGGAGCTTTTTTCTTTTGTTTCGAAAATGCTAAATATTGACTTTTAACGCTTTTTATGTTATTATATAAGCATTCTAGTACCTTTACTGGAAAATTTTTATAGAAAGTGAGGGGTTGATATGATTAACCTCTTGATGCATGCGCTAATCTTTTGCATGCAGTTATTAAATGTTGTTACTTTGGGTGTAGTGGATAACTTAGCAGTTGTCTATGGAGCACTCGTTCTCGCGACGCTCTATGTATTAGTTAAGCTAGATAAGCATTTTCCAATTTGCTTATTATGGCAAGAAGCTGGGCTATTTACTAAATCTCTAATCTTTGTAGGCTTAGTTCTAAATGCCCTTCCTACACCACTTTATTGGCTTGTTGGGATTTTTCTGATCATGTTGGCATTCTTTATTACGCCTACCAAAAAGAATGTGAAAGAAGCCAAGAAGCCTTCGCTGTTTTCGAAACTTAAAGGTGTTGTTTTCGAACACTATAACGAGAGTAACATAAAAAATAAGGCCACAAAAGTGACGGAAGCGTTTTCGAAGAAGGCAAAAAAACCTTCAAGCCCAAAAAAAGAAGAGGGCAAAAAAGAGTTTAAAAACCTCCCTCCTATTTAAAATTTTCCTTTTCTACCCCATTTTTTGGGGTATTTTTTATTTGTAAAAAACAAACCGCTTGCGCTTATTGCTTTTATATTATATAGGTATTGACTTTTTATTGCCTTTGTGCTATAATTCTAGCAGTTGACATATCATAATCACTACGATTTGTCAATGAAGCTTAACAAGAATTGGGTTATTATGAGGTATTAATCGTGCCTCAATAGTCATTATTTATTTTGGCCAAAATAAATAAAATCTGTATAGAAAGGATGGTGCAAAAAATGATGACTATAACAGAAAAAATTAACAGAATTCTAGAACAACTTGAAGGGCTATGCAAGAGTAGCGAAGAAAAGGTATGGCTAGAAAGAGTTTGCGAAGAGGCGGCTAAGAAGCCTTCGGACGAAAAAGTGGCGTATCTTGAAGGCCAGCTCCAAGCACTACGTGATATTAAAAACGAAGAGCTTGAAGAAGAAGCTGAGCCTCAGGAAGAAACTCCTGTTCGCCTTCACACAAACTGGGTGATGGCTGCATTATTAGCTATTTGTGTAGTTGTTGTAATTGCATTTCTAGTTTTAGGAATGTTCGGCAAACATAAAGCTAACGATGTCAAAGCAGCCGACAGCAAAACGGTCAGCTCTCTGGTTCTTCCAAAAGAAGAATTCCAGGTTATTGACTATAAAGTCGACGGCGACACTGTCGTCTATAACAGCGAAATTGCAAATACCCAACAAAAGGTGTTCGCAAACGGTTCAAAAGAGGATTCTCTTTCAACTAACGCTAATGATGCAGTTAACGAGATGGTTCAGTACATGAGCCACAACGCAACTGCGTTGAAAGAGAAAGCCATGACATTCGGTATTGTTGATACCAATACTGATGTCAAGGACTGGCTCGCGAAAGGTAAAGACGGAAATCTTTACTACAACGAAAAAGGAAAAGATGTCTACTATCAGACAAAAGCTTTCCTTTCCCGGAGTCAAACCTCTTCTAAGAAAATGGAAGAGGGCTCAAATTACTATGCCACTGGAGTTAATAGCAAAGGTGACGTAGTAGTAAGCGAAAACTCACAAAACCTCAGCGGACAAGAATACGTCGAAGTTTCAAATCCGAAAGGATCAACTGAGAAGTATTCTTATCGCGTACTTGTTTACTGTGGCAACACAGTAATGCAAAGCAATAACATCCCCGGGGTTAAAACGGGTAAAGTAGAGATTCCTACAAAGCCTAATGAACCTGGAAAACCAAGTGAACCAGGCAAACCTGGTAAGCCAGACAAACCTGGAAAACCAAGTGAACCAGGAAAACCTGGTAAACCAGACAAACCTGGCGAAAGCAAGGTTGAGAAAAAAGACCCTAGTAAAGATCCAGCCAACCAAGGCAAAGCACCGGTTGGTGGTGGTCAAAACGATGGATCTCAAAATGGAGCAGAAACTTCTCAGGCTAGCTTGCCTGAGCAATACTCTGCTCCATCAGCACCAGCGAACTCAAGCTCAGCTGCTCCATCACAAGATGCTCGCACTAGCGAACCATCTCAATGGACTGGAGCTGGAACAATTACGGACTCTAACGGCACTACAACAGTAGCCGATAATGGAGCCGTAACAACCCCTGATAATCATCATTACGATGGTTTAGTGGGTCAATCCACTCCTGCAGTTGAAGCAGGAGCTAACGGGGTCACAACTCCAAGTAGCTCTGCCAACTTCGCAGGCAATGGCTCTATGAGTGAGCCTGCAATCGATGATTGATTTTTTCAATAACGATTAGCACATTTTGAAAGTTAAAACTTTCAAATTTCACGCTAGGCGGTTTCCCGCCGCCTGGCTTTTCATTGATATCTCTTAATAACCCAATTCTGTGTTAGGTTTTAACAATTCGGCAAGCGAAGAAAAACAAAATATTGACAGACAGAATTATGATATTTATAATTAATAAAATTTCTAATAAAGTGGAGATTAGAAGGGAGAAAATGAGGGACCAAATGAAAAAACTCATTAATTTTATTAAAAACCATTCTGTAATCTCTGGTTCAATCTTGGCTGCAGTTATTGCTCCGGTTGCCGTTATGGCCTGGGGTCCAGCTCGACCATCATTTACTATTGAAAAACCAGCAGATTATATTACATTTAACTCAATCACAAATAACCCTGTTATTGGTGGTGACGAAAAAGACTTCGTTGGAATTCGTGAAGTTGGATCAAATGCTAACTGGACGAATAACATGAAAGTTCAAAACGGCAAAGAATACTATGTTCGAATTTACGTTCACAACAACGCAGCTTCGAATCTAAATCTTGTTGCCGAAAACGTAGTTGCGAAACTTAACGTTCCAACAACAACTGCAAAAACCGTAACTGTTCAAGGTCAGGTTTCAGCTTCAAACGCAAAACCTAACACAGTTTGGGATGAAGCAACTTTTTCAAGTGATAATGACTTCAACTTGGCTTATGTTGCTGGTTCTGCCCTTTTCGAAAACAACGGAATGGGTACAACTAAACTTCCAGACAGCATCGTAAACAATACGGGTGCAACTCTTGGATACAGCAAACTTGACGGAAAAATTCCTGGATGTTTTCAATATGCAGGTTACGTAACCGTTAAAGTTAAAGCTCAAGTTAACCAACCACAAGAGAAAACAGATATCGATCTTGCAAAAACAGTTCGAAATAAAACAAATGGCGAAAAAACTTGGACTGAAACTGTAAGTGCTAAAGGTGGCGACACAGTTCAATTCCAAATTCACGCTAAAAACACAGGTTCTGCAGGAATTCAGAACTTGGTAATTCGCGATATTCTACCAAAAGGTTTGAATTATGTTGCAGGTACAACAAAACTTTACAACACTTCAAACCCAAATGGCTTGAAAGTTAGCGATAACATTATTCAAAATTCTGGAATCAATATTGGTACATATCAAGCAAATGGCGACGCTTACGTACGTTTTGACGCAACAGTTGCAGCTGAAAAAGACTTGCCAGTTTGTGGAGACAACGTTTTGACAAACATCGCACAAGCAAGTGATCAAAAAATAGTTAAAAATGACACTGCTAGTGTACGGATCACTAAAAAATGTGATACTCCAAAACCTCAAACTCCAGCTTACAAATGTGACGCTTTAAGCTTAAATATTGTTCGAAAAGATGAAAAGCAAATCACTTATTCAGCTGATACGAAATATTCAGTAAAAGATACAGAATTTACTGGAACAAAATATGTTGTTAAAAATTCTAAAGGTGAAGTTGTAGCTCAAAAAGTAATCAACAATGGTACTAAATTTGAAATTACCGTTCCAAATGATGTAACTGAGAAATATACAATTATCTCAACAACCATGACTAAAAATGGTGAAAACACAAATGCAAATTGTGAAAAATCTTTTGAAACAAAAGCTCCAACAGTACCACCAACACCAACACCTAACAAACCTGAGTTGGTATGTAAAAACATCACAATCAACCAAATTTCTCGAACACGATTCGAATTCAATACTTCTTACACTGTAAATCACACAACATTTATCGGTGTTAAATACACCATCAAAGATGAAAGTGGTAAAGTTGTAATCGAAAAGACTGTAAACAATGGTTCGAAATTAACAGTTGATATCGAAATTGCTGGTAAATTCACAATTTCTTCAACAGTTATTACAAAAGATGGCGAGAATGCAAATTCAAACTGTGTAAAAACTTTCGAAGTTAAACGAGATGAAAAACCTTCAATCGTTATTAAGAAAACTGTAAACAATCAAAAATTTGCTAAACTTGAAGCAAATACTGATTTCAACTATGAAATTACAGTATCAAACAACGGAAATGTTGATTTGAAAGATGTTGTTGTAACTGACCGAGCTCCTGTAAACATTAAATTCATTAGCTCAGACAGCGGTAAAATTGAAAACAACATTTTGGTTTCAAAGATTGACTCTTTGAAGATTGGTGAAAGCAAAACTATCGTTATTAAATCTCAAGCAACTGCAACAGGTATGTCAGCCGTAAACACTGCTTGTGTAGATACTCCAACAATTCCTGGAGACAACGATGGTTGTGATAGCGCTAAAGTGGAAATTCCAAAGAAACAAACTCCACCAAGCCCAACACCAAACAACCCAACACCAAATGTTCCAACACCAAACAACCCAACACCAAATAATCCAGTACCAAGCGTTCCTTCAGAATTGCCTGAAACTGGTTCAGACGCCCTATCGGCAGTTCTTGGACTAGGTTCAATGGTAACTGCATTTGGTTACTACTTCGCAAGCCGAAAAGCTGCAAAATTCTAAAGCTGACCGCTTCTCAATGGGGCGATCGAGCTTCAGATAGAAAATAGACCTCAATTTCGAGGTCTATTTTTGTTTATAAATCTTGTTGCCCTTTTTGATTTGCAACTTTTCTTGCTGCAACAATGACATTATCGATCAAAGAAGCAACCGTTAGTGGACCAACTCCACCTTTTATTGGTGTAATAATCAGATCCTTTCTATTTTTACGAACTTCATCCGAAACATCACCCTTAATCTCTCCATCTTCGCTCGCCGTTCCAGCATCAATAACCACCGCCTTAGATTTTAGCATTTCTGAAGTAATTAACCCCGGTTTTCCAACCGCTGTAATTACCACATCAAAATCTTTAAGTGTTTTTACCATTTCTTCGCTATTAAATTCATCGAATTTCGAAACCATCACTCCAGATTTTTCAAACATTTTCGAAAGTGGCGCTCCTACAAGCCTCCCCTGTCCAACAACGGCAACCTTTTTACCTTCTAATGAAATATTATAGCCTGCCAAAAGCCAATTTATTGCTTGCGCTGTAGCTGGAACAAAATCACCACCATTCAAACCATCAACATCTTTTTCTTTCGAAATTTCACTCAAAATTGCTTCAGTTTCATTTTTCGAAAGTTTCTCGCCACTTTTATTTTCAAGCGGAAGTTGCACGATAATACCGTGAATATTCTCATCAAGATTAGCCTTTCGAATCTCTTCTTTCATTAACTCAACATCAACTTTTTGTCGCTCAACCTCAACTAAAATATCTTCGCCGTATTTTTCTTTTAGTCGCATATAAGTTTCAGTTACGGGGCTTTTTGAAGAATAAAAAATCACTAATTTTGGAAAAACTCGCCAGCTTTGTCGCAAGGCTCGCACCTGTTTAGCTTGGCGTTCTTTAATAAAATCACGAAGTTCTGCACCATTTAAAAATCTCATAAGCCTTATTATAAGCAAAAATCTTGAAAATTTCAATTTTTTAATATATAATCATTATAGAAATTAATCAAAGAAAGGATTTTTAAATGTATAATTATAATAGCGACTACTCATATGGATATAGAGGCTATAGTCACAGTGCAGAAACTGATGCTATTGCAGGAATGTCTATTGCGTTCTTTTTGATTTTTGCGCTAATTGCTGCAGTTATAGGATATGTTATTAGCTCTCTCCTTTACATGCTAATCTTTAAAAAAGCCGGGATCGATGCTAAAAAAGCTTGGATTCCTTTCTATAACCGCTGGATATTCTTCGAACTTGGTGGTCAAGAAGGCTGGAAATCTCTTTTGACTTTTATTCCTTATGTTGGAATTATAATCTCGGCTATTTTTGCAATTTTGGCAGCTATCGAAATTAGTAAAAAGCTCGACAAATCACCTTACTGGGCTATCCTTTTCGCATTCGCATCTCCTATCTGGTTCTTGATTCTCGGCCTAGACAGCTCTCGCTGGAATGATGCAGCCGGAAAAGAAAGTCTTGCAAAAGGAACTATTCTTGGCTACAAAATCGTAGAAGAAGAAAAAACAGAAGGAGTAAAAGAAGAGAAAACTCCTGACACTAAAGAAGAAAAAACAGAAGAATAATTCTTTTAAATTCTAAAAACGACATTCATAACTGAATGCCGTTTTTATTTTTATTAAATTTCCAGCGGTTCTTGTTCTATTTTTAAGCCAAATTTTTCAAAAACCCTATCTTGAATTAATTTTCTTGCCTGCGCTAATTCATCATAGCTTTTAGCTGAAATATTAGTTAGAACTAAAGCACTTCCTGGATGAACTCTCATTCCAAAAAACTCTCTCCCTTTTAAACCTGACTGTTCAATCAACCAGCCTGTTGGAATTTTATATTCATTACCAACCTTGAAAATAGGGATTCCTGGATATTTTTTTCGAAAATCTTCTGCGATACTCTCAGTTATTTTAACGTTTTTAAAAAAACTGCCCGCGCTCGGGATTTCTTCTGGATCAGGGAGTTTTCTTGAACGAATTTCCACTACCGCTTCCATCACATCCTTAGAAGTTAAATCTTCTTCTTTAATGCCTTTTTTCTTTAGTTCATGTTTTAAGGTCTCATATTTCGGATCCTCTGGCCGACCTTTCGAAAGTTCAAGATTTATTGAGATCACAAAATATTTATCTTTTTTATCTCTTTTAAAGATACTATCTCTATAAGAAAGTTGACATTCTTCTTTAGATAGAGTTTTAATCTCTTCCGTCTCGATTTCAAAAACTTCAACGCCTTTTAAAATATCAACAACCTCTTGACCGTAAGCGCCAACATTTTGAATAGGCAATGCACCAACCGTTCCTGGAATCATTGCCATAGCCTCACAACCACTTAAGTTTTTCGAAACTGCAAATCGCACGAATTCGTCCCAATTAACTCCCGAATTAACCTTAAATTCGATTTTTTTGTCATCTTCAAAAACTTGCTCAAAACCTAAAATTTCGTTTTTAATTACAATTCCAGGAAAAAACTTGCTTCGAACGATCGTGTTGCTTCCACCGCCCAGAATAAAAAATGGAATATTTTCTTTTTTAAAAAAGTGCACCGCCGCAGAAAAATCCTCAACACTTTTCACAACCGTAAAGTATTTTGCTCGACCATCAAGTTTCATTGTTGTAAATTTGCCAAAATTAACATCCTGGAAAATCTCTAAGTTTTCGAAAACTATATTTTTCATATTTTCATTATAGCACAGCCCTTATTTTTGCCAAAATAAAAAACTCGCAAATGCGAGATAATATGGTACACCCGGCAAGATTCGAACTTGCAACCGCTTGGTTCGAAGCCAAGTACTCTATCCAGTTGAGCTACGGGTGCTTACTGTTAAATTATACCATATTATTTTATTTTTGTGAAGACTATTTTGCAACAAATTTAAAAATTCTATACAACGGCTTTCCATCTATAGAGTTATTATAAAATTCTTCATTTGAAAGCTTATATTTATCAAAACTTGGAGCAGTATCTTCGTTATTGATATATTTTTCAATTACATAAAATTCTTTATTTTCTTTCAAAAACGACACATATTTTTCAATCTTAGGTGTAAAGTCCGAACGAATCATATCGCCAGATCCATAAATTGGCGCTTCACCATAGAACCAAACTTTACTATCACCAGTCGAATATTGAGCTGCCGAATAATAAAGAAAATCTCCTACAGCTATTGTTGCATATCTATTCTCATTACGAATTTGTTCTATTCCTTGACGAATTTCTGTTATTTCACCATCATTTTTTGAAACTCCTCGCTGTAAATCAATTTGAAAAACCCCAATACTGTGCGAAATTGCAACCAGTATCCCCAGCAATAAACTCATAAAGATTTTCTTATTTTTATAATTATAATAGATCGCAACCGCCAAAGCTATCGAAATAAAAATCTCAGCCATCAACAAATATCTGTCTACAAAAATCGAGCTCAACGGTGGTAAGCTTGCAACGTACAACACTATAACCGGAATAATTGCAATACTCAAAATCAACTGAATATTTTTTTCGAAAACCTTATTTTTCAATTCCCTTTTTATAGCAAAAAATGCAATAACTATAATCGATACTGCCACAATCGAAAGCCAGCCATTTGTTTTATTCACATCCAAGTAGAACAAAAAATTCGAAATCATATTTGGGATTGTTGAAAAATCTATAGCGGGAATCCAAAACTTTTCCTTAACGTAAGCTGTTTGCGCAATAAAAAATGGAATCCACGGTAGATATAAAATAGCAATGATTAAGTGCATCTTAAACCAGCTTTCACCAAAAAAATCATAAAAAATACTATTTTTCTGGTTCTTTCTGATTCTCAAGAATTGAAACCAAGTCTTTTTTCGCTCTAACTCTCTACGCCTACAAACCGAAAAACCTCTATAAATCCACAAAGAAACCGGAATAAGCCCGTAAAGATACTGTGTCCAAATCCCTAAACAAACCGCTAAAACATATATAAAACGCCATCGTTTAATTATTTTCGTATCATTTTTAGCCATCCAACCTTCGTAAAAAGCTCGTACCGCAACAACACCTAAAAACGTAACCATTGTATACATTCTAGCTTCTTGAGAATAACGAATCAGCATTGGAGAAATCGCCAAAAGCCCACTCGATATTAATGCTGTTTTCTTGTTAAAAAGTCGTTTAACTAATAAATAAGCCGCCAAAATTGTCAAAACGCCAAAAACTACCGACATACTTCTTAGGGCCAAATCGCTTTTACCAAAGAATAAACTCCAAATCTTCAAACAAAAATAATATAAAGGAGGATGAACATCAACAGATGTATAATGCCAAATGTCTGCAAAACTAAACCGAATTATATATGCCGAAAAAGCTTCATCAAACCAAATAGATGCTTTCGAAATCGTAGAAAAAACTATCGCTAAAAAACTAGAGAGAATCACAAGCAATACAAAACTAGCACGCCATTTTCTTATTTTCGAAAAAATTTTACTCATACTACTTATATTATATCATGGAAAAATTATCGTATTCAAATTTTATAGATCGCTCGGCAACGGGAAAAGTCTTGCAAAATCAGCAACTTCTTTTTTAACTTTTGCGAGCTCTTTAGGGTTGTCACGATTTTCGATTGCAAATCTCATCCATTCGGCAATTCGCTCCATTTGTTCCTCTTTCATACCTCGAGAAGTTATTGCTGGAGTTCCTAGGCGGATTCCACTCGGCGTAAACATTGATAACTTATCGTTAGGGATCGAATTAGCGTTTAGTGTTAATCCAATCTTATCCATCGCGCGTTCTGCCGCTTTGCCATCAATTCCAAAACTAGAATAAACATCAACCAAAATTAAGTGATTCTTTGTCCCACCTGTAACAAGCTTAAATCCTCTTTTCGAAAGCTCTTCCGCTAGTTTTTTAGCATTTTTTACAACCTGATTAGCATAATTTTTAAATTCTGGTTGAAGAGCCTCATAAAATGAAACCGCTTTCGCTGCAATTGAGTGCATCTGCGGCCCGCCTTGCGTTCCTGGAAAAACACTTCTATCAATTAAAGTCGGCAGATTCTCAAGAGTTTTTTCTGGTTTTTTGAGCGGATTTCCCACTTTTCCGTTTGAGAGAATCATTCCTCCGCGTGGACCACGCAGAGTTTTATGTGTCGTGGTTGTAACTACATTAAATCCATAGTCAAACGGGTTTTCAAGAACGCCGCCCGCAATTAGCCCAGCGATATGCGCCACATCAGCCATTAACATTGCACCATATTTTTTACCAATTTTCGAAATTCGAGCATAATCTATTTCGCCAGGATATGCTGAAAATCCTACAAGGATAATTTTAGGTTTGTATTTTTCGGCCATTTCTTCAATTTGGTTGTAATTTATTTCACCATTTTCATCCAAACCATATCGTATAAAGTTATAGATTTTTCCACTTCTTGTGACTGGTGAGCCATGTGTTAAATGACCACCTTGAGCTAAATCCATTCCAAGAACAGTGTCGCCGACCTCCAGCCAAGCATTATAAACTGCTTCATTTGCATTTGCTCCACTATGAGGTTGAACATTTGCATGGTCGCATTTAAAAAGCTTTTTAGCACGTTCAATTGCTAAAGATTCAATAATATCTGTATTTTCCTGACCACCATAATATCTTCTTCCGGGGTAGCCTTCAGAATATTTATTCGTTAAAACAGACCCGAGAGCTGCTAAAACCTCTCTCGAAACATAATTTTCGCTCGGGATTAATTCTAACCCTTCTCGTTGGCGATATTCTTCACTTTCAATTGCGTCAAAAATTTTTTCATCAAACATAAAAATCTCCTTTTATTTAAAGCATTCCTAAATACAAAACCAGTATAAAATATCGCTATATCATTCTCATATTTTACCACAGTTAATATTTAAATACAAAATCTTAAAAAATACTTGCGTTTTTTATATCATAAGTAGTATAATTCTATTATGAATAATGAAAAATCCTACCTAGAAAAAATCGGTCAGTTAATTCAAGAATATCGGCTTCACCAAAATCTAACCCAAGCTGAATTAGCTGAAAAAATTGGTACATCGCAAAGCGCAATAAATCGCATCGAGAGCGGTAAACAAAATATTACCGTTGAAATGCTTGCACGTATTTCAGAGGAACTTTCTAGCGAAATTATATCTGTTAATTCCCAGAAAAAAACCAATTTTCGAGTTCATGGTGGCCGTGAGCTTTCTGGAGAAATCGAAGTTAAAACTTCAAAAAATGCTGCAGTTGGATTACTTTGCGCCTCTCTCCTAAACAAAGGAAAAACCACTCTTCACCATGTTGCAAAAATCGAAGAAGTTAATAGGATCCTTGAAGTTTTAAATTCGATCGGCGTCAAAACAAAATGGTTAAATGATTCCAATGACCTAGAAATTATACCACCAAATGAATTAAATTTCGAAAATATGAATATTGATTCAGCTAAGCGAACTCGCAGTATTTTAATGTTTTTTGGACCACTCCTACATCAATATTCCAACTTTCAAATTCCTTTTTCGGGTGGTTGCAATCTCGGAACTAGAACTGTTGAGCCACATCTTGCTGGTCTTAAGCACTTTGGGGCAAATATCGTTGCAGAAACGGATTATTACGATGTCATAAATGAACCCAAAAAGGTTGAAAAAGCTATTCTTTTGACCGAACGCGGTGATACAACTACCGAAAATATCATTATGGCCGCTGCGCTTTCAGGCCAAAAAATCACTATTCGCAATGCTAGTCCAAACTATATGGTTCAAGATTTGTGCTTCTTTTTAGAAAAATTAGGTGTTAAAATTGAAGGAATCGGTACTACAACATTAGTAATTCACGGGGTAGATAAAATAAACAAAGATGTTGAATATTATGTTAGCGAAGACCCGATTGAATCTATTACATTCGTTGCTGTTGCTCTAGTGACAAATTCAGAAATTACTATTAAACGCGCACCTATTGAATTCAACGAACTCGAGCTCGCAACGCTCGAACAAATGGGTGCAAAATTTGAAATTAGCCCCGAATATCTTTCGAGAAATAAAAAAACTCGCTTAGTTGATATTACCGTTAAAAAATCAAAGCTACACGCCGCAAAAGACAAATTGCATGCACTACCTTTCCCTGGGATAAATATGGATAATTTACCTTTTCTAGGCCTAATTGCCACAGCCGCAGAAGGTAGAACCTTAGTTCACGACTGGAGCTACGAAAATCGCGCAATTTATTTTACGGAACTTTCAAAGTTAAATGCTAGAATTGAGCTCGTTGACCCACACCGTGTTTACATATCCGGTCCGACAAAATGGAAACCAGCTGACATTATCGCTCCAAGTGCGCTTCGCCCAAGTGTTGTTGTTTTGATTGCAATGCTTGCCGCGCCAGGAATTTCAACTTTGCGCGACGTCTACAATATTAATCGCGGATATGAAGACTTTGCCGAACGATTAAATTCGCTTGGCGCAAAAATTGAAACTTTATTTTCATAATTAAATAACTCCCGACACTGGGAGTTTTTTATTAATCTAGAGAACACTTGTGCTTATTATAATATTCTCTAGCATTTCTACACATACGATTAACAGTCTCAGAGCTATAATTGTTTATATTTTCAAGTATATACTTCATAACTCTCAAATTAAATTTAACCACCGAACTTTCACTTAACTCTTCACCATTTAGGATTTCAAAAATTGTCATGATCTCAATCTCCGTATCAATATTCTCCATCTCAGAGCTTTCTCTAAGTATGTCTTGAGCTGCTAAAATTAACGATGATTCAATAATTGTTAATATTTTAATATATTCTTTCTCTAGACTCTGAAAGCTTACGTGAAAAGAGAGGAATTCCTGAAAAGTATTAACAAATTTATCATGCATATTCTCAGTTAACCTAATATCTTCAAGGTTCATTTTGGCCATTTTTGTTCCTCCTTGGCAAAAAACTAGTCAAAATTATACCATATTTTATATTTTTAGTCAAATAAAAAAGAGCTTTACGCTCAAATTTACTTGGGGCGAATGATGGGATTCGAACCCACGGCCTCCGGTGCCACAAACCAGCGCTCTAACCAACTGAGCTACATCCGCCATAGCTTTAACAATTTTAACACACCCCCAGTTAAAAATCAAGCTTTAAAATTTTGGTTTAATTTCTGGTTGAAAATTTTTTGTAATATTTTGCGTGGATTGTGAGATTCCAGAAGAGCCATAAAAACCAGCCATTCCCGACTGGGAAACATTATCGAATCGATTTTCGCTATCCATTCCTTGTGCTTCCATTCTCATTCTAGTTGCTCGGTCGATTTGATCACCGGTAACCGTATTTTTTTGGCGATTAGAGTTAAACATATAGTCATTATTTTCTCTTTCAATACGCTTTTGACGAATTTGATCAAGGGCTGTCATTGATGATTCCATTTTAGTTTTTTGCGCCATTCTTAGTTGACCTAATTTCGAATCACCATAAGAACGAATTCTTGATTTACGATAATCGACTGCCTGACGCTGACTAAAACTTTGTGTGCTAGCAGCGCCAAAACGTCTACCAGATTGAGCTTTAGCGTAACCGCTAGAGTGAGCAACTTCTTCCAAGTTAGATTTCACGACATAATCATTCAGTTTCATGTTATTATATTAACATAAACATGTTATTTTTTCAAAAAAGTGTTGCTTTTATAGAAAATCTTTGTTATAATATTTTTATGCGGGCGTCGTATAACGGCTAATATACCTGCCTTCCAAGCAAGTGATGAGAGTTCGATTCTCTCCGCCCGCACCATTTGATCTTTTTTGTTTTAGCATAAGCCTCCACTATCTGGAGGTTTTTGCTTTAAAATAAACATATGGACTTTTTTTAAAAAAATTGATATAATTATTTTAGGTACGCCCCCGTAGCTCAGTGGATTAGAGTAAGAGGTTTCTACCCTCCTGGCCGTAGGTTCGAGTCCTACCGGGGGTACCAAGTTTTTATGGAAATTATTTTTTATTTATTACTAACACTTTTCGGCATAATTATCGCCGTTTTTCTTTTGACTGTTTTATTTGGTGCGCCATATGTCCCAACTCACAAAAAAGAACTTATTAAACTCTTTAAAGCTATCAATCTTTCTGAAAAAGATACATTGGTTGATATTGGATCAGGCGATGGTATTGTTTTAAAAATGGCAAGTAGTTTTAATGCTCGCGCAATAGGTTTTGAGATCAACCCATTTCTTGTGCTTTTTTCAAAAGTTAGACTTCGAAAATGTAAAAATGTTCAAATTTACCTTAAAAATTTTTGGACGGTTTTTCCTATAGAAAATATTACAGTTTTCTACACCTTTGGTCATCAGGAAAGAATTCATAAAATGCTCAATTTATCTCAAATTCAAGCTAATGCACAAAAATCGCCTCTTCTTTTTATAAGTTATGGTTTTGAAATTAAAAATTTAAAACCCTTCAAAATATCTGGAGCTCATTTTGTTTATAAAATAAGTCCTAAAAAATAAAAAAGACTTTATTTTTAAAAATAAATATGCTATAATACAAGTATTGGGCCAGTAGCTCAGCCGGTTAGAGCACCTGCCTCTTAAGCAGGGTGTCGAGGGTTCGAGCCCCTCCTGGCCCTCCAAAAAATGAATTTAAAAATCGACGATTATATCGCCGATTTTATTTTTTATATTTTAACTTTGCTGAACAATATCCGGTGTAATCTCAATGTTTGAACCAGGCTGAGCTTCACCCGAAAGCATTTTTCGTGCAATTGTGTTCTCCACAACACGCTGAATTACCCTTCTCATTGGTCGAGCTCCCAATTTTGGATCGTAGCCCATCTCCGCAAGCATCAATCGTGCTTCAGGCGTAACTGAAACTGAAATTTTTTGCCCAGCAAGGGTTTTATTTACTCCTGCAATCATAAGATCAATAATCTGCAATAGATTTTCTTTTGTGAGTGGCTCGAAAACAACAATCTCATCAAAACGGTTCAGGAATTCAGGCCTAAATTCACGACTAGCTATCAAATCATTTACGATGACTTCTTCGGCGCTCGTAGAATCATAACCGCGTGCAATAAGTTCTTGAATCCTTTCTGCTCCAGCGTTAGATGTAGCAATAATAATCGCATCTCTAAACGAGACTTCCCGGTTTTTCTCATCACGCAAAATACCTTCATCCAAAACTTGCAAAAGTGCCGTCAACACATTCGGGTGCGCTTTTTCAATTTCGTCTAAAAGCACAACCGAAAAAGGTTTTTTCATCATTTGAGCAGTTAGCGAACTCGCATCTCGCGATCCATCCGCAATCAACCGTGAAACATCATCAAGATTCACATATTCATTCAAATCAAGACGAATAATATTATCTTCGCCATTAAAATATACTTCAGAAAGCGCTTTCGAAAGCTCAGTTTTTCCAACACCAGTTGGACCAAGGAATAAGAATGTTCCAATTGGTCGATTCTGGTTTCGAACTCCGGTTCTTGCTCGACGCAAGGCATTTGCAACTACTGAAACAGCCTTTTCCTGTCCAACCATTCGTGCATGAAGTAGATTTTCTAGATTCAGAAGAGTTTCCTTTTCTTCATCAACGTTTGCTGTCGAAATTTTAACATTCATAGTTTGCTCAATAGCTTTTTCAACCGAGCTAGCTGTAACAATCTTATTCTCAGCAAAACCGGCGGACATTTCCAGTAATCTAACCGCTCGACCTGGCATCTCTAAATCAAAAATATACCTTTGACTTAGTCGATAAGCTTCTTTAAGTGCTTGAAATTGATATAAAACTCCGTTTTGGTGTTCGAAAAGTAAAAGCTTGTCCTGCATAACCGCCAAAGTTTCATCATAATTGGCCGGATTTACTTGTAGCCTATTCATTGCCTGCGCTAAGGCTGGATTTTTAGCTGAAATCTGTAAAAATCTCTGCTCGTCCATAGTTAAAATCATACGTAAAACCCCGCCTTGAATTATCGGTAGAAGCAAGTTCGAAACATCAACTGAACCAACCCCGTCTTCGAAGAATAATTGTGCATTATCAAGACAAATAATAATATTTTTAGCAGCATACGCTTCATTCAAAACATAATTTAGTAAATTCTCAATTTCACCGCGCCCAGGAGCCGCAGCAATCAACGAAGATGCATCCAATGAGATAACTTGTCTAAATTTTAGATTTGAAGGTATTTTTTCATTACCATTAGCGATTTTTGCCGCAAAAGAATTTACAACCGTCGTCTTTCCAACACCATCAACACCAATAAGAGCAATGTTTTGCTTACCTTGACCGCTAAATTGTTCAATCATCTTCGAAACCAGCTCTTTGTGCTGCTCTAGATTAGAAGACATTAAAATATTATTTGATACCTGGTTGGTAATATTTACCCCGAAACGATTCAATGTTGGCGTATATCCGAACGACCAGTCTCTTGCGATTCCACCAGTTTTCATCGGAATCTTAGATTTATTAATTAGCGAAAAAATATGGTCATGCCAAAGGACACCCCTCTCAAGATCTTCAAAATCAACATAAAATTGAGCTAAAAGTGTTTCATAATTTGGAAAATTTCGAACAATAGCTAAAACTAAAACTGACCCTGAAACAGTTTTAGTTTTTAATTTTTGTTGAATTTGAAGCGCAGTTTGAAAAATATTTTCTGGAGAATTTTGCGGAATCTGAACTAGACTTTCTATTGTAGTTTTTCCAAGCCCAAACCTAGCCGCAATAAACTTTCCACCAGAACTTTCAAGAACAACTTTAGCAATCTGTTCACTTGTTGGGTTTTTTGACAACCTGCCGAGTATATTGCTTGCCATTTGCCCTTCAATAGTGAATTCTGCCGAAGGCGCCAATCTATGCAATTCACCGTTCCACCAGTTAATCAGTATTGTTACAACCGAAACAATAGCTAAAACTATCCAGCCCAAAGCCGAATCCATAAAAATCAAAGAAAAACCACTTATAGCGCCAACAATCTTAAGTAAATTTAAGAGGGGTAAAAACAACCTTAAAATATTCATTAAGCGTGATTTTTTTGCTCGTAAATGGTTATAATTAAAACTCATAGCCAACCCCTTTTCTTTGTTTTAGCTGGTTTCACTTCTTTCTTTAAGCTACTATTTTTTTGCCAAGTCATAAAATCATCACGGATTTTTGGGACAATTTTTGGTGTCCAGCCTGTTGTAAAAATAACAACAAGAACTAATGGTAAAACCGGTAAAACTAACCATAACAATAATAAAACCAAGCCCCATAAAGCTTTAAATGCAATAAAAAATACACCAATTATCATCACTATTGTTCTTAAAAAAGCACCAATAAACCGTGAAAAAAGCTTGTCAAAGAATTTTCGAATTCGAACTTCAAGTGAAACATTCGAAACCGCAATCGCATCAATCTGGCGAAACGGCGAAAACCAAGTTTTTACTAATAATCCAAGAGAAAAAGTATCTATTGACCGCTCAACTCCATCTAATATTTTTTCTGCACGCCAAGCTAGACCTTTTCCATACCACCAAGTTAAAAAAGACATAAACATAATTAAATTATACACTAAAATATTTTTTTTCGCAATTTTGAAAAATAACTTTTTTATGGTAAAATGGGTTTGGGCATAGTAATTGCTTTTTGATTTTTTAAATTAATTTTTGATGAAAGGAAAAATATGGATATACTGATAGCTGCGCTTGGCGTTCTGTTTGGCGGTGCTGGAGCTTTTACGTATCAAAAAATTAAATCTGCAAATGCAAAAAATAACTCCGATAAAATTATCGCCGAGGCAAGAAAAAAGTCAGCCGAAATCCTAGAAAGAGCTAATGAAAAAGCATTAAGAATTACCGAAAAAGCTAACGAAGATGAATCTGAACGACGCAAGGAAATTCGAAAAACCGAAAATCGTTTGGCTGAGCGCGAAGAATCACTCGATCGAAAGCTTGATCAGATTGATTCTCGCAATGAAAAGCTTCGAAATGATGAAATGGAAGTTGAAAAACTTAAAAATGAAGTTAAGGAAATTCGAAAAAAACAGCATGAAAAACTCGAGAAAATTGCTAAACTTTCGAAAAAAGAAGCTGCCGAGAAAATCCTTAAACTTACCGAAAAAAGCGTAACTCAAGATATGATAAACCTAGTTGCAAAACTTCAAAAAAATGCAACTGAAGATGCCGAGGAACGCGCTCAAACAATTTTAGTTTCAGCTATGGAAAGAATTTCTAGCGAAGTTACAGCCGAAAGAACCGTCACTGCTCTTAAGCTCCCAGACGACGAGATGAAAGGCAGAATTATCGGAAAAGAAGGTCGCAATATTCAAGCCCTTCAGCGCGAAACTGGCGTAGATATCCTCGTTGACGACACTCCTGGAATGGTTGTTTTATCAAGTTTCGACCCTGTCCGCCGCCAAATTGCTAGACTTGCGCTTGAATTGTTAATGAAAGACGGCCGAATTAACCCTGCACGAATCGAGGAAGTTGTAGAAAAAGCAGAGCGCGAAATTAATAAAGAAATCAATCGTGCCGGTGAAGATGCTGCACGAGAAGTTGGGCTTTCTGGCTTACCTCGTGAAATGTTACGGCTTTTGGGTGAACTAAAATTTCGAACAAGCTATGGCCAAAATGTTCTTAAACATTCAACCGAAATGGCTAATGTTGCTGGACTCATCGCTGAAGAGATTGGTGCAAATGTAACAATCGCCAAAACTGCCGCACTATTCCACGATATTGGAAAAGCTGTAACTCATAAAATTGAAGGAAAACACGCCCAAATCGGTGCTGAACTTGCTGAAAAATACGGCATGGATCCACGCGTAGTTAATGCCATAGCTGCGCATCACGAAGATGTTGAAGCTACTACGGTCGAAGCAATTATAGTTAAAATAACTGACGCAATGAGTGCTTCTCGACCAGGAACAAGAAATGCTTCTGCTGAAAACTTTGTAGAACGAATGCGCGAACTTGAAAATGTTGCTACAAGTTTCAAAGGTATAAACAAAGCTTACGCAATCTCAGCTGGTCGCGAGATTCGAGTAATTGTTTCTCCTGAAGCCGTTGACGATCTTTCAGCAATTAAAATGGCTCGAGATATTGCCGATAAAATTGAAAGCACAATGCAATATCCTGGCGTAATTAAAGTTAATATTATACGAGAAACTCGAGCAATCGAATACGCAAAATAACTTAAACCAAATAAAATAGCCTTTCGAAAGGCTATTTTATATTACTGGTTTTTACAGTTAACGTTCGAATTACTCAATCTTGTTACTGAAAAGTCTTTACAAATAGGTTCTTTTTCGTTTTTAGTTTGCGCTGAGAACAAAGGAACCGGAAAGCTAGTATCGTTAAATCCAATCCTACTCTCCACGCGCCTTAACTGTGTGTTAGCACGACCAGTTGAATCAACTTTTGGCTGAACACCAGCAAAATCAACAACATTATCACCATTTAACAATTCAACTTCAAAGTTCGAATCATTCATTAAAGGCGTTAGGCGCAAATATAGAACATCACGAGGATCGACACTTCGGCCAATATTTACCGTCGTTTGGCAAGCATATGTATTAGAATTCGCATCCATTCTATCCGAACACCTTGTAAAAGTGTAGTCGGTAGTTGCATCTGAAGAAGAGTCATTTCTTCGAACCCTTGGCATATTTGGTGCATCTGGACTTAATAAGCTACTACTATTACTGTTTACTGGATAAAAAAGCATTTCACTTGCACCGTTTTTATCATCTGGGTATGGCGTATCCATAATTGAAGACGACCTTTCAACGCCTGGAATATAACCATAGAATTGAGCTTTCAAAATAGCAGGTCGGTTTTGGTTGCGCCAGTTTCGTGAATCAATCCTTGGGCGTACCGATGGATTACTTAATGAGTCTAATGCGATATTATTGCCATTTGTCATATTTTCTCTTGAATGCCATCGAATACGCACACGATTGAATGCTGTAGTACCCCTAAGATTAATCACCGAAGGCGAACCGTCATTAGTTCTTCCTAGAAAATCAGCAGTATTCATTCTTAATTTTACACATGTATACGCCTGGTTTAAACTTGCATCGTTACTTGCTCCACCGGCTCCAGAGGTTGTTTGAATAATTGTTTCACTGTTAGCATTTCCAATTCCTGCTGTAGCTAAAACATAGCAACTATCACTCCGGATTGCATCTCTCATAGCATTACAATCATAGTGCCCCCCTTCAAAATCACCTGTTCCAGATGGCCCACAGGCCGATCGGAAGATTCGCAAAAACCTTTTCGCGTCTTCAACGCCAGCCTGCGCACTATCGTAAGCACTCTGTGAAAGATCCAACTTACTAGCTTGTTCTTGATCTCGAAACATAAGCCTAAGGAAGCTTGCCGACATAATCGAAACCAAAACACCAACAACAATAACGATAAATATCGAAACGCCACCTTTTTTAAAATTCTTATTACTCTTCATTGTTTCTCCTTAATATCGTACCGGAAGTTCCTTGGTATAAGTTGTTACGATCTTTCCTTGGCCACCAGATTGTGCTTGTCCCCACAAATAAGTATCTGCAGATTGTTTGATAATTTCTGCCGGCTCCGAAAGAGAACTGGCAGTTTTTCCATCAGAACCATGCGTTCGCCACAATTTGAGCGTATTAGAAAGTGTTCCACCCCGAATCTGCAACTGCTCGTTACAATTTCCTGTTGTAACATTTTGTATATTTTGAAGACCATTTACAGCACAAGTGTTGATAGTTCCCTTAGCAATCAACCAAGCATCGATTCTTTTCACATTTTGATCAATAGTGATATTTCCATCTGCAATAATTATTATCTGTCTAAAATCACTATCGCTATTTACGGTCCTATCATCATTGGTAATATCACTAATAATCCGAAGGTTCTTACCATAAATAACCTTAGTTGTTCTGTCTGCACTAAAACCACCTATTTGCTCTGTATCATCATAAACATTAACTGTCATTTCTGAATTATTTGTATTTTGTCGAGGAAATTTAGATGCAATCGAACTAATAACCGAATCAATACTTGGAGCTCCTTGTCCAAAATTACCTATTGAAGTATAGTTTTCAATAGCTAATCGACGTGTGCTTTGTGAAGATTCTGTGCGGAAATTTCGAATATTTCCACCTGTTATAGCTTCATACTCAACCCAAGAACCTAATACTCCTTCTTTTGTTGGAGATAAGCTAGTTCTAATACCTGCGCGAGAAAATACACCATTTCCCCAGAACTGAACTTTTGGCTTTTTTACAACCTTAATACAGATTGGCGCACTGTGCCTCCACTGATTATTGTTTGCTTCTTGATCAGCCTTACTTTGTGTATCGCTCATCTTATATGGTGAAATTGAAAGCGCCACACAATACCTTGTTCCAGCTTCAGCTCCTTCTTCAATTTCAGGAATAAAGTCCGCAATTCTTGTATTTCTATCATACGATCTTCCAGAGCTATCTTCTCTAACAACTCTACAATTTTCTAACACCTGATAAACTTCTGAGTAGAAATTGTTTGCAGCACAAGTATCACCGTTTTCGTTATCTCGCCTATTATTTACGGTTACGCGACCTTCCCTGGCAGCAGGAACGCGCCAAGTTGTAATTTTGTATCTTATCGGAGAAGTTCCCGTTCCGTTGTCAGGCACTTCAATTTCTTCACCATTATTTGGATCTGGTGGAATTCTACCATCGGTTGGCACATCAATATCACCACCCGAACAGTTTTTAATTTTATCTATCTTCACACAAGGAGTAACATCAAAATTATATGGAACATATACACAAGCTTCATTTGTTCTTTGATTAAATCTGTTACGGTTGTCTGTACCTCCGGGCTGAGACTCAATACTGTACGCCATACTTGAACAAATAGTTTTTCCAGCCATTTGTTTGGTAACTTTAAATATTTCACCATTTTCATTTGTACTGTTAACCGTATCTGTTAAAAGACCTTGGTTAATTAAAGTTTTACGAGATTCATAGCCATATCTTCGCCAAATAAATCCACCATGATTACTAATAGTTGTATCACCACTACCATTATTTCTAAATGTAGTATAAGATCCAAAACCTTGAACATCAGGCTTGTTGAAATCTTTACCGATTACAGTATGTTTAAACGAAACCCACTGGCCAACTTTTGCAGTTTGTGGATTGTTTCGACCATTGCTTTTAAATCTTGTATCATCAGATCTAATGCTTTGGCTCGAATTCAATACCGCAGCCTTGGTGCTTGACTCAACATTGAACTTAATTGGTGCGCTAATACGGATGCTTATATCGCGACTATAGCAGTTTCCAGGATTAGTAATAGGATTATCAACATACTCATACGGGTCTTTATCGGCGGGGTAAGGTGGCACGCGCTCTCCCGACTCTGCCTTAGCGCATTGGTGGAGAGAAAATGTAAGAAAATCACCATCTTTAAACTTATTAATAGCTTCTGACTTAACAATTACCGTTATGACGCCAGTACGTTTTAATTCCCCTGGTTGAGCACCATAGCTATGGGAAGCTCCTTGCCCAGCCTCGCCTTTTGCTTTGCCAGGAGAAGTGATAAGATATTTAGCATCATGACGGCCCGCATTAATCCTAACATTAACTGCAGAGCCTGATTGATATGTATTCTTACAAGGTAAAACAGCAGTGTTTATATAAAAAACCCTCTTATCCTCACTAAGCTCAAAGTTCTTCTTTTCATAAATGGCGTTAATGTTTTTATCGCCATTTTCATCAGAAGAGATCCAGTTTGCCGTTGCAATATAATTATCACCACCATATTTCTCGAAAAATGTCGTGCCTCCACCGTAAAGAACCTCATACATTGTAAATTTTCTACACGCATCTCGCAACTGTCTTTGCACAACTCCAGGTACGTCTGCACTTGCGCCTTTAGAAAAAGATATAACGCCAAATAGGGCTAGCGCTATAGCTAAAAAGATTTTTTTACTATCCATTAATAGCATCCTCTACGCTATTAATTTGAACCCCAGAAGGGTCCATTCTATATATATTGCGTATATTTTCAATTTTAAGACTTGGGCTTTGGCCTTTTTCTACCAATTCTTTTAGAGTTTTATATGTTTCTTCTTGATTTTTTGTACCAATCGAGAACCTTATCGCTACACAGTTAGCATCTTTCTCGTTTCCCGACATTTTTGCAATTTCTTCACCCAAAGCTTTTGAGTTTTTCTCATATGCATCTTTTGGCCCTTTTATATTGTTGTATTTATCGATAATTTTATCATCACAAACTGTTCCAACAGAGCTCTTTACTTTAGTTATATCGTTGTTGTATCTAACAAACTGAAAAATGTTTGCTCCCAAACTTAAAATAGCAATAGTTAAAACTAAGCCAAGCGTTATTTTATGCCTCTTCATTTTATAATTTCCTTCCACCTTTATAAAAAAATATAGTTTTCCTAAGCCCCATTATAAACAAAAGCGTTATAAAAATCAAGTTTTTATAACAAAATTACAAAATTAGCTTGACATTTTTTATATTTTATGGTATTATTTAAGCAGAGTTGATTTTGTACTTTAAAAAACACATTAGATAGATAGGGGTGACAATTATGTCTACTAACAATATTAAAAAATTTGCGAAATATGGTCTAGTTTTGGTTGCAGCTATTACAATTGCAACAGCTGCTCAAGCTCAACAAGGTACTATGCAAAAGGTATATGCTGACGAAACTACTACTCAGTTTACTGCAGATAATTCTCGTATGTTTTATCTGAAATACACCTTATCAGATCAGCCTGAAATAACTTGGATGCAAGGAGCTGTAGTTGGTCCTAATGGGTATACAGTACAGGCACCTGACGATGTTGATGGGTATCCATACTACACAATAACAGGACCTCAAGGTAACCAGTACTCTGTCGGTGATAAAATCACTACGGAAGAACCTGGACTGTTTGGTCACACCAACCCAGAAGATGATGCTTTAAATTATCTTTACTACAAAACAGATCCTAATGCTTCAACAAGTGAGGCACCTGCGCCAAGTACTTCACCTTCAACAAGTGAGGCAGCAAACAAGGATCATGCAGTAGAAAAACCATCTCAAAAAGCAGATGATAAAACTACTGCAACTGATAAAGCTAAAAACGCTACCGATAAGAAAACCGATAGCAAAAAAGCTAAAGATCAGGTGAAAACTGAAAAATCTAAAGGTGCTACTGTAGCAGCTAAAGATGATTCTACAAGCAAAAAAGCTGAAGCGTCTGCTCCAGCAGAACAAGCAAAAGCCGTAAAAGCTAACACTAACGCGAATTCGCAAGACAATATTGTTAAAGAAGCTGATGGTACAGTAGATACCGCAGCAGTTCATAATGACAATAATGGTGGAGCAATCCTAACAATGTTAGGATTAGTTAGTGCAGCTTTTATTGGGCTGTTCAAAAATAAAAAAGAAGAAAAATAATGCTTTTCTTCTTTACGCTAAAATCAACTCTCCTTACCCAACAACCCGCTTGAAAAAGCGGGTTTTTTCATAGCTTCAACCAATTTTTTCCTACAGAGACCTCAACTTTTAGTTTAACCGGCAATTCTGGAGCAACATCCTCCATCACATTTTTTAGAATTTCAGCAACTTTATCTGCATTCTCTTCTGGCGTTTCTATTAAAATTGAATCATGAATCTGTAAAATTTGTTCACCCAAACCAGTTTGCGTAATTTTTTCATCAACAACAAGCATTGCCCGCTTCATCAAGTCAGCTTCAGTTCCCTGAATTGGCATATTTTGTGCAGCTCGTTTGGCCATTTCACGAATCATGTAATTACTTGAATTTATATCTGGCGTAGGTCGCCTTCGACCAAAGAATGTTTCAACATAGCCTTCATTTTTAGCTTTCTCTAAAGTTTTATCCATAAAATCCTGAATCGGCTTATGCGCATTAAAATATTCTTCAATATATTTTTTTGCCTCATAAAAACCAACACCAATTGTACCTGAAAGATTGTGTGCACCAACACCATAAAGAACGCTAAAATTAATGATTTTCGCAACACGCCGCTGATCTTTCGAAACATCTTCTATTGGAACGCCAAAAACTTCGCTAGCCGTTTTTGCGTGAATATCCAAATCTTTTCCAAAAGTTTCAATAAGATTCTTATCTCCCGATAAAACAGCTGCAAGACGCAATTCGAACTGCGAATAATCCGCCGAAACTAGAAGATTGCCTTCTTTAGCCACAAAACCTTCACGAATCTTTCGACCAAGATCTGATCTGATTGGAATATTTTGTAAATTTGGATTACTTGAAGAAAGCCGACCTGTTGTTGTAATATCTTGCGCAAAAGTGCTATGAATTCGGTTATTTTTATCAGCAAGTTTTGGTAAAGCGTCGACATAGGTGTTTTTTAATTTCGAAAATTCTCTAAAATGCTCAATTTTTTCAATGATCGGGCTAAATTCGCGCAATTTATCTAATTCTTTTTGGCCAGTTGAAAAACCGTTTTTTGATTTTTTAATACCTTTTGTTGGTAAAGCTAAATCTTCAAACAGAATTTTCGAAAGTTGAAGTGGACTCGCCACATTGAACTCCCTGCCTGCAATTTGAAAAATTTCAGATTCTAATTTAGCAATTTCTCCGGCAAAATTTTCACTCATTTTTGCAAAAATATTTGGACAGATTTCAACACCAGCCTGCTCCATCTTGAATAAAACTCTACTCATTGGGAAGTCTAATTTTTCAGCAATTTCGCGAATTTTTGGCACTTTTTCAAGCTTTTTTTGCTGTTCTTCAAAAATAATTCGCATCGCCGAAATTCTATTTTTTGGCTCATCTTCATTTATTTTTTCACCAAAAATACCACTCAAGGTCTTGTCGCGAATTAACGCATTTAGCAAAAACTCCATCTGTTCAATATCATAAATCTCTTGCCACTCACAAAAATCTATATTATTTTTTGCTAAACCGTGAAAAGTTTCTTTGGCGTTAAAAAATGCTGTCTTCGTATTTTCGAAAAATTCCTGAAATTTCAAAAAATCTTCAACTTTAAACTGAGAAATGTTCTCAAAATCTGAGGCAAAAATCTGTTTCGAATCCTGGTCAAGATCAAAGAAAACCATTTTTTGATTCTTTTTAAAGAAAGTTTCAGCTTTAATTTCTGGCAAAAAATCAAGATTTTTTGTTTCACGCTCAGGTTCACTAAAAATATTTATCTGATTACTATTTTCAAAATTTACTGAACTTGCCCTCATCTCTTTAGGAATTTTTTTAACTAAAGAGTTAAATTCTAATTTTCGAAGCTCCTTCAATACTTCTTCATAGTTAAAGTTATGAATATCGGCAGCATCAAAATCAATTTCAACTGGCGCATCCAAAAAAATTTTAGCAATCTCTTTGCTCATAAATGCTGATTCTTTGCCATCCTCAAGCTTCTTTCGCCAAGATGGTTTAATCTTATCTAAGTTTTCATAAATCCCCTCAAGAGTAAAGAATTCCTGCAAAAGTTGCGTTGCTGTTTTTGGTCCAATCCCCGGAACACCCGGAATATTATCGCTCGAATCACCCTGAAGCGCCTTTAAATCTAAAAACTGAGATTGTTTTAAGCCGTATTTTTCCTCAAAATATTCAAGATCAAACTCTTCAATCTCTGAAAAACCTCGCTTCATTGCAAAAACTTTTGTATTTTGATCAATCAACTGCAGCATATCAAGATCAGATGTAATCAAATTAGCCTCAACACCAAGTTTATTAGCTTGAAGCGCCAGCGTTCCTAAAATATCATCCGCCTCATAACCATCAGTCTCAAAAAGCGGCCAACCCAAAGTTTTCAAAAAATCCTTCAAAAGTGGAATTTGCTCATAAAAATCATCTGGCGCCTTTTTACGACCAGCTTTATATTCGGGGTAAATCGCGCTCCTCTTAGCGGTTGAAGTTCCTTTTTTATCCCAAGCTACCACCACATAATCTGGTTTTAGCTTCCGAATTACCTCAAAGGCCAAACTCGCAAAGCCAAAAACTCCGCCGGTTGGCGTTCCATCTTCAAGGCTTAAATTTTTCATTGCGTAATAACCCCTATAAAATACGCTTTTTCCATCAATAATCACTAGTTTTTTCATTATCTTTAATTATACCACGCTTGAGAATATTTTTCACTTTTGATAAAGTACTGTTTTTATGCTATTATAATAATTATGGTTAAAATCTCAATTGATGAAACTGGAAATCTCGGTGAAGGCGGTGGTGATTATTTTGTAATTGCTGCCAGTGTCATGAAAACTCCTGAAGCTCAAAAAAAGGCCGCAAGACTAATTCGAAAAACTCAAAAAAAGCGGTTTGGCGTTTTTCGAAAAGAAATTAAATTTAGCGAAATGAATTTTGAAGAACGAGTTGATATTTTAAATCAAATTGCTTTAATCGATAATGTTTATATTTATTACATTGCTATCTATAAACCTAATGCAGCGATTCTACGCAAGCTGCCTCATAATCTAGCCTATAATTACTTTTCTGGAATGTTAATTGATCGTATCGTTAGTGATTTCAATGAAGATATCAAGGTCGTATTTGACCAGCGCTCAACTGCTATAAAATCTCAAAATTCACTTCTTGAATACATCACTATCCGCGCAGCAACTAACCCAAACTTTAATCGTACAATTTTTGTTACTCAAAAAGATTCGCGTAGTAGTAAACGCCTCCAGTTTGCAGACGTTATTGCGGGTGCTATCGGAAGCTTCTATCGACACAGTGGCGACACTTCCCTAATCTCTATTATTGAGCCAAAAATTATAAAATGCCATTGCGAAGAATATCCTGAAGCCAATTTTATAAACCCCTTTCTCAAAAAATAAATAGGGCCTTTAGCCCTATTTTTAATTATTATGGATAAAATTAGCGATGTTTATTGCAGCCTGAACCCCTGTTGAAGCCGCCACTACAATTTGTTTTTGAGAATTTTCTAAAATATCACCAGATGCATAAACTCGCGGAATATTCGTTTCAAAACTTGAATTTACAATAATTTCACCCCTATCGTTCGTTTCAACTCCCGATTTTTTAGCAAAATCAGAATTTGGGTTCAAACCGATAAATTCGAAAATTGCCGCCGATTTGATATTGAAAGTTTTTTCACCCTCTTCGGTCTTTTGCTGAACTTGTGCACCAATTATTTTTTCACCAAAATCGGTTTTCTCAAATAACAATTCTTTAATCTCAGTTTTTAAAAACAGATTAATTTTACCTCGTTCAACCGCTTCAAACAGCCTCTTTTGAAGTATCTCTTGTGCTGAAATTTGATTTCGAACTAAAAGATTCACTTTCGAAAACTTACTCAAGAACAAAGCTTCTGTAATTGCCGAGTTTCCGCCACCAACTGCAATCAAATCTTTTCCTGCGTAAAACGGACCATCGCAGGTAGCGCAAGTGTGGATTCCGCGCCCAAAAAACTCTTCTTCACGAGGGAGTCCAAGCATTTTATAGGAATTTCCGGTTGCAATTAAAACTGTTTTCGCCTCTAAAAAACCACCATCAATATTTAATTCTATAAAGTTTCCTTTGTCCGAAAATTCTAAAACTTCACCATAATCAAACTTTGCACCAAATTTTTCGGCCTGAACTTTCATTTTTTTCGAAAGCTCTAAACCAGAAATACCCTCATCAAAACCAGGATAATTCTCGATTAAATCTGAATTTGTTACGATTCCGCCAAATGCTGATTTTTCAAAAACTCGAACCTCCAGCCCATCGCGAGCGGCATAAATTGCCGCACTAAGGGCTGATGGACCAGAGCCAATAATTACTAAATCTACCACTCTATTCAATACCTTGCAAGTCTGGCTGCGGAACTTCCTCAAAATCCGGAATTAACATCACGATAAATTTCAAAGGTGTATTCGGAGCGATACTCTTTGAAGAATCTTCACTGTTAGGCGATCCTTGAGCACCATAAGCTTTATCTGCAGGAATTGTTAATTCGCGAACTCCGCCAACTTTCATTCCTTTCAAACCTTCACTCCAACCTTTAATGACATTCCATTCATTATTATCCTTCTTAAAGACAACTGGGGACTTTAAACTACCATTCGAAAAGCTACTATCGAACACTGTTCCATCAGGCTTCCAGCCAATATAGTAAGCCTGGAATTTCGTTGTTGAGTCGGTAATTTCTGCACCATCACCTTCTTTTAAATCTACCTTTGAAAGTTCTTTTACACTTGCAGCATTAAATGCACTTGGAGTTTTTTCATACTCTTTAAAAGTATCGTAATATTTTGCTGAAAGTTCTTTAGCTTGAGCTTCAACTTTCTTTTGATATTCTTGGTAAGTTTTCAAAAGTTGTGATTGCTTTTTTTGATCTTCTTGTTGAGTTTTAGTTTGCAAGAATGATGAAGCATAAAGCGCAACTGTTGAAACTATTGTTAAAATTAGAATTCCCCAAATCGATACGCGTAACCAAGTTGGTGTTCCAGTTTGTAATGAATTTTTCTTATTTGCCATTTTCCCTCCTAGATTATTTTTCCGCCATTTTTTACGGCTTTTTCTTCGATTTTTTGCATAATATCCCGAATTTCATCACCATTTAAAGTTTTTTCGAAAGGTGTGATCTTGAACCGAATTGAAATATTTTTTGTACCATCGCCGTTATTAAACATATCTATTGGCGAAGTTTCAATCTCAACACCCTTAAATTCACTCGAAATATCTTTAAAAATATCAAAAATTTCAGCAAATTGCCGCGATTCATCAACGTTTATTGAAATATCACGCTCAACAGATTGGAATTTTGAAAAATCTTTAATTTTAACACTTGTTCTTCCTGTATTTTCAAGCAAAATTCCCAAATCAAGTTCAAAACCGGCAGTTGATTCTGGTAGTTTCAAGGCTTTTTGAATCTTTTTCTTGAATTCACCAATTACGCCCAAGGTCTTTTCGCCTTCAGAATTCGAAACCTGAATTAAAGCCGAACGTTTTGGTTCAAATTCGGTTGAAAGTGGTGATTTCGAAAGATCAAATTTTATAAATTTAACCTTTAGACCGAGCTTCTTGAATAGAAAATCTGCATAATTTTTAGCCTCGAAAAATGTATTTTCGCCCTTACTTTTTGTGTAAATAAAGGCTAGTTTTTTCTGCTCAAACGGAACATTTTCTTCATTCAAGCCAAGCGTTTTTTCAGTTATTTTATTCATCTCAAAAATAGCAAATTCACTAAAACCAGCACGAATATTCTGGTTAACTTTCGAAAGTAAGCTTGGCATTAAAGTTTGGCGATAATATTGCAATTCTGGTGAGATTGAATTTACAATTTTATAGGCATTTTTTGGATCTTGTCCGGCTTTTTTAAGCAGATCGCCATGAACAAAAGTATAGGTTAAAATTTCATTTGCGCCACTTGATACTAAAATTTCACGAATTTCAGATTGGAGTAAATCAATTTTCGCTTTCTTTACAGCCCTAAATGTTCGTTTTGGAAGCTGCAATTTAATATTATCATAACCGTTCAATCGGCCAACTTCTTCAATTAAATCTTCTTCAATATGCAAATCGTTTCGCCAAAATGGAACTACGAATATTTCAGAATTATCATTTTTGGTCAAAATTCCAACATTTTCTAGAGTTTTTCGAATCTCTTCACTAGAAAAATTCGTTCCCAAAATTTGATTAATTTTGTCTTTCGAAACTGAAATCTCGGATTTATTGTAGTAAAAATCACCTTTCGAATCCGCAATTTCACTTAAAGATTTTCCGCCAAGCGCCAAAAGTTGCACACCAAACAAATCTAGAACTTTTCGTGACATCATTTCTGGCACGCCTTTTGTAAACCGAGTAATTGCTTCCGAAAAAATTCCGTGTCGCATTTGAGTGTTTCGCAAATTATAAAGGTTAAAAGTTGCACTTTCTACTAAAATTCGTGTCGTATTTTCATCAATTTCGGTTGATTTTCCGCCCATTGCGCCTGCAAGAGCCACAGCATTTTCACCGTTTTCACCCGTTGCAATTACGATATCATTTTGACTCATTTTAATTTTTCGGCCATCCAAAAGTTCAAGCTCTTCATTTTCGAAAGCTTTTCGAACAGTCATTTTAACATTTTCGCTCCCGTTGATTTCAACCAATTTATCAAAATCAAAAGTGTGGAGCGGTTGGCCAGTTTCAAGCATTAGCTCGTTTGCTAAATCAGTTATTGTATCAATTGGCCGCATTCCAGAGCGCAAAAGATAAGTTTTTTCAAGTGTTAAATTTGGATTTTTCAAAATATCAGAAACATCAAAAATAGCCGCAGTGTAACGTTCGCAGATTTCAGAATCCTGAGCATCAATCACAATCGATTTATCATTATTAACTTCAAAACCAAAATCTGATTGCTTTATAAAATCTGGTTCAACAAATTTCTGCCCCAAAATACCAGCAACTTCACGCGCAAATCCAATAATTCCAAAACAGTCAGGTCGATGCGTTAAGCTTTTGTTTTCGACCTCAAGAAGATAATCATTAAGTTCAAATTTCTCTGTAAAAGAATCACCTGCCTGAAGACCATTTTCGAAAGCTTCTGGTGAAATCTCTAGAATTCCGTCATGCTCATCACCCAAGCCAAGTTCGCGCAAGCTCGCAATCATACCATTGCTCATGTTACCCATTAGTTTTCGAGCGCTAAGCTGGAAATTTTCACCACCAAAAGTTTCTGGAACGATTGCTTTAGGTGGCAACCAAGCTACAAAAAGGCCTTCTCTTACGTTTGGCGCACCACAAACTACTTGAACAAACCCGTTTTCGTCACGTTCAACACCGTCACGCTTACCGCCGTCATCGATTTTACACAAATTCAAATGATCGCTACCTTCAACTTTTTTAGCTGAAATTACGCGCGCGATAACTACATCTTTATATTTTTCGTTTAAATTTTCAATACTTTCAATCTCAACTAACCGTGCGCCAATCAATTTCGAAAGCTCATCAATCTCTGGCAAATCTGGAACAAACTTTTTAAGCCAATTTACTGAAATTATCATTATTCCCTCTTAATTTATTTATTACTTTTATAACTTGTTTAGTGCTAAAATTCCCTTAAGAATTCCAGTTTAGCACTTTCGAAATAACGAATATCCGAAATTCCATATTTCAACATAACTAACCGTTCAATTCCGCCACCCCACGCAAAACCACGATATTTTTTGCTATCAATTCCAGCCGATTCTAAAACATTTGGGTGAATCATTCCGCATCCAAGCATTTCAAGCCATTCGCCTTTTTTACCACCGAGAGCCTCTGGTTTTTCAATTAGAAACTCAAGGCTAGGTTCTGTAAATGGAAAATAACCCGGTTGTGTACGGATTTCTAATTTTTGACCATAATATTCTTCAAAAAAGGCGTGAAGTGTACCTAACATTTGCGCTAAGTTTGCAGTTTCGCTCACAAAAACGCCTTCACACTGATAAAAAGTATGTTCATGAGTTGCGTCTAAGTCTTCATTTCGAAAAACTCGCCCATAAGAAACGTGCGCAATTTGACCTTCTTCTTCAAGTTGTTTTTTACCGTGTTTTAAAACGCGGTTTTGCATCGTTGAGGTGTGTGCTGGCGGAATAAAGTTTTCCTCGGTTCGAAAAGTATCGTAACCATCTCGTGCTGGGTGATTTTCTGGAAAATTCAACGCTCCAAACATATTCCAATCATTATCGATTTGGCGAGATTCGATTGCTTCAAATCCCATTCTAGTGTAGATGTCTATAACTTTTTCAAGTTCCTTTTGAAGTGGATGCTTTGAGCCATTCTTTGCGCTTAAAAGTTGAGGTTTTTTAGCAATTTTCTCGTGTGAGCTTGCTGCGAAAGGAGCAGAAATATCGATTTCTTCAATTTCAGAATTTTCTTTTTCTTCAAGAATTTCTGAAACTTCAGCTTGAATCTCATTTTTTAAATCATTAACTTTTGATCCAAACTCACCCTTTTGCTCATTTGGTAAAGTTGGGATAATCTTATAAAGTTCCTTAATTTTTGGCGATTTTAAAATATCACTTGGATTTTCAAGCGTTTTAAGCTCCGCCAAAAGCTCTTCCCTAATCTGTTGAATTTGTTCCATAACTGATATCATTATACCACAATTGTACTATTTTGTCGATTTTCGAAAAATCTAAACTCGCTGTGAAGCTACCCAAATATAAAGTCCTAAAGCGATCAAAATCGCCAAAAATACCAAAAACCAAACAAATGCCAAACCTGTTGTTTCTTTAGTTCCTTCAAGGTATGCACTATCTTCAATATCAGGATTTTCTTTCTTATTTTTTGGTGTATCGCCCCCTTCACCAAGTGAATTTTTAATCTGTTTTTCACGAAGTTCTGCTGCAATCTTCTCTTGCAGCTCCGTTCGATTATCGTCTTGTCGTACATATAAAGCCATATTCCTATTGTATCAAATTTTGACTTTTTAGAAAAGTTTATGTTAAAATATAAGCATAAGTTAAACTAAGGAGGAAAAATGGCAACAAAAAAAGCCAGTTCAAAGAAAGCTTCAAAAGCTACCTCAAAAGTAGCAGAAGAAATTCAAAAAACCGAAGCAATAGTTAAAACTGTTGTTAAAAAAGAGTCTAACTCTGTGAGCGAAATTTCAAAACCAAGCTTCATTACAGCTGTAGTTCTTGAATTTATCGGAACATTCCTGTTAGCCGCTGCCGTAATTGCAGGACAAGGTCAACCGCTTGTTGTATTATTTGCTCTAGCTGCAATCGTGTTGATTGCTGGAAAAATCAGTGGTGCTCACGTTAATCCATTAATTACTGTTGGCGCTTGGGCGACTCGACGTATTAGCACAGCTAAAGCTTTGTTTTATATCGTTGCTCAAGTTCTGGGTGCAATGATCGCTTTCGTAATTTTGAATGCTTTTGTTTCAAATGCGCCAGAAGTTTCACAACAAGCTGCATTGTACGGCCAACAAAAAGCCACAATGTTTACAGCTAATGTTATTCCACATGGTAAAGAACTTCTAATTCTTGCTTCAGAATTAATTGGATCTTTCCTATTTGCTTTTGCTGTAGCATCTGTAACATCAGACAAAAAGAAAGGAAGTTCAGCTGTAGCTTTTGGCGTTGGTGGTGGATTATTCCTTGCCGTATTAATCGCAGGCTCACTTTCATCAGTGGTTGGTGGATCTGCAATTCTTAACCCAGCTGTAGCATTTTCATTACAAGCATTTACGCTTAAAGGACAAAACGTTCTATTCGCAATTGCAACATATGTTGGAGCTGCACTACTTGGTGGAATCCTAGGATTTGCGCTAGATTCATTAATTCAAGAAGCTTCAAAAGAAGAAAAATAAATTATACAAAAAAGAGCGAAGCAACATTCGCTCTTTTAATTTTGCTTTTATTCTCTTGGCTTGTCTAATAGTTGAGGCTCAACTCCAGATTTACTATCTTCGCCTGCAATTTTCACCACGTCCTTATCGATTTTACCTAATTCTTTATGTGCGTTATTAAAATGATTAACTGTAGTTCCAAGTGATTTACCTAGACGCTGCATCAAATCTTCATACTTTGAAATATGAGTTCCAAGCTGAGAGACTCGTTTTTGAATCTCTTTACTCTGTTCTTCAATTTTCAGTGATTTCAAGCCTTGCAAAACAGTTTGAAGATATGCCATAAAGCTTGTTGGGCTCACTACAATCACCCGCTTATCACGAAAAGCATATTCAATTAAATCACGCTCAGAACCTTGTGAACCAACTTTATTTATTAGCATATCATAGTATAAACTTTCACTCGGAATAAACATAAACGCAAAATCCATTGTATTCTCATCTGGGCGAATATATTTCGAAGTTTCATCAATTCGCATTTTTAAATCGTCGCGAACCTTTTTCGCCAAAATTTTTCGCTCCTCACCTTCAGATTCAATCATCCGATTATAGTTTTCAAGGCTAAATTTCGAATCTACTGGTAAAATTTTATGCTGATCTAAGAAAATCGCTGCATCAACGATTTCACCATTTTTAAATTTATATTGAATCTGAAATGCATTAGGCGGCAAAACATTTTCTAACACTTGCGCTAAATAAAACTCACCCAAAACTCCTCGCTGCTTCGGATTTTGCAACGCATTCTGTAGAGTTTTCAATTCGTCCGCAACATTTACGACACGATTATTTGTTTCGTCAAGCTTTGTAAGACGTTTCGAAACTTCTTCGACAATTTTTGCACTTTCTGAAATCTGTTTTGTCATCGAGTTTTGTAACTGAACATTATTTCGCTCTATTTTTTCAGAAACTTTCTCATTAAAATTATTCAAGTTTAAATCAAGGTTTTCACGCATTCGATTCAAACTCTTGTTTAATTCGATGACGTCCATTTTTAGTAAATTAATACCTTGGTCTTGATTTTTAGAATTTAAGTTTTTATTAATTTTAATTGATTGAAAAATTATAACTGCCGCTAATGCAATTATAATAATTATCGGTATTATTTCCATTTTTCTCCTTTTAAAGTTACTGTAATTACTTAAATTATAGCAACATTAAGACAAAAATAAAAGGCGCTTTTCGCACCTTTTATCTGTTTTTAACCAATTGCTACAAGTGTCATATTCATATTCCGCGAATTCGCCGTCCAACTAACAATCTCATTCACAGTTCGCCCGAGCACACTTTTACCGAGTGGGCTTTCCGCAGAAATTTTCCCGATAAGCGGGTTAGCCTCTAAACTTTCAACGACTCGAAACTTCATGATTCGCCCAGTTGCGCGATCGAAAAGCTCCACGAACGAACCGATTGAAACTTTCGAATTTCGTTTTTTGCTGCGTGGCAAAATTTTAGCATTATGAATTTGAAAATTCTTCTCATTAATTTCGCTTCGAATTGCATCAATCCGCGCAAAAATATCATTTTGTCGTAACAAATCCTCTTTAACATCTCCATCGCGAAGTTCAATTTCGAGCATCTTCTGTTCTCGCTCCAATTTCGCAACTTTCTTTTTTAACTCTTTAAATCCTTGTTTACTTAAATAAATTTTAGTTGTATCTTTCATATTGATCCTCCTTTTGTAGCAACGCTACATTGTTATTATATCGAACTATTCTTAAAAAACGCTTAAATTTATCATTTCTTTCATTTTTATGGTAAAATATAATCATGAAACACTTTAAAAAAATCAGCCTTAAAGGCTTTAAATTCCCACAAAAAGCTAAAACTCCTTTCGAAAAAATTACCTCTTTTTCTCGAAAGCAAAACAAAAAAATGAAAAAGAAATTACATAAATTGTTTAAAAAACACTTTTCAAAAAAAGCTCAAAAAAGAATTAAAAAATATTACAAAGTTTTTAAAAAAGTCGTTAAAAGCAAATCTTTCTTTTTGCTATTTTCGATATTTTGTATTTATTTTCTCGGAAAATTTTTAACATCATTTATTTTAGCGCTTCAGTTTGGAGATTGGCAAAAAGCACAAAATTTACTTTCGGAAAAGCCTGAAATTGCAAATTATAGCTCAGTCATAACTGTTTTACTCAGCTTTTTATTTGTTGGAATCTTTCGAAATTGGCGTATAGGGCTCGGTGTTTTATATTCGCTTGCAACCATAATTATGTACATCAACACTGAAAAAATGGCTTCACGGAATACTCCATTTTTGCCCGAAGACCTTGCAATGTCGGGTGAAGCCGGAGGGTTAGCGTCAATGATTAACCTTGGCCGTTTTTTAAATATGATTTTAACTATTCTGGTTATCGTTTTTATCGCCTTTATTCTTAATAAAATTTCAAAAAGAATTTGGCATTTCAACCTTTCGAAAAAACAAAAAATAGCCATTTTCATTCCACAAATTGCAGTAATTCTAATTTGTGGTTTTAATCTCAACTCATACACATCTGAAATTCGAAACCTAAACGGCAAAGGAACCTTCGTTAAAGTTGAAAGCCTTAAAACTTCGGTTGATTTTACTAACCAGTCTTATAATTACCAAATAAATGGTTTTATTGTGGGGACAATTTCAAATCTTCAGGCTAAAACTCAAAAAGAGCCCAATGGATATTCAAAAGAAGCTGTTCAAAAAATTGTTCAAAAATATCAAAAAATCGCCGCAGAAAAAAATCAAAACCGCAAAGAGCTTAGCGGCGAAAAAGTAAATGTGGTCTATGTTATGAGCGAAAGCTTTATTGATCCAGCATTAGGTAAACACCTTTACGATTATGGAAATACAGAACCAATCCCCTATACAAAAGAAATTTTAAAATCACAGAGTTCAGGCTGGGCAGCATCAAGTGAATATGGTGGCGGAACGGCAAATGTTGAATTTGAAGCACTTACTGGATTAAGTAATTTCTTTCTAAACTCAATTCCTTACACCTCAATTGTACCATCAAATAAAGATACACCATCGGTTGTAAAAAACTTTAACGATAATGGTTATAAAACTCTAGCAATGCACCCATATAACCGAAATATGTATCGACGCGAAACGGTTTATCCGAACCTCGGTTTTCAAGAGTATAAAAGTATTGAAAGTTTCAAAAATACTTCTAAACTAGATAATTCAAAATACATTTCAGACGATTCTGCTTTTAAAGAAGTTTTGTCAGAACTCAAAAATAGCAAAAAACCCGAATTCATCCATCTTGTAACCATGCAAAATCACATGCCTTATGAAGAAAACCTTTACAACAAGAAGAATTTTAATGTTGAAGCAAAAAACGGCGGCAACAACGATAGCGCAAAAAGCATTCAAACCTATCTTGAAGGAATTTCAAAATCAGATGAAGCGTTAAAAACCTTTTTAGCAGAACTTAATAAAATGGACGAGAAAACAATTGTTGTCTTTTGGGGTGATCACTGGCCTGGAATTTATGGCGAAATGTTCGATAAAGAACTAAGAAAAAACGATATCCGCCGAACTCCGCTCTTTATTTATTCGAACTTCGAAAAAGAAAAACAAGATCTGGGGACTTCAAGCTTAATCTATAATCAACTCTTAGTATTAAACTCAATAAACACAAAACTCTCCCCATTCCAATTCTTATTAGCCGATTTGCGCGAAAAATATCCAGCGCTCACAAAACAGTTTGTCGATTCGAACGAAAACAGCGAAATTCTGAAAGACTACGAAATGATCGAATATGACATTTTAAACGGAAAAAAATATAGTCTTGGTGATTTTTATAAAATTAAATAATTCCAATTGAAACAGATTAGCTCCTCGCTTGAGGGGCTTTTTCTTTTATGCTATAATTTACTTATGAACAAGCAAATCCTACGCCTCAAAAATCAAAAAAAGAACGATTCAGTAAAAATTATTGCCCTGGTTGGCCTTGCTGGTAGCGGTAAAAGCACTACCACAGAATATCTTAAACAAAAAGGCTACCCGAGTGTCTACTTTGGGGGTGTAGTAATTAATGCTCTGAAGGATGCCGGCTTAGAAATTACACCTTCAAATGAAAAAATGATGCGCACAAAACTGCGCGAGGAATTTGGAAAAGACGTAATTGTTAATAAAATTGTCGAACAAATTCAAAAACTAATAAAATCCGGCCAAAAGCGTATCATCGCTGATGGGCTTTATACTTGGACCGAATATAAAATCCTCAAAAAGCACTTCCCAACCGAATTAAAGCTTATTGCACTAGTTCCGCCTAAAAATCTTAGACACAAGCGAATTTCTGTCCGTCCAGATCGCGCAATGACTCTAGCCGAAGTTAATGATCGTGATTTTAATGAGATAGAAGCTCTCGAAAAGGGTGGGCCAATTGCGATTGCTGATTACTTCATCGTAAATAAAGGCTCTGTTCTTCGAACTCGCCTTAAAATCGATCGCATCCTTAAAGAAATTAATTTTTAACTTAAAAAGAGCTCTTCTTGTTCGAGAGCTCTTTTTCTTGCTTTGAAGCCTACATTTTTTCAGGAATTTCAATACCAAGCAAGTCTAAACCGTTTTCAAAAGTTTTCGAAACTTTCTTTAAAAGTGTTAATCTTGCTGATTTTTCGATTTCTGGCGCATCTGCAACGCGTGTTTTTTCATAATATCGATTCATTTCTCGCGCTAGATCATAAAGGTATTTTGAAATTTTGTGAGGTTCTAAGTCGCGTGCAGCAATCTTAACCACTTCCGGAAAGGCCAATAATTGCAAAATTATATTCTTTTCAGCTTCGAAATTATAATTTTCAAAATCAACTATTTCGAAATTCTGTTCTTTTCGCAAAATATTATTTACACGCACGGCTGAATATTGAACGTATGGGCCAGAAAATCCAGTTAACGCAAAAATATTTTCCCAATCAAAAAGAATATTTGTTCGCCTATCTGCAGCAAAATCTGAGAACTTAATCGCACCGAGCGCGATTTTCTTAACATCTTCCTCAGAAACATCTCGCCCAGCCACAATTTCACGCGCACGCTCTTCAGCCTTATCGAGAAGTTCCTCCATCAAAACTACGCCTTTTCGTGAAGACATTTTTTCACGCGTCCCATCTTCATTAAGCTGGTCAATCACACCAAACCAAAGGTGATACAAATCAGTTTTAATACCAAGTTTTTTCGCCATTGCAAAAATTTGTGAAAAATAGAATTGCTGCTCAGCACCAACTGAATAAACCACTTTATCAGGAGCGAATTCTTCCTCACGGAACAAAATTGTTGCGAGATCATTTGTGGCATAAAGTGCAGCACCGTTACTTTTTTGAACCAAAAGTGGAACATCAAATCCATATTCATCTAGAGGAACAATCACTGAACCGTCTTCATTTTGAACCGCAACGCCACTTTCAAGTAGCTTCTGTACTGCCGCTTTACCTTTTGGCGCAAAAAACGCTTCACCATACTCATAATCCGTTGAAATCTTAAGACGCGCCATTACATCATGAATATGCTTTAAGCTAATCTCTTTAAACCTGTTCGAAAACTCAATCGCTTCTTTATCTCCTTTTTCAAGTTTCAAGAGCCACTCTTCTGCAAGTTTTTCGATTTCTCCACCTTCACCCTGTTTTTTCATTGCCGCTTTAGTTTTAATATAAACATCACCAAGCTCGTAAATTCCACGGCTAGCAAGTTTTTCTTCACTTGAAAACATTTTAAAGCCGACAACCCAAATACCAAAAGGTGTCCCATAATCACCTAAGTGATTATCTGTGATAACCTTCCATCCAGAAAATTCTAGTAGTTTTTTTGCTGCCCATCCTTGATTTCCAGGTCGTAAATGACCAACGCTATAAGGTTTTGCCATATTTGGGCTTGGTCCATCAATTAAAGCTAATTTCCCCTTACCTTCATCATTTGAACCAAACCTATCGCTAAATTCTTGACTCAATAATTTTTCAAGACTTTTTGCCGAAACTCGTAAATTCAAAAAACCAGGACCCGCAATTTCAACCTTTTCAAAAATTTCATTTTTCGAAAGCTCCTTTGCTAATTCTTCGGCAATTTCGCGCGGATTTTTCGAAAGTTTACCTGCAAGTTGCATTGCAATATTTGTTGCAAAATCACCAAATTCTGGCCGTGGCCGAGTTAAAGAAACCTCAATTTCAATATTAAATTTGTCCTTAATTAATTGGTTAATTATTTCTGCAACTTTATTCATATATTATATATTAACACTTTTTATAAAAAAATAAAATATGTTATAATATTTCATATGGATAACGAAAAAAAACTCAACGGATTAACCGCCGCCGAGGTTCGAAAAAGAATTTCACAAGGGCTAGTTAATGATTTTAAAATAGATAATAACAATAGCTTTTGGGAAATTGTAAAAAGAAACGTTTTTACTCTTTTCAATTTGTTAAATTTTTTAATTGCTATTCTTCTTGCACTTGTTGGCGCCTGGAGTAACTTAATCTTTTTTGTAGTTATCATATTTAACGCAATCTCTGGAATCGCAACCGAGGTTCGCGCTAAAAAGATGATCGATAAACTCAATCTGTTAAGTAAAGAAAAAATCACAGTAATTCGTTCTTCTCGTGAACAAAAAATTACACCCGAAGAAATAGTGATGAATGATATTCTTAAGATTTCTGCCGGAGAGCAAATTCCATCTGATGCCGTTGTTATTGAGGGGGTTGCTGAAGCAAATGAAGCTATGCTTACCGGTGAAAGCGACTTGGTCTTAAAAGAGAAAGGCGCAATTTTACTATCAGGTAGTTTTTTGGCAAGCGGCAACATCCTAGCAGAAGTTTCACATGTTGGAGCAGATAATTACGCCTCAAAACTTATGGTTGAGGCCAAAACCCATAAACCGATCAACTCAAAAATTCTCAATTCTCTCGATCGTATCGCTAGTTTTACTAGTAAAATTATCATCCCCTTCGGTCTTGCACTGTTTTTTGAGGCGCTCCTAATAAAAATGCTCCCAACTAATCTTGCTGTAATCTATACATCAACACCACTCTTGGGTATGCTTCCGAAAGGAATTGCCCTCCTTACAATCACTTCATTGCTAACTGCAGTAATTAAACTCGGACTTCGAAAAGTTCTTGTTCAAGAAATGTATTCCGTTGAAACACTCGCTCGAGTCGATACGCTCTGTCTAGATAAGACCGGAACAATTACTGAAGGGAAAATGAAAGTTGAAAATCTATACAACCTTTCACGAAAATTTTCAGAAGAAGAAGTTAACACTTTTCTAGCGACTTATATGAAATTTAGCGAAGATAGTAACCCGACAGCTCAAGCAATTCGCAAATATTCTTCAAAAACAAAAACCGATCTTAATGCTACAAATATTATCCCTTTTTCAAGTGATCGAAAGTGGGGATCAATGCAAATCGAAGGTGTTGGAACATTGTTTTTAGGTGCGCCCGAAATGATTTTTGGCGAAACTTTAAAGCAAGCGAACGAAGCGCTAAAAAGAGGATCCCGTATTTTAGCCTTGGCATTTTCGAAAGATGAAATTGATAATAAAAACATCAAGATGCCTGAAAAAATCTCAAAACTAGCCCTAATCGAAATCACCGACCCTATCCGTGAAGGGGCACGTGAAACACTAGAATACCTCCGCTCACAAAAAATTGACCTAAAAATTATATCTGGTGACAACCCTATTACTGTTTCGAATATTGCCAAAAAAGCCGGTTTTGTAAATTTTGAAAGCTACATTGACTGCTCCAAAGTTAAAGATGCTGAGCTTAAAAAAATTGCCGAAAAAACCGCAATCTTTGGTCGAGTTTCACCGCACCAAAAGAAATTAATCATTCAAACACTCAAAAAAGCTGGTCGCACAACCGCAATGACTGGTGATGGTGTGAATGATATTCTAGCCCTGCGTGAGGCTGACTGTTCGATTGTAATGGCCGAAGGAGACCCCGCAACCCGTCAGATAGCTAACCTAGTTCTTCTAAATTCTGACTTTAACGATTTGCCAGAAATTCTTTTTGAAGGGCGTAGAGTTGTGAATAATATTGCCCGAATTGCACCAATCTTCTTTATCAAAACAATTTACTCATTTATTCTAGCGATAATTTGTATTTTGAGCGCCCTTCTTTTCGATAAAAACCTACTTCTAGTTTTCCCATTCATTCCTATTCAAGTTACACTTATCGATCAATTCGTTGAAGGTTTCCCGCCTTTCGTATTAACTTTCGAAAAAAATATTCGCCCGGTTGAGAAGAACTTTATTAAAAAATCACTCCTGATGGCTTTGCCTAGCGCCTTAATGGTTGTATTTTCTGTAATCTTCGTACGAATTTGGGGTGCAGCAAATGGTTGGATTGCACAAGAAATCTCAACCGTTTCTTACTATCTTCTCGGATCAATTGGAATGCTATCAGTTATTCGAGCATGTTTACCTCTTAATATTTGGCGAGTTTTACTACTAACTTGGTCGATCGGTGCATTTATTATAACCGCTATCCTATTTCGAAAACTCATCGAAATTAGCGTTCTTTCAGAAAGAGCATTCATACTCTATGTAATATTAATGACTATTTTTACAGCAATCTTCATTTATATTGAATGGTTGAAAAATCACAAGAAAAATGATACAATTAAAGCATAAACTGAATAAAAGGAGTATCTGATAATGACAATTGACCAACAGTTTGTTGAGTATATCGTTAAAAATTTAGTTGAAAATCCTGAAGACGTTAAAGTTGAACGAACAATCGACGAAAAAGGTGTTTTACTAACTCTTAGCGTAAATAAAGAAGACCTAGGTAGAATCATCGGTCGTCGAGGTGCAACCGCACAAAGCCTTAGAGCCCTTCTCCGCGCATTAGCTCTAAAAAATAATGCTCACTACAATCTAAAAATCAGCGATAGTGAAGAAAAGAATGAAGCTGTGGAAAACACAACAGATGAAGCTGTGGAAAACAAAAGCACTTTCGCAGATCAGACAAGAAAAGAGCTTGCAGAACTAGACGATATTGCGTTATAATATAAACAGTTCAATTTGAAACTTGTAAGTGGAGTTTCAAGTTTCGAAAGAACTGTGGAAACAAAAAAGTCAAAGCTCTATGCGAGCAAACTAAAGGAAAGTTTGAGAGCTTATACTTGTTAAAAATCCAGCCGATATACTGTGGCTGGATTTTTAGTTCCCTATTTTTGCAAAAACAATAAAAAAATGCTAAAATATAGTAATGAAAATTCAAGTTATCACTCTTTTCCCCGAAATGTTTGAACCAGTCCTAAATAACGCCATGATATGGAAAGCACAAAAACAAGGAGTGGTTTCTTTCGAAATTATTAATCTTCGAAACTTTGGAATTGGCCCTCGAAAACAAGTTGATGATATTCCCTATGGCGGTGGAGATGGCATGCTTTTAAAACCTGAGCCCTTGTTTGAAGCTATAGAATTCGCAAAAAAGAAAACACCAAATGCAAAAATTATCGCAATGACGCCAAGTGAAAATATTTGGTGTCAAGAAAAAGCTCAAGAAAAAGCAGCCACGCATGAAGATTTAATTATTCTATGTGGTAGATATGAAGGTTTTGACTCACGTATTTTTGAAATTGTTGATGAAAAAATTAGCGTAGGAAAGTTTATTTTAACTGGTGGCGAAATTCCAGCAATGATAGTCATTGATAGTATTGTGCGGCTAATTCCTGGTGTTCTTGGCGGCGAAAAATCAGCTGAAATCGAAAGTTATTCCGATGGCGACAATTTGGAGTTTCCTCAATTTACACGCCCAGCAAATTTTAGAGGTATGGAGGTTCCCGAAGTTCTATTGAGCGGTCATCATGCTAAAATAGACGAGTGGCGAAAAAAATATTCAAAATAGTATTTTCTTCTTGATTTTTCAAAGAATATACGCTATAATGGTTGTATATTTCGAGTGAATCTCGGGGTGTGGCGCAGTTGGCTAGCGCGCGCGGTTTGGGACCGTGAGGTCGAAGGTTCGAGTCCTTTCACCCCGACCATAGAAATTATATAATGAGCATGCTTCATAAGGTGCTCATTTTTTTATATTTATAACACAGTATTGACATTTATAAAAGTTTATGCTATAATTCAAGAACAAGTATTGAAAAATAAAAAAGGAAAAAATAAATATGTCAAAAATTGTTGTTGCCCTTGGCGGAAACGCATTACAAAAAAATGGTGAGCTAACTGCTCAAATCCAGGAAGAAGTTGCTAAAGAAACTGTCCAAAAATTAATCCCCCTAATTAAAGATGGTCATGAGTTGGTTATTGTACATGGAAATGGCCCACAAGTTGGTAATTTAGTTCTCCACGAAGAGGCTGGAAATTCGCCATCAACCCCAGCAATGCCCCTTCACGTAAGTGTTGGAATGACACAAGGAATGATTGGCTACTGGATCCAGAAAGCACTTCAAGAAGAACTTTCGAAAAATGGAATTTCAAAAAACGCCGTGACAGTTATTACACAAGTTGAAGTTTCGAAAGAAGATCAAGCTTTTCAAAATCCAACAAAACCTATTGGACCATTTTATTCAGAAGAAGAAGCTCAAAAAGTTGCGCATGAAAAAGGCTATGTTGTAAAAGAAGATTCTGGGCGTGGATGGCGAAGGGTTGTTCCATCACCTAAACCAATTCATATTCTTGAAAGTGAAACAATTACCGATTTAATGAAAACTGGAGCAATTGTAGTAGCTGCCGGCGGTGGTGGAATCCCAGTTGTTTCAACCGGCGTAGGAGCTTTCGAAGGAGTTGATGCCGTGATTGATAAAGACTTTGCTGCTGAATTATTAGCAGAAAAAATTAACGCCGACGTTCTCTTAATTTTAACGGCAGTAGATAACGCAATGATTAACTTCGGAAAAGAAAATCAACAATCTTTGAATATGATTTCTCCAAGTGAAGCAGAAGAATATATTAACGAAGGCCAATTTGGAGCTGGATCTATGTTACCAAAAATCCAAGCATCCCTAAAATTTGCAAAAACTGGTAAAAAATCTATAATTACAAGTCTGGAAAACGCTCAAGATGCAATTGCTAAAAATCTTGGAACAATAATTTCAGAATAATTAAAAATAGCCTTTCGAATTGAAGGGCTATTTTTATATTTCGAACGATTCCTATTAAGATGTATATATTATTAAACTGTTCGAACACGGATGGTGTCTGTTCCACCAACCAAACCAGGTTGACGTCCAGAAACAATAACAACCGTAATATTTTCTTTTGAACCAAATGTTCCGTTAGCTTTAAGTTCTTTTGCTAGCTCAAGACCAGCAAATTCACCGTCTGGACGAATGAAGCTTCTAGTTGCATAATTTAAACCTAATTGTTGAGCAACACGGCTCGAACTTGTTACGGCATAAATTGGAAGTGCTGGGCGATTTGCGGCAACAGTTGCAGCAGTTTGGCCAGATTTAGTTTCAACAATCAAAGCATCAGCATCAATTTGTTCAGCAAGTTCAACAGCAGCAAGTGAGATAGCATTTAAAGCTTCGTCTTCACCACGCTCTACAATATCATCAATTGGAGAAACTGCTGCATGTTCTTGTGTATACATAATCACATCACGCATTGCTTTTACGGTTTCTTCTGGATATTTACCAGTTGCAGATTCGTCTGAAAGCATCACAACGTCTGCACCTTGGATCACCGCATTGGCAACATCTGATACTTCAGCGCGTGAAGGTTGTGGATTATCAACCATTGAACCCATAGTTTGAGTTGCGACAATTGAAATCTTACCATGCTTACGACAAAGCGCTACAGCTTTTCGTTGGATGATTGGCACAACTTCTGGAGCAACTTCGTAAGCCATATCACCACGAGCAATCATCACACCATCAGCGGCAAGAACAATTTTTTCAAGTTCTTCGTCTGATACAGCTTTTTTAGTTTCAATTTTTGCGATAACTTGAGCTTCACTATTGTGACTAACAAGAAGCTGGCGAACATTTTCAATATCTTCAGCAGTTTGCACAAAACTCATTGCTACATAATCGATATCTTGAGTTGCGCCAAATTCAAGGTCTCGCATATCCTTTTCAGTAATAACATCGCCACCAAAATCTGTATCTGGTAGGTTTAGACCTTTTCGGCTCATCAAAGTTCCTTTATTCAAAACTCGCAACTTGATTGCAGTATTTGAAGGAATGTCAATAACTTCTGTTCGAACCTTACCGTCAAAGATATAAACAGGTTCACCAATTTTAACTTTTTCAGCTAAGTTATATTGAACTGGTAAATTAGCTGATCCATCGTGCTGCTGAATCGCATAGTCAAGAACCAATTCATCACCTTCAACAACATCGAAACGATTATCTACGATATCTCCAAGACGAATCTTTGGACCTTGCAAATCTTGCAAAATAGCAACTTCACGACCAAGCTTTTCGCTAATTTCGCGAACTGCTTTAATTTTTGCAGCATGTTCCCCGTATGAACCGTGTGAAAAGTTCAATCGCGCACCATTAATTCCTGCATTAATAAGTTTTTCGATCATTTCAGGGCTGTCGCTTGCTGGGCCGATCGTAGCCAAAATCTTTGTTCGTTTGTAAACATTATTTTCCATACTTTTCTATTATAACACTTTTATTTTTATTAAAAAAGGGGTTGATTTATTTTTTATAATCTGCTAGAATAGTAATGAGTTGCTGCTTTATCACCCCAAAGCTCAGCTCGATGGTCTTATCGTCTAACGGTTAGGACACCAGGTTTTCATCCTGGCAATCCGGGTTCGATTCCCGGTAAGATCACCAAAAAGAAATTATTTAGAATCGCTTTTCTAAAGATTAGCGGTTCTTTTTTATGATATTATAAAAAACCATTCTTTTCGAATGGTTTATTGTTTAAGGTTTGTAGGTTTCCCCAGATTGAGGGTCTTCAATTTTCTCTAGAGCCCCTCTCACGAACAGCAAGTCATTTTCTCCAGAACAACCCTGAAGAGTAATCATCGGTTCTCCGATATGTGCTGAAAGATTGTCGTAATTAACATCTTTGTACACAATATTTTCTGAGTTTCCCTTCTCACCAAATGAAATTTTCGAAACCCTGAATGTATATTTCCAGCCCGTAGAGTTTTCTGTTATAAAAATCTCATCACCTTTTTTAAGTTTTAAATCTGAGATTTTATCAGTAACCACACCGCTTTCATTAGTCAAAAGCGGAGTAAACCAATCTTTAGAATGGCTTACAGAACCCTTTACATTATAGGTGTGACTAGCTATTACGAAATTCGAAACACCAAGTTCTTGATATGCTCGAACAGTAACAGCATTGAATAAACGATTATAATCACCGTTTGGCGAGCTTGTAGTTGAACCAATTCCATCGAATATTGGCATATTAATTCCCACCTTTGGTACTTCTAATGTGCCAAGAATATCCTCAGGATTAGTGGAATCTTTATCCCCACCATAGCTCACGTCATAAAAAATCTTCTCTTTACCGTCTTCTCGATAGGATAGTTTTTTTTGCAACGCCTCTTTTCTATTCCGCATTTCGCTAGCTATGCTATTTGCAATATCAATTTTCTTGGTTGATGTTTTAGCCACAATCGTGGTAGGAGTATCGTTCGTTCTTCGAAGAGTTTTAGCCCAATTAAAGAAACCAGCATAACTCAATGATAGAAGCAATAATCCTACAATAATAACAAACTTGATTCCTGCTAGAAATCTTTTCTTGATTTCTTTTTTCATTTGTTTCATATTCTATAACCTCCAAAAAGTTCTTTTCTCGATATTATCAAGAAACATACTCATATTATAGCATAAAATCTACATAAAGTCAAAAGCTACCCTTTTTAAGAGTAGCTTTTTATATAATTTCGTTTGGCTGGGATGGAGGGATTCGAACCCCCGAATGCCAGGACCAAAACCTGGTGCCTTACCACTTGGCGACATCCCAATACCAAACTATTTTAACAAATATTATTCAAAAAATCAAGTGCTATCGTGGACATTTTTTTGCAATTTCACGAGCATTGTTGGTTATTCTCTTGAGTACGTTAGCTTTTCGAATATTCCCGTACAGGATTTTTGGCATATCATAATCCCTATTCTTTAACGCTTGCTCAATTAAAAATAAAGATATTTCTGGATTTTTAGGTAGGAGCGAACCGTGAAGATATGTTCCAATAACATTTTTATAACAAGCACCCTCAAATTCGCCATCTGGCAAATTACCAGCGCCAATTTTCACTTCTGCTAAAGGCTTAACATGCTCTGAAAGATAAGTTTTTCCACTATGGTTTTCATAGCCGATAATTTCACCAAATTGATCAGAATTCTCAACAATATTCCCAATCATTCGTTGACTACCGCCAATTGTTTTAACACCCCTAAAAATACCGATGCCTTTTATTTTCTCGCCACTAGCCGTTTCGAAAGAATTCCCGAAGAGCTGATAAAGACCACAAACTACCAGCATTGGGATGCCGTTGCTTGCAAGCTTCCTTAACTTTGGAGCAATTTTTAATAAATCATCCTGAATCTGGCCTTGGCCTGAATCTTGGCCGCCACCACCGATAACGATATCTACATCTTCTGGAAAAACATCGCCTGGATTATATTCAATAATCTCAAAACTAATTCCGCGCAGTTCCATTTGTTTTTTTAGTGCTAGAATATTCCCGTAATCACCGTAAATATTCATATCTTTAGCATAAAGCCATAATACTTTTAGATTCATAAGATTTTCTCCATTTCTGCCATTTTCGAAAGTTCTTTTCGAATCTCAAGCATCGCAGTATAGGTTGCATAAATTCTTTTATTCTTGCTCTTGTCTGCAACAAATTTTTTAACCGCTTCGTGAATATCAGTATCGATATTTTCCTCTTCAAATGGAACCGCATCATGGAATAAACGAATAGCCATATCATAAGCACGCGAACCCGTTATTTCCTGAACACCGGCATCTTTCAAGACCGAAAAATCAACATCCCAAAGCCAACTCATATCACGGCCATCAGCATAATTATCATTTATCGCAATCATTGTACTATAATTTTCAGGGTTGAAGTTCTTCAAGTTGATTCGAAAACCAGCTGGATTTTTTACCAGCATAATCTCGATCGTCTTACCCTTAATTTTAATTTTTTCACCACGACCAAACGCTGGCAAAATTTTTCCAGCAGCAGAAATAATCTTCGTCTTATTAATCTTTTTATTTTCGGATTTCAAAATTTCATCAACTAAAGCAACAGCAGCCGTAAGGTTTAAAATATTATGAATTCCGCTAATTTTAAGATTAAATCGTTTTACTTTTCCACCCCAAACAATATCGGCAGAATCCTCAGAGAAACCCTTCAATAAAACATCTGCAGAAATCTTTTGGTGAGCCTTTTTAATATTCTCACTATGCATTTCGTCATCATTGGGGAAAAATTCAGCTAATTTTTGATCAAACCCAAATTTAACAACGTTCGAAAAATCTTTCGAAAACGCCTTCTTACCTAAAAGCGTATCATTTGCGTTTAAAACTACACTTTTAGTAGTATTTTCACCAATTTTCTTAAGAAGCTCTGCTGTGTAATCAATTTCACCAAACCGATCAAGTTGATCACGCATTACATTTAGCAACAATGAATAACGAGGTTTAACTAACTTAACAAAATGTGTCGCATGCGCTTCATCGAGCTCCAAAACAGCAATGTCCGCATTTAATTTACCCGTCCAGCTCGACTCTGAAAGAAGCGCAGCTCCAACACCGCGAACAAAATTCGAACCAGTCTTATTCGAAAAAACTTTCATTCCTTGGCTTTCGAGCAACTCAACAACCATTTTAGTTGTGGTAGTTTTTCCATTTGTTCCACTGACAACCACGACTCCGTGTTTCAAATTGCCCAGCATATTACCAATGAAATTTGGATTTATTTTTTCAACCACAAGGCCCGGTAGCGCAGACCCGCCCCCGCGTAATCTTGATACAAACTGAATAATTTTTCCAACTATTATCGAAATTCTATCTTTCATTATTTCCTCGGTTTCGTTATATTTGCATCTCTACCATAAAAAGGTAGTGCAATTTTATCGTTTTCATTATTTTTTAATTTTTCAAAAGCTTTTTGTCGCCAATCATCATTTTCATCTTCTTTTTTTATAGCAACAATCGGAATGTTTAGCCCATCTGCTAGAGTATTTGCGACTGAAGCACCAATCCTTAAACCGGTAAAGCTCCCCGGCCCAGCAAAAAAGCCAATTCCTTCCAAATCTTTATAGTCTTTTCCGATATTTTTGAGACTATCCTCTAAAAATTTTAGAATATCTCTCGACATATTTCTATTTAGCTCTTTTTCGAAACTATTTTCACCGAGCCAAATTCGGCAATTTCCCGTTGAAGTATCTAAAAATAAAATCATCTAACTTCCCTAACTTTAACCAATCGTTTATCCTCACTTACACTTTCGAAAATCAATTTCAAATGTTTTTCTGGTAAGATATCAGCCAGATCCCCAGCCCATTCTACTACTGTAATATTTTGTGGATCGCTTAAATTTTCAGCTAGCTCCATTTTCATAATTCCATAATCGTTCAACCTATAAAAATCGTAGTGCGAAAGCGTTAAATTATCTCCTTCATAAACCCTCGAAATAGTAAAAGTTGGGCTCTGTACCGTTTCAAGGACCCCTAGGCCAAGAGCAAGACCTTTTGTAAATGTAGTTTTTCCAGCACCTACATCACCAATAAGCTCTAAAACTGAACCACCCTCAAGATTCGAACCAATTTCTTTTCCAAATTCTATCATCTCTTCGGTAGAATTTATTTCTCTTTCGAAATTTTTCACAAAACTATTATACCACATAAATTCATTCGCTTAAAGTGTTTTCAATATTACGCCTTCTATCTTTGCAGCAAACTATAGAAAGAAATGTAACTGCAACTATTAAGCAAACGTAAAAAATAACTAGCCCAGAAAAATCCATTTTAAACTCAATTTGTGCGCCTTTGATTTTCGAAAACCAGTCTATAATAAAGATCGAATATTTCAAAATTAAATCCGAAATAAACCCGAAGAATTGGGCGAGGGGTGAAAATAAAGAAGAAACTCCCGTTAAGAATACAAAAAGCATTGCAATTGGCACGAACGGCAAAACTAACATATTCGCGATTATTGATACTATACTTACTGCGCCAAAATTAAAAATTATCAGAGGTAGAGTTACTATTTGGGCGCTAAAGGTTTCGAAAAATAGCTTAAGTGCAGCATTTAGCTTTTGTGAATTTTCGAAAAAATATTCTTGCAAAAGTGGCGACACGATCAGCACTCCAAAAAACGATGCAAAAGATAGCTGCCACCCCAAGTTTAATAAGTTCGCAGGACTAATTATTACTGTTATTGCAGCAACTAAAATAATCAAAAAATAAGAATGAGTTCTTCGTCCAAAATACCACAAAAGTAAACCAATAGCTGAAACTATTCCCGCACGTGTCATTGAAGGAGTAAATCCAACAATTAATACAAACCCAAAAACCAATAGTAACGCTAAAAATAAAGCAATTTTTCGCGAAAATCGATTAAGCACCTTTTGTGCGGCCGAGGCAAGCACGGTTAAATTATATCCACTCGCAACAACAATATGCGTGAGGGCCGTAATTGTTAAAGCCTTAGTAAGTTGTTCGGGGAGCGAATTTTTCTGTCCCAAAAGATAGCCAAGACCTAAATCTACTTCTGGAGAAGGAATAAACTTTCGAATCCCATCCGCAAAAGAATCTCGCAAATCTCGAACCAGATCACTTTGAGGTATAATCTTAACCAGCTTTCCCCGCTTAAGCGAAATTGAGAAATCTCCAAAACCTTTCGAAATTTTACCTTTCACTAAAATCTTGTCGCTTCTTCGCAACTTCTTTTGCGTTTTTATGTTTACAAAAATCTTTCCTCTTGATTTTTTATTTGAGATTTCTTCTACTTCACCACGCAGACTAACTTCATCATTGCTTTTACTATCAGGATCTTCTAAAATTCTTATATACACCGTCTTCTCAAAACCAATATTTTTCGAAATTTTATGATTTTCAAAATTATAAATTGAACCTCGCCAAAACGAAATTAGAATTCCCGAGCATAAAATAAAAACAATACAAATTCGACGAGCATAAATCCATGAAAATACTAAAAGAATTAAAGATAAAACCAGCCAAACACTACTTTTAAAGAATGTTATATCCGAAAGAATCGCAATAACTGCACCGAATATTATAGCCGCAAAAAATACAAAATTTAAGTAAAATCGATGAATCGGTTTGATATCTCTGCTACTCCTTAAATTGGCGTTTTTTATTTCGATAAACTCGGTAATTTACAAAAATCATCGGTAGAACTAAGATTCCCGAAATAAATACTATTATTCGTAATGCAGTTTCGCCGGTTGGATCAACGCTGCTTGTATTTGCAAATATCCAAAAAAGCAACAAGACGCCCAAAACTGATGCTAGGTCCACTCCTGCTCCATAGATACACAGATATTGTGTTCGCATCCCAGATTCATCAGCCTCCCCATAGAGACCTTTTGAGTTAGCCATATCGAAACCGCTTGAAGATATACCGCCTAATATCTCAGAAAATCCAATAAAAGTCGGGTTTGAGCCAAGAAAAACTCTTAAAGAATGGACCATCCCCATCAATAAAGAGCTAATCTTTAAAAGCCCACCTTCCTTATTTCTATCTATAATTTTTCCATAAGTAAATGCCGCTACAAACGCAGAAATCGAAGCGATTGAGGCCAGGATTCCAGCTGAACCATAGGTGTTTACTCCTTTTAGAATAAAAACCGACGCAAGAAAACTCCAGGTAGTAGTTGAAAGTGCAGCCATTCCAGTACTAAGGCAAATAATACTTAAGTGTTTATAATTTCGCCAAGGGAAGCCTCGAAAACTCACTTTTTGATTTACCTTAATCGGCTCTCTGGTTACCAGCAATGGAATAATTGTTAATACTAAAATCACCGAAGAAACAATAAATAGTTTGTCTAGACCAAAAAAAATCGCAAAAAAAGCACCCGCAGCCGGAGTGATACCACTCACCAACTGCTCTAGGATGTTAGCAATTCCAAGCTGACCACCCACTTTTTTAGCATTCTTAACTTTCGAAAAATTTACATGATAAGAGACTCCAGATATAGCACCTGATAAACCTCTAAAAACAGCTCCGATTAAGGCAATTATTAGGCCGAATTCTTTATTGAAGCCTCCTATTGAAGCCATTAAGATTAAAACTGGAATGTATAAAATATTCCCCAGCAACATCCCATGCTTTGGCCCATTTTTTGAAATGTACAAGAAAGACACCATTGAACCAACAAACTTTGCAGTAAAATACACGAGTAGATAAGCTAAAACCGCCCGAATAGAATAACCCAAGTTGTAAAGATAAATTAAATTAAAGGCACTCGTCAATTTAATCGCAAAAAGTCGCATATTTTTCGAAAGATATAAAACAGCGACTTCATCAAAAGAGATATTTCGCCAATAGCTTCGAATTTTCAAGATTGGTCTTAACGTTTTTTTAAGCATAAGCTATTATATTTTAACATATTTTAAGTATTTTAAAAAGCTTAAGACCTTTATTTTAAGGCTTGAAAGTGATAAAATTAAGTTATGAATATTTATTTTTCTGGAATTGGTGGCGTTGGAATTGGCGCCCTTGCAAGTATTGCTCACAGTGCTGGGTATAAGGTTTTTGGTAGTGATCAAAATTCAAGTTTAATGACCGAAGAACTTCTAAAAAAAGACGTCGAGATTGAAATCGGTAAGCAAGATGGCAGCTTTTTAAAAAGTAAGTTTATTAATGATAGCGTAGATTGGTTTGTATACACTGCAGCTCTACCTAAAGACCACCCAGAACTTAAGACTGCTCAAGAATTAGGAATTAAAATTACAAAGCGAGACGAGCTTTTGAATGAAATTATAACTTCCAAAAACCTTAAGCTTATTGCAATTTCAGGAACTCATGGAAAAACTACCACAACAGGAATGGCAATTTGGGCCTTTAAACAGCTAAATATTCCCGTTAGCTGGTCAATTGGTACAACTATTTCTTTTGGTGAAAGTGGCTTTTTTGACCCAAAGAGTGAATACTTTATTTATGAAGCAGATGAATTTGATCGGAATTTTCTTCATTTTACACCGGCGGTTAGTTTGATAACATCAATCGATCATGATCATACCGATATCTACAAAACTGAGCAGGATTATTTTGATGCTTTTACAGAATTTGGTGCTCAGAGCGATTTTATCATTTCTTGGAAAGACCAACATCCAGAAATTTTCGAAAAGTTCAACAATAAAGTAATTCTATCTAAACCTGAAGAAAAACTAAAAATTCCTGGCCTTCATAATCGCAAGAATGCAAGTCTTGTTCTTGAAACCATCGATTATCTTGTCGAAGCTCAAGATCTACAAGCTCCAGAAGATTTTTATGAAAAAACTATAGCCGCATTGAATAACTTTCCAGGAACAAATCGCCGTTTCGAAAAAATAACCGAAAATATTTATTCAGATTACGGACATCACCCAAAAGAAATTCAAGCAACGCTTCAATTAGCAAACGAGGTAGCAAAAAATAACGGTTTTTCTGGAATTTCTCTGATCTATCAGCCCCATCAAAACGTTCGCCAAGTTGAGGTGCAAGATGAATATACGCCAGAAATTTTCAAGTACGCAGATGAAATTATTTGGTTGCCAACATATTTAAGCCGTGAAAATCCTAATTTTGAGATTCTCTCACCTGAATTTCTATCTAGAAAAGTATATGAAAAAACAATCGTTATGGATCTTGCAAAAAATGATTCACAATTATTAGAAAAAATCAATGAACTTAAAGATGAAAATCGACTAATTCTAGCTATGAGCGCCGGCTCTCTTGATGGCTGGATTCGAAAAAGATTAAAATAAAATTACATTCCCGCAAAAAGCGGGTTTATTTTTTAATAAAAATAAAAGCGGTAGAACCGCTTAAGTATCAAACTGGTGCTAAAAATCAAGATTTTTTAGAATATTCTCAACCCTTTTCCTGATATCGCCCTAAACTATTGATGGGCTGCCCGAAAGCTTGTTGGCAACTATTTTCACAGATTTCTCTAAGGTTAAAGCGAGATTATTAAACAAACAAAGTGAGTAAATGTTTAAATATAAATCTGAAGAATAGTCAAAGAGTGAAATTAATTCATGCCATGCTTCCCTTATCAATCCCGAAACATCATCGTATTTGAATTCATTTCTGGAAGATATTTGAACAATTTCAATAGATAAATCAAGAACTCTTTTTGCGCAAAAATTTAAACGCGTTACTTCATTGATGATTAGAGATTCATTTTTTATAAAATTAATTTTTAAGCTTTCTACACCCATACTATGCATGTAAAGATCGGGATCAAGATTAAGCTCATTCATGATTTCTGAAAGTTTTTTAAATGCACCTAGCCATTCATCAACAGTATGTCTCTCGGACGCAAAAATAATTTTGTCTAAATAATTTATTGTAAAATCTTCGTTTCTAATCATTATTTTTCCTCTCACTTTATATAATATCATAAAATAGACTAAAGCGGTATAAACTAAGTTAACTTTCTGCCTCTACTCCGAGTTTTGCTCAACAATAAAAAAACGCGCTGGCGCGCGAATATTTTTCAAAAAGTCTGGTATGGTGCGCACGAGAAGACTTGAACTTCCACGAGCCGAAGCTCACTAGCCCCTCAAGCTAGCGCGTCTACCAATTCCGCCACGCGCGCAAAACCAGTCTTATTATATCAAAATTAAGGAGTCTTGTAAAGAGTTTCCTTTTTAGCAGACCAATAGATTACATCCGAATATCTATCAGTATCTGTTACAAATTTATTTTCAGCTGAATAAGGCTGAACTGACTTTCTAAATACATAACTAACTTTTGTTTGACCGAGGCCAATTGCAGCAGAACTGTTAATCCAGCGTCGAGTAAACTTTGTTAGCTGTGTCTTCTTGTCATCGAAAGTTCGTGCAGTACGAGCATTCAACAATAAATCATCCGAGATAGCGTCACTATAGTTTGAAAAATTTAAGCCCTTTTGACTAGCTTGCGAAGAATGCCAAAAAGGATAAATATCGGAGTCTGCACCCATGTCAATCTCATAAATTAAAATTCCATAATTTCTTGGTTGAAGAATCGTTTGAACAAAAGTGCCAAGCTTATCGTCTTTATCAATAATCGTACTATTCACATCAAAACCAAGCTTTTTCAACTGAGACGCGATTTCTTCTGCAGATTTTTTATAATTATAAACACTCGTCGTCGCAATATTAATAGTTGCCTTTTGACCATCTTTTTCACGAATACCTTTTGAATTTTTCATCCAGCCAGTTTCATCCAACATTTTCTCAGCTTGTGAAAAATTATATTCAGGAACGGAAAGCCAATTGGTATTTATAAACTTATTTAATGTCGGGTAATCCAAATTATTGATATATTCCATCTTACTATGAATTTTATTCATATCTAAACCAGTCTGGATCGCTTTTCGAACCTTTGCATCCTTTAAAATTGGATCTGAGTTATTCAAAAAAGCATAAATTCCACGATTAACACTAGTTTCATATGACTTCAACCCTACTTGTTCAGAACTACTAAAATCGTTAATTTTAACATTAGGTGAAGCTACAATTTCACCAGAAACTAGCGCTTTCTTTAGTTTGGCTTCATCTTGAAAAGCAACAATATCAAAATTATCAATATATGGTTCACCCTTATAGTAATTTTTATTTTTTACTAATGAAACTGTAGTTTTATTAGTATTGCTATTAGTTTGCACTCCTTTAAAATTAAAGGGGCCTGAAGTTACTGGATTATTAGAGAACGAACTCTCACGAATTTTATCTGTAGAAACATCTTTTAAAACATGTTCAGGAAGAATTGAAAAATTGAAACCATATAAAACTGATGATGAATTTGAAGGAACTTTAAATTTAACCTCATAATCACCTGATTTTGAAGCCTCTACATTTTTCCAAACTTTATATGCAGATGGGTTTAAATTTTGGTCTTTTAATTTTTTTATAGTAAAAATAACATCGTCTGCAGTAATTTTTTGTCCATCAGACCAAGTAGCATTTTTACGCATTTTTATAGTGAAATTGCGATAATTATCACTAGTTTCAACACTTTCCGCCAAATCTCCTTTCAGCGAGCCATCACTATCTATACTATACAATCTAGAAAAAGCAAGCCGCTCGAAAGATTTTTCTGCATCAGTTGTAGCAAAAATTGGATTTAAAGTTTTAATTTCACTCAAAAACCCTTCCGAATACGTCCCACCCCTAAAAAAAACCTCTTCAGAAAAATTACGATCACTCAACCATCTAAATAAACCAATTGACGAAATCAATAGAGCCATCACACAAATCCAAACAACAATTAGTTTTCGAACGTTTGAGAGGTTTTCGAAGCGTCCAAAGAATAGCTTCTTGGTATGCGAAATAACAGCTTTCTCAGCAATATCAGCCTTCTCTAAAAAAGACAGTTTTTTACTATCTATAGCCTGAATTGAACGAACTTTCGAAACTTTGCCTCTATTTTTTTGAGACATATTAGAAACTCGCTTAACTTTTTTTGGGTTTTTTTTAAAATCCATAAAACCCCTATTTAGGCAAAAGTAAAATTGTAAGAATTGATGCTACAAATATAAATGCAAAAAATATCGTAGCTCTAAAAATACTTTTCTCTACCCCGCGTCGCTCTGTGTACAATTCACCGGAAGCACCAAAGCCAGCACCAAGGGTCGCACCACGCTGTTGAAGTAAAATTAAAAGCATTGTCAAAATACCCGAAATTACGGTCGCAAATTGCAAAATAACATTAATATTCATTACAAAGTCTCCTTTTCTTTATCAATACCAAAAAATTGGCTTAAACTATAATTCAACAAACTCATCGCCGCACCAACTATAACAGAATTCCAAAATCCCATAGAAATATTTGGCGCCAAAATCATTGAAATCCACACAATTAAGCCATTTACAATTAATGTAAAGAAGCCAAAGGTTACAATAATCATTGGCAATGATAAGATTGTAAGAATAGTTTTTAGCGAACTATTAACAACCGAAAAAATCAGACCGGCTAAAAAGAAAGTTCCTGCACTATGGTTACTGACATTTCCAAAAATTGAAACTAAAATCCATAGCAAAAAACTATTCAAAAACCACCGATTTATAAATGTTATCAATTGATCTTTCACATTACCATTTTAACATATTTCAACAATAAAAAAAACACCTTTTGGTGATTTTTAAATTGGTGGGTCTGATGGGGTTCGAACCCATGACACCCTGCTTAAAAGGCAGGTGCTCTAACCAGCTGAGCTACAGACCCGTGCACTAACTGTATTTAAGAGTATATCTTATTTATCAATAAAAGTCAAGACTTTTTCTCGTTTTTCTTAAATTTAACTGGCGCAATACTCAAAATTGAAAGCACAACGCCAGCCAATATCACCCAGTTCATCCAATAGCCTAAAAAGATAGCTATATTTTTAGACATATTATCTAAAACAAAAACTTTTTCAAAATATGGTAACAACAATAAAAATGCAAAAAATGCAGAAAATGCAGAAGAAATAACCCTAATAATCCAATTTTCTTGCTTTGGGTTTTTTGTCAAAATTAATAAAGCTGGTGCTAAAATCAAGACAATCCCAACAATTCCACTTAGTGTTAATTCTGGAATTGTTAAATTTGAAGTTGTCAAAAAATTCGTAATTTCTTTATTCCAGTATTTATTAAGCACAACCCCAGATAAAACTACTAAGTTGAAATATCCCATTTTTCGTTGCGAAAGTGTCAAAAAAACAATCAAAATCGCAATAAATATTATTGTTATCATAATTAATATTATACTCTATTTTTCAATTTTCAAAACAATGACTTTTTAGATTTTTTAAATTCTTTAAGAAGTTCTTTTTGCTTCTTCGAAAGTCGTGTTGGAGTTTCAACAATAATCGTTACAATGTGCGCACCACGTTTATCATTTCGAAGATATGGAACTCCGTGCCCAGAAAGCTTAAAGTCAGTGTGGCTTTGTGTTCCAGCTGGAACTTTCATAGTTAATGGGCCATCAATAGTTTCAACTTCGATTTCAGCGCCCAGAGCAGCATCAACCATTGAAATCTTTTCTTCACTTAAAATTAAGCTACCCTCTCGAGTGAATTTTTTATCCGCTTTAACCCTAATATTTACATATAGATCACCGTTTTGACCACCTTTAACAGCCTCACCATGACCAGAAAGACGAATTGTTGCGCCATCATCAATTCCTGCTGGAATTTTAAGTTTAATAGTTTGTTTCTTGCGAGAGATTCCGCTTCCACCACAAACTGAACAATTTTGTTCCGGAACTTCACCGCTGCCACTACATGTCGGGCAAGTTACCGTTTGCTGAATTGGTCCAAAAAGAGTTTGAGTTGCTCTAGTTTGTTGGCCGCTTCCATTACAATCTGGACATTTTTTCATTCCATGGCCAGGCTCTGCACCAGAACCTTTACAGTGTTCACATTTACTGTCTAAATTTAACGCAATTTCAGTTTCAGTACCAAAAATAGCTTCCTTAAAATTGAGCGTTAATTCTACTTCAACATCTCGGCCTTTTTTAGCTTGAGACCCTCGATTTTGCGAAAAACCACCGCCAAAAATTCCATCAAAAATATCACCAAATCCACCGCCAAAATCAAAATTAACATTTTGTCCAGAAAATCCATTAAATCCTTCGAAAGGATTTCCACCAGAGAAACCGCCAGAATTTCCACCAACTCCGGCATGCCCAAATTGGTCGTAACGTTGACGTTTTTCTTTGTCTTTCAGAACTTCGTAAGCCTCATTCACTTCTTTAAAGGCTTTTTCGTCACCGCCCTTATCTGGGTGAAGTTCAATAGCTTTTTTTCGAAAAGCTTTTTTAATTTCATCAGCACTGGCGTCTTTTTTAACGCCCAAAATATCATAATAATCAGCTTTGCTCATATATTTATATTATATCAAATTAGCACTTAAAGCGCAAGAGTGCTAATTTTCTTCAAGTTTCGAAAGTTTAAACTCTAAACCAGAAATTTCAACGCTCAATTTGTAGCTCTGCTCACTTAAACGTTCAATTTCATAATCTGCTCTATCTAAAAAATTCCCATAAGAATGAACATCACCCATTTCTTCCGGATCAGCCTCTCGAGTAAGTTTTAAAGCTTCTTGAATCTGTGCCTGAATTTTCTCATCTTGCTGTTCAAGTTTGGAAATTTTATTTTTAATTTGCTCAATTTCTTTTTGTCTTTCCGAACTTGGATCAATTTCCGAAAGCTCTTCCCAGCTATTTTGCGAATTAGTTTGATATTTTTTATTTTTATTAAAATCTTCCATGAAAATATCTTATCAGATTTCGAAGCAAATCGCAACAAACTAAAAGACGCCCGATTATTCGAACGTCTTTTAAGGAAAGAATCTTAGTTATTTTTTATCGATTACTTCGCCCTCAACAGGTTCATTGTCTTTCTTATCTGATTCTTTGACATCTGAAGCTTCTGCGCTTTGTGCTTGATACAATTTAGCACCAATTGGCATAATTGCATCTTGAAGATCTTTCGAAGCTTTTTCAAGCTCATCTTTATCTTCAGAATTTTGATGTTTTTTAGCTTCTTCAACCGCTTTCGAAATTGCTTCTTCATCTTCTTTCGAAATTTTATCTTTAAATTCGCTTGGCATTTTTTCAGCTTGATAAATAGCATTTTCAAGTTGGTTTTTTGCATCAATTATTTCGCGCTTTTTCTTGTCTTCGTCTGCGTGAAGTTCTGCTTCTTTTTGAGCTTTTTCAATATCTTCTTTACTCATATTTCCTGAGTTTTGAATTGTAATATTATTCTCTTTACCAGTTCCTTTATCTTTAGCAGTAACTGTTAGGATTCCGTTCGCATCGATATTGAAAGTAACTTCAATTTGTGGAACTCCGCGTGGAGCTGGAGCAATTCCTGAAAGCACAAACATTCCGAGTGATTTGTTGTCAGCGGCCATTTCACGTTCACCTTGAAGTACATGAATTTCAACTTGCGGCTGATTGTCAGCGTAAGTTGAGAAAACTTGCGATTTCGAAGTTGGCACAGTTGTGTTTCGATCAATCATTGGAGTTCGAACGCCACCAGCAGTTTCGATTCCAAGAGTCAAAGGTGTAACGTCAAGAAGGAGCACATCTTTAACATCTCCAGCCAAAACACCACCTTGAATTGCAGCACCAACAGCCACAACTTCATCAGGGTTTACACCTTGAGTTGGTTTTTTACCAAAGATTTTTTCAACTTTTTCAACTACGGCTGGCATTCGGGTCATACCACCAACCATCACAACTTCAGCAATATCACTAGCTTTTAGATCTGCATCTTTTAGAGCTTTTTCAACAGGATCAGCTAGTCGCTCAATCAAATCAGCAACTAATTCTTCGAGTTTTGCTCGAGTTAGAGTGTATTCAAAGTGTTTTGGACCATCTTCATCAGCTGTCAAGAATGGCAAGTTCACTTCATAAGATATTGTCGAAGAAAGCTCTTTCTTAGCTTTTTCAGCTTCATCCTTCAAGCGTTGCATTGCAGCAGAATCATTTTTAAGATCGATTCCTTCTTCTTTTTTAAATTCTTCTAAGAAATGGTTCACAATTCGGTTGTCGAAGTCTTCACCACCGAGGTGTGTATCACCGTTTGTTGAAAGAACTTCAAACACGCCATCAGCAATATCAAGCACTGAAACATCGAATGTTCCACCACCAAGGTCGAAAACAGCAATTTTTTCGTCTTTTTTACCATCCAAGCCATAAGCAAGTGCGGCTGCAGTTGGTTCGTTAATGATTCGTTTTACCTCAAGACCTGCAATTTTACCAGCATCTTTTGTTGCTTGACGTTGGCTGTCATCAAAGTAAGCTGGAACGGTAATCACAGCTTCGGTAACTTTTTCGCCCAAGAAAGCTTCGGCGTCAGCTTTAATTTTCGAAAGAATCATCGCTGAAACTTCTTCTGGTGTATATTCTTTGTCACCCATTTTCACGGCAACACCATTACCTTTTTTAACAATTTCGTAAGGCATAATTCCGAGATCTTTTTGAACTTCCTCGTCAGAATATTTTCGTCCAATCAAACGCTTTACGCCATAAATTGTATTTTTTGGATTTGTTACGCGTTGACGTTGAGCAACTTGGCCAACCAAACGATCACCTTTTTTATTAATCGCTACAACTGATGGAGTAGTTCGATTTCCTTCCGCATTTGTAATCACTTCTGGTTTTCCGGCAACCATGTAAGCAAAAGCACTGTTGGTTGTACCAAGGTCAATTCCAATAATTTTTCCCATTCTATCCTTCTTTCTTTTATTAATTATCACTGCAATTTCTTGCGTTTATTATCTTATTTTTGGCGCGCCTCGTAGTTCTCTCGCGCCATATTTAAATTATACGCTTTTAGCACTCACAAGTCAAGAGTGCTAATGATGTATTATTTACAATATTTATTATTAATACCCTTTATGCTATAGTTAATATTAAATATTTTTATTTATGCAACAATAGCGCTCTTAGTTTGCGAGCGCTATTGTTGTATTATTTAGATATTTATTAGATACCGTATATTTGACATAATTAAAGTAATATATTATAATTATAAAATCTAGGTAAGTCCTTTAACTTTCTAGAAGTTTAGAAGTAGAGGTATTAGTATCTACTTCATGCAGTTTTCTTTTTGCAAATTGAATTCAATTTTAGAAACAAATGAATTTAATTTTCGAAACAATATCAAGGAGGAAAGCCATGGATAATAAATTCCCTTGTCCAAAATGCGGATCTTACGATATAGAAATTTCATATGCTACACTTTCAGGTCTAGATATGCCTACAGCAGTCTACGGTTTTACTAAGTATGATTATGTCTGTCATAAGTGTGGAGGTTCTGGATATCATTGGATCGCCCCTTAAATCCCATCATAGAGTGATGGGATTTTTCCTTTTTAGATATAAATGTATTACTAATAAAATTTCAAATATCCCCAATTCTCTATCTCTGGCGCGTCTACTGAATTTTCTCGCGCAAAGCGTAAAGCATCATCTTGGCGTTTTCGATATTCTTTTACAAGACTCTCAAAAACTTCATCACCTTTACTAACCGAATTTAAGGCTCTCGCTGCAATATCATATCGCGATACTTTATTTCTCGCAAGCATATCAAACGGTGTAGTTGTTGAGCCTTTTTCTTCATACCCATTAATTTGAATACGCGCTGGATTTTGATAATCAAATAAAATTGATTTGAGAGTTTTAGCGTATCCGTGAAAAGCAAATATAACTGGCTTATCTTTAGTAAAAATCTTCACAAAGTCGCTTTTCGAAAGCGTATTTTCGAAAGTTCCAATTCCTTTTCCACAAAGCGCCTGAATATAAACCAAGCGAATCTTAACTTGCGCAACATCATGAAGCAAAACTTGAAGTGCCGCAACTGTTTCTTTAAAGACATAATCACCACTTGCCGCCAAAATTAAATCCGGTTCATCATCTTCCAAAATTGAATCCCAATCTGTAATCTTCTGATTTTTCCAACTATCAAAAATAAATATTCCGCCATTTTCAAGCTGTTTTTGCGCGCTTTCTAGAGAAAAATATCTTGGCTCTGGCGTTTTTCCCGCAACTAAAACATTGATATTATTTCGAGATTTTAGCATTTTCGAAATCGACACAACCGCAGAGTTGTCATCCGCCGGCAAAAAAATCTGTCCAATTCCATTTTCGCGCCGCAAAACTTCATCAATAAAGCTTGGATTTTGGTGCGAAAAACCATTGTGATCTTGACGCCAACCAGTTGAAGTTAGAATATAATTCAAACTTGCTAAATCACCTCGCCATTTTACCTCTTTCGATTGTGCCAAAAACTTCGCATATTGATCCATCATTGAAGAAATAATTGGCGCAAAAGCTTCATACGAAGTTAAAATCCCGTGTCGACCAGTTAAAATATATCCTTGCAAAAGCCCTTGTAAGCAGTTTTCACTTAGAATTTCCGTCACCCGACCATTTTTTGCCAAATCCTTTTCCCAAGGTTTAATTTCTCGTTGCCAAGAACGTGAAGTTGCTTCAAAAATCGCATCTAGTTTATTTGAATAGGTTTCATCTGGGCTAAAAAACCTAAAATTATCAGGGTTTTTTTCGAAAACTTTCTCCAACAAACCACCAACGGCATTCATTGCAAGAGATTTTTCGCCTAGCCCTTCAGTAGTTTCCGGCAATTTTAGCTCTTTAAAATTCAAATTCGCATCAATAAAACGATTTCGGCCAATTCTGCTTGAACTTTCTGGCAAAAAGTCATTAAGCCATTCCTTAAATTCACCTCGCTTATAATCAAAAAGCTCATCAAACTTATATGATTTCATCCAATTTTCAAGTTTTTCAAGCTCATTTTTATCTGTTTTTGCCTTTAAAAGAGGCACTTGGTGTGCAAGTGAATTTCCTTCAATTTTTTGACCATTATTTTCCTTTACACCCGAGCTACCTTTTTTGCTTCGCATAATAATCATTGGTAAACGGATAAATTTATTGTTTCGCCCAAATTTTATTCGCGAAATATCTCGAAACGCATTCGAAAATACATTCGAAAGTTCCAAATCAAAATCTTCTGCGGAATATTCATCGACAATTTTAGGCTCCCAACCAGCTCCATGAAAAAATTGAATTAACTCAAAATCACTCATTGAACCAAAGATCGTTGGACCCGAAATTTTATAACCATTTAAATGTAAAATCGGCAAAACAACCCCGTTTTCAACCGGATCAATCAATTTATTCAAGTGCCAAGAGGCTGCAATCGTTCCGGTTTCAGCTTCACCGTCACCAATTAAAGTTGTAATTACTAGGTTTGGATTATCTAAAACAGCACCAAAAGCGGTAGACAATGAATAACCGAGCTCACCGCCCTCAAGAATTACACCAGGCGTAAATGGGCTGGCGTGCGATGGAAAACCGCCCGGCCAAGAAAAGTTTTTCGAAATATACTGAATTCCGCTACGATTTCGAGCAGCATTAATATCAAATTTCGAAAGAGTTTCTTCAAGAAAAAGATTCGCTTGAAGTGCCGGAAAAGCATGGCCAGGACCAAGCATAAACGCTGTTTTTAGATCACTTTTAGCAAAATCTAGCTGTTTTTGCATATTTAAAAGATGTGCATAAACATGATTAACACCCGGACAACTTCCCCAATGACCAAGAAGCCGAGGTTTAATGTCTTCAGAAGTTAAGGGGCGCTCCAACAGAAAATTGTCTTGCAAAAAAATTTGCGAAACCGTTAAATAATTTGCCGCACGAATAAACTTTTTAATATTTTCAAGATTTTGCCCACTATTCATATGTTATATTTTATCATATTTATGCTTAATTTTAAAGTTTCAAAATTAAAAACCGCCTAATATTAGACGGTTCGGTTATAAGAGGATAGGCTTCCTCAAGACAAAAAGAAAAGTACGGACTCTAGCTTTTTAAAAAATCATTTTGGTAGGAGGCTAATCCGCGAGTCCCAACCTTCTAGAATAAGGCGAAACGGATCAACGCTTATAATAATATCACATTCCTTATATTTTGTCAACGATAATTTTATTGTCTTCCAACTTTAACCATTGCGGCCCGCAAAACCTCACCTTTTAAAGTGTATCCTGCGCGCAATTCTGCTAGAATAATTTCTTCTTCACCCTCAGAGTCTTCATCAAATTGAATTGCTTCGTGAAGTTCAGGATTAAAAACAGTTCCTTCAGCGGAATTAATTTTTTCTACACCAATTTTAGAAAGGTTTTTATCAAGATTTTTACTCATCTTAACAACATTTTGCGCCCAAGCATTTTGTGCTAATTCTTCTGGTAAGTGCGAAATTGCTCTTTCAATATCGTCAACCATTGGAATTAACGCCAAAATAGCTTTCTTTTCACCTAAATTTTGTGCATTCGAAACTCGACTTTCCACATTTTTACGATAATTCTCAAAATCTGCTCGCGTACGCTGTAAATCGTTTTTTAGCTCCAAATTTTCTGCGTGAAGTTTTTCCGCTTTAGAATCTTTTTTAAAAAATCCACCTTTTTTCTCATCTTTCGAAACTTCTTGATTTGTATTTAAATTATTATCTTTCATACTTTCCTCCTTAAATTTTACTTGCATGTTTTGCAACTTTCTCTAAAAATATTTCTCGAACCTCCAGTGTATTCGGCTCCCGGTTCATATCTCCCAAATTCATTACTTTTCTAGTTTTTATACCACAATGATTCAATACCGCATTTTTTAAAACTGCAATTCCATAGCTATCTGGTACGCTAATGATTCCGCTAAAAATTTTATACCACCAACTTGGCCCTTGAGATGTTGTGATAATATCAGCAGTTTTACCCTTTAAAAGCTTTTTAAATTGCTGACCAGTGATAAAGTTTAATATAAAAATACCTTTATGATTAGATGAATATGCGACTCCAGGCGTAAAAACACGATCAATCCAACCCTTCATCAAACTTGGCATTGAGCTCCACCAGATCGGATAAATGAAGATTAGGTGATCCGCCCATTGAATTAATTCTTGCGAACGTGTGATTTCAGCGTCCTCTTCCATTCGCTCTCGATAGCCAAAACGCAAAACTGGGTCAAATTTCATATCCGCAAGATTTAGAGTTTCAATTTCATGCTTTTCATTATCAAGATTATCTATAACTTTATTAAAAATAGCTGTGCTAAAACTCTTTTTATCTGGATGACCGTTTATCACTAGAATATTCATTATCTCTCCTTAAACTATAATATCTCTTCTAAAAATTCACCGGTTTTTTGAACTAATCGCACTACTTTTCCGTAATTCTGACGAGTTGGCCCAAGCACTCCAATGTAAGAATTTTCCGAAAATGGACTTTCGAATTTCGAAATAATCAAACTTGCACCCGAACTTTTACCGATTGGATTTTCGCTACCAATATAAACATTCAACGGTTCATTTGGCGCAACTTCACGCAGCCAAGGTTCAAGGTTGTCTAATAGCTGAGCAACAGATTGAACCGCCTCACCGCTTTCGAATTCTGGCTGTGAAAAAAGATTATAAATTCCGTTCATATAAAGTTGGTCGCCAATCGTTGCAAGACCAAGATTACCAGTAATCTCGACTAAAGAATCCACCGCCGAACGAATTGCATGATCAGCACGATCATTCTGAGCTGAAACCCGCGAAGAAATTGCACGAAAACCTCTTAGATTATCTTTTGAATTGCTTGCATTGAGTAAAATTTGCTCGTCTCCACCTTGGTTTTCTTCCGTTAATCGATTAACATAGAATCGATACCCTTTATCCGTCGGAATTCTGCCAGCGGAAGTATGTGGCTGAGTAATTAAACCGAGCTCCTCCAACTTAGCCATCTCTGAACGGATCGTTGCACTAGAAACTTCGAAAAGTTTAGCTAAAGTGACTGAGCCAACCGGGCTGGCAACCTCGGCATATTGCTCAATAATTGCAACTAAAATTTGCGTTTGTCGCGGCGTAATATTCATATTTTTAGTTTAGCACAAATTAGCACTTAGGTCAATAGAGTGCTAATTCTGTATTTTCAGAACATTATACTTGACTTTTCCACTTCTGCATGTTATAATTATATTGTTTTGATTTATGTCAAAAAGTTTTTTCAAGGAGGACAAGAATATGCCGAAAATTACATCAACTTCATCTGTTAGCTCTAAAAGGATTGCACACGCAATCAATGAAAAGTTCCGCGAACAAACGCTAAGTTCCAACAAGGATGAGCTAACTGGATTTGGTAGGTTCTGCCGCGAATTCTATAATCTTAACCCAGATTTGGATTTTAAGTTTAGGCTCGTTGATGATAATGGAAATACGCTATATGCCATATGGCTCACAAGTGAAGCTTGGCAATCTATGAAGATTCCTGAAGGCTATTTCTTCGGTAAGCCGTGTGGATTTTCTGATGGTGTATTTAAAACTGCGGTTTTTGTCGACCGTCGCAGAAAAACTTATTTCTAAGTCCCCGTGCAATCCCGTAAAATACGGGATTTTTTATTTTTCCTTATTTTTTATACCCATATAGAATAATCTCGAAAAGCGCTTTATTTGACTTTTTGTTGTATTTATGCTATAATTAAAAAGTCTTAGTAATTACTAAGAAGTAAGTTTTAAAGAAGAGTTATCTGGAATATCATCTATTCATTTTTCTAGATTTTCATTTCCGCAGATGGGTTTTCAATGTCTGAAAGCTCGCCCGCGGAAATGAAAACCGCCAAAATAATGAAAGGCTTTCACTAACAAGAGTGGAAGAAGAGTGAGAAAAAATGGCTAAACTCAGTAGAGAAGAAATGATTCGACTAAATCCTGGAATAAAAATGGTTTTTGGAAGAACCCATGATTGTAGGGGTTATTTAGTACTATTCAGTGCTTTAGATTTTCGTAATTTAATCCTACCAAAAGGGTGGAAGATTGATGCCGAAAATGGTTTAACAGATAAATATTTTACTAATGGCTCATACGGTTCATATCCAGTATTTATAAAAAATGTATTGGTCGCAGGACCAAAGATAAATATTGACGAAAAAACGGATAAGGCTGTTATTTACAGACCATAGCTCTTCTAAACCCGCAAAAAATGCGGGTTTTTTCTTTTATTTTATTTTTGCAGTTCTAAAAATTTACTCTTAATATCTTCCAAAAGCTTTCTTGCTCGCACACGCACCTCGATGTCTTTATAATTAAACTCAACATCTTGGTGCATAATTTGGTTAATAATTCGCGCCGTATTTCGAAAATCATCATTCAAAATAAAGTGAAAATATGGCACTTCGAGCGCCTGTTCTAGTGAAGAAATCGCTTCTGGCAAACGTTTTTCGAAATCTTTTTCGAATTCTTCTGCGCTTGAATACCGGTTCGCGAAACGCGCTCGCCAAGTTTCAAAATCTGGTGGCAAAATGAAAACTGCAACTACATGCTCGCTCATTTTTTTATATTCTGCAATTCCTTGAATATCAATATCCGTTACAGAAATCTGCCCGTTTTGATTTGCTTTTTCAATTTCTGCAACACTTGTGCCATAAATCTTGCCGTGAACAAATTTCGCCTCAATAAACTCACGCTTTTTAAGCATTTCTTCGGCCTTCTCTTTCGAAATAAAGTTATAATCAACACCATCTTGCTCAAGATTACCATTATTTTCACGAGGAGCACGCGTTGTGTGGCTCACAATATCGCGATATTCTGGGTTTTTCAAAAGATATTTTTTAGTCGTGTCTTTTCCTGCACCAGAAATTCCCGCAAGCAATAAAACTCGAGAACTCTCAACTAGCGAAATTGCTTCGGGCGGTGTTTGATAATTTTTTACAAGAAATTCAAGGTTATTCATCTTAAAATTTTACTATTTTTTTTGGATTTCGTCAAAAATTTCTTGCTCAGAAATTTCATTTAATTTTCGATCTTTAACAATTTTTGAAATAATTTCGGCCGCAAAAATTCCAAGAAGATCCTGCTCAATTTTATTTTCACCATTCATATATTTATCAAAATCATAGTTTTTGGCATTTTTAGAAAATTCTAAAAAATCTTTTTTAATCTCTGGCGAAAGTTTGATATTTTTTGAAATTCCAGCCAAATAAAATCCTCCGCCAACCGCCAAAATATCCATTAAAAATTCGTTTTTAAAATTTAATTTTCGCAAATTCTCACTTGTGACAGCTCGAATTATCGCGTTTCGAATATCAATATTGCGAATATCTCTAAAAATCTCACAAATTTCAAAAGCAGCATGATTTTGGCGACGATAAAAATCAACTCCATCGTCAGAATAAGTCCAAATTTTTCGGCAGAAAACCAAATCATAACCTTTATTATCACCAAATTGTGGTCGTAAAATTCGCATCGCCTGCCTATAACTTGAGCGCAATTTCTTGCGGAAAACTTTATTGTTTTTAAAATTTCCCAAAATTATTTTTCGCATTTTAGAATCTCCTTTTTGGCAAATTTAATAAATTCCATTGTTGGAATTCGCACGGCTTCAATCGGTTTAATTTTATGAGATTTACAATATTCACCAACCAAAAAATCACCAATTTTATAGCCCAAATTGTGTGGAAAATCAGGATTTTCACCATTAAAGTTATACAGCCATGCATTATAATCGTAGTCTTTTTTATTTTCACAAATATCAATCGCTTCAGTAAGCCGCTTTAAGATCATTGCTTTTTCATTTTTATTAAAATATAAAGATCTATCCTTCCATTGTATATTAATTTCTTTTCTAATCTGCTTCTCAAAACCCAAAGCCAAACCCTCTGGAATTATATTAGCCATTAGCCAAAGATCTCGCTCATAAAATCCTCGATAGACATGATTTAATTCATGAAAAATTAGCCATACAAAATCTGCTTCCGTAAAGTTATCATCGTAAATTTGAATTTCTGCACAGTTATCGACAAGATAACCAACACCCATCAATAGCTCATTCTCTTTACCTATAATGGACGGCTTTTTCTCATGGGCAAAATAAATATCAACATTATTCATTTCCGGAAAATATCTTTTAAAAAATGGTTTATATTTCTCGAAATATCGTTTAATTTTTGCACGTATTTCAAGGTTTATATCTGAATTAAAAATTAAATTAAACATGTTTTCCCTTATAATAAAATCGAGACTCTTAAAATTAAAAGCCCCTTTCGGAGCCTTTAAAATTAAAATTTAGCATTCGTATGAACATTCACCACGTCATCGACATCATCAAGCGCATCCATTAGTTTTTCAACTTTCGCACGAGTTTCATCGTCGGTGATTTCAACTTCCATATTTGGTACATATTGAAGCTCAGCTTCTTTCACAGTTAGACCTTTTTCAATTAGTTCTTTTCGAACTTTCATTAGATCTTTCTGATCTGTATAAACTACAATTTCACCATCTTCTTCAACTGCATCTTCTGCGCCAGCATCAAGAATTTCAAGTAGAGCGTCTTCGCCCGTTGCTTCAACTAAAATAACACCTTTTCGAGAGAATTGAAACATCACACTTCCGGCATCGGCGATTCGACCACCGTTTTTCACCAAAGCTGTTTTTACTTCAGGCAAAGTTCGATTGCGATTGTCTGTTGCAGTTTCAATAACCAACCCAATGCCGTTTGGGCCATAGCCTTCATAGGTGATTTCCTCAAGTGCTGCTGCATTTTTATCGGCAGCTCGCGCAATCGCACGTTCAATATTTGCGTTAGGCATATTTACTGCGCGTGCTTTTTCAATTGCGAGTGCTAAGCTTGGGTTCATATCTGGATCAGCACCACTGCGCGCTGCAATTGCTATTTGGTTTCCGATTCGTGTAAAGATCGCGCCTCGTTTTGCGTCATTCACACCTTTTTGTCGTTTAATTTTTGACCACTTATTATGACCAGCCATAATTCTCCTTAATTTTTATCTATAAATCTTTACCTATTTTAACACTTTTTGGCTAAAATTTCAAATTTTGAAAGCAAAAATATAGCTGCTTTTATCTAACTCGGTGTGCCGCTACACGAATAATTTCACTCCAGCTCAAAAATGGTTGCGGAATTTCAGCTAACTCTCGAGCTGTCATTTCATTTCGAATTGCTAGGGAAATTTGCGCAATAATATTCGATGCATCTGGTGCGACAACACTTCCACCGATGATTTTTCCTTTTTTATCACAAATAAGCTTCACGAATCCATTGCTAAAGTTTTCAATATTACTCTTTGCGATTAGGTTCAATGGCGCAATCGCAGTTTTATATTTTAAGTCTCGCTTCAAACAATCATCTTCACTTAAACCAACACTTGCGATTTCTGGCCAGGTTGAAATCGTTCGAGGCGCAAGTGGAAAATTAACCGCCATTTTTGATCGAGGATGTAAAATATTATGCGCAACTGTTCGACTTGAAAGCAGAATCTCAGATGTTTGCATTTGCGGATTAACAACTCCTCCAACGGCAAAAATATGTTTCATTGAAGTTTGCGCAAATTCGTTTACTAAAATGCCGTCCTTAGAATATTCAACATGAGCATTTTCGAGACCAATATCTGTATTCGGAGTCCTCTCACCAACAACCAAAATCTCATCAACACGAACAAATTTTTCCGCTCCACCACGTTGAAAAATCACCCGTTTCATTAGCCCATCTTTTTGAACCGCTAAAACACGTGTTTGTGGCAAAACATAAACATGATGTTCTTCTACTAAAATATTTTCTAAGGTAATTCCTACTTCCTCATCTTCTTTAGGTAAAATTCTAGCTGAAACTTCGCTAATATAAACCTTCGTGCCGAAAATAGCTAAAAATTGCGCAATCTCAACAGCCTCCGACCCTCCGCCAATAATGAATATACTCCTTGGTGGACGTGAAATTTCGAAAATTGTTTTAGGAGTATAATACCTTACATTCTCAATATTTTTAACATCTGGGATTGAAACTTTCGAACCAGTCGCAATCAAGAAATTCTTTGCAGAATAATGCTTTTGGTTAATTGAAATTTCATTTGGTGTTAAAAATCTTGCCTCACCACGAAAAGTTGTAATTCCTAGGCTTTCAAAGAACTTTTGGTTATCATGAGCACCAGTTCGTTCAACTGCGAGTTTTCTCCAATTAGAAATCATCGGAAAGTTGTAGGTCAAATTTGCCGAGCGAAGACCCATTTTTTCTATTCGCTTAGCTTCGAAAAAAGTTTTCTCTACTTTCGAAATTGCCGCCAAGGGAATATCGCTATAATTTGGTGATTCACCACCAAAAAGGTCATTCTCAACAACCGCAACATTTAAACCAGCCTTTGATGCAATATTAGCGGCAGCAGAACCGCCAGCACCACTTCCAAGCACAATCAAATCAAAATCAAATTTTCTTTTTACCATTTTCATACTCCTTAAATTATGCTTTTGAAATTTTTATATACATATGCAGCCTCTGGGTGAATCTTTTGTAATATTCCACTGGCTTGCCTTCGAATATCATCACTAGTTATCTCTGGCTTATTTTTTTGCCAATCGGCAAACTCAAGAAGAGTTTTTTTAACAAATTCATTGCTTTGACCTTCTGGAGATTTTACTATCAAAAAAGTTTCGCTTAAACTTCTCTGTAGTTTTTTATAATCAAATTTTTCAATTTTTCCGTTTGACTTAACTACAACCCTCACAACGAAACTCCTAAAATCTCTGGAGTAAATATAACAACCCCTACAATAAAAGCTAAAACTATCATCCCTAGGCCAGATACAAATTGCAAAAATCTTTTATTCATATTCCGCCAAACCTGAATTTCAGAAATTGGATGACCACCAGATATAATACAAGCAATACTAAAAATCGGTAGATTTGAAATCAAGACATAGATAACTAAAATAGCAAACTGGAATGCAGGCGAAACCCTTGACGCAAATAATGCTGAAACTACTAGAGGAGCAAAATAGAATAATAATTCGCTCAAAACGCTAATTACCCCCAAAGCAAAGGCTTCAGCTGAATGTTTAGTTTTACTTGCGCGATTATTTAAATACTTAGCAAGTGGCCGAGGAACCCAAAGTTCTGTTCCATCTCGAATATTCTTCCCTCGTCGATAATAAAAAATCCAAGTAGCAACACCTGCAGAAACTAATATCCCCACCAAAACAGCCCAAACAACCTTCGAAAATACAAAATTATAAAATATTCCACCAAAATGTGCAAAAGTAGAAAAAATCAAAATTGTTGAACATATCGAGCCTAAAACTAATGACATTGAAAGTTTAGTTAACTGAAGTTGAGATTTTTTACGGCTTAATGTATGTCCACTTAAAAGTGTTAAAACACTGATACTCAAATGGAAACTAGCGTGCACCATTGCCGCTAAAATCACCACCAATAAAATCATCCAATTATCCATAACCTTTATCATAAATTATATTATAAGCACGAGCGAAAATCAAGGAAAATGTTTAAGTTTTTTCTAAAAGAGTCTTGACTTTTTTATTTTTTTGTGTTATTATAAATAACGTAATAATAAATAAAACAAAAAAGGAAAAAATACATGGCACAACATGAACGAATGGCCTCATGGGATAGGCACCGAACAAAAAAAGAACTTCGAAATTTTATTGATGCAAGAATTTCTCGCTTTGATGAATTTGACGATTTAATGTAAAAACTAAAGCTCCTAAAATTGGGAGCTTTTCTATTGAATTTTTTTTCTAGATATGCTAAAATAGACTCATTGTGGTAGCGTAGCTCAGTTGGTTAGAGCGTAGGACTCATAAGCCTAAGGTCGCAGGTTCAATCCCCGCCGCTACTACCAGATATTATTTTAGGTTGCTGTAGTTATTACATCAACCTTTTTTATTCAACACATATTACATATTAGAAAAACAACCTCTTAGTTAGCGAGAGGTTGTTTTAAAAAAATAATTTCTTGGTTGCGGGAGTAGGATTTGAACCTACGACCTCTTGGTTATGAGCCAAGCGAGCTGACCAGACTGCTCCATCCCGCGATATCTGTTTTATATTTTATCACAGAGCCCACCAAGAGTCAATAGTTTTTACTTATTTTGATGATTTTTGCGCATTTCCGCCAAAAATAAAGTTCATCCACTGTGTAAAATTAGACTGTTTAGAAGTTTCAGCTTGTTGTTTCTTCTTTTCTTCTGGATACTTAGGAAGCACTAAAACGTGCTCGCCCGGTAGTGCAAGCCCAAGCTTTTCACGTACCGCTAGCTCTTGATATTCTGAGCTCTTTAAATATTTTTGCTCATATTGTAATGTTTGATAGTTGATCTCCTCAATTAAAGCCTGCCTTTGCTTTAACTCAAGCTTTTTCTGGATAGCGTAATTTTTTTCCATTGCAGAAATACTTCCCCAAACCCAAACAATCGAAACAACTATTACACTCCCCATGATAATATTACTCAAAGTTAAAATATCGTTCGAAAAATAATACTTCGCACGACGAGTTTTAGTTTTTAAATCGTTTACGTTTAATTTCACTATTTAATTTTATCATATTTTTTGTTATAATTAAATAGTCGGGGGATTAGCTCAGCGGTTAGAGCAGTCGTCTCATACACGATTGGTCGCTGGTTCGAACCCAGCATCCCCTACCAAATTCGCCTAATTGGCGTTTTTTTATTTTTGCTTAAAATTCAACAAAAAACCGCCCCATCTGGATGGAAGCGGTTTTCATAAATCAATTATTTCTTTCGAGAAACTGTCAAGAATCCATTTCGTGGATTTTCTTTTACAATTCGATCTTCTGGAAGATCGCAAGGTGTTCCTTTATCGTTTTTTTCTTTTTTAGCAAAGAAGTAAATTGTTTGTGGTTTTCCGCCACGCAAAGTTACTTCACTTTTGTGCAAATAATATGTAATTCCTTTTGAATTTGTTTGACTATAAGCCATTTCTATCCTTTCATTACTACTGTTGTATATTTTCATTGTATACTAGTTATTAAGTAGTGTCAAGAGTTTTTATACTTTTGGCTTATATTTTTTTAGAATAAGCTTAAGAATTGTCGTAATCATCATTTTAACTATAATCATAATTATAATTATAAACGCGAGCAGAGTTGTCCAACCAGCAAGATCTGGCGACCAAAGCGGTGCGATAAACGTATAAACATATTCTGATTCACGTAAAGATTCAACTTTTAATTGTCCTTGGGTGCTTGAAGGGTATTTGTTTTGCTCGTTCAAGATACATTGTTGATATGCTAAAGAGTATCCACCGCTGAATCTTGGCCTACAAGCTTGCTCGGCTTTTTTAAAAATATTTCCGTTTGGGTTATTTTCGGCAGCATCACGAGCGGCTTGCTCGGCTTTAGCTGAGTCAATTTTATAAATATTAGCCCAAGCAACCTTAACTTCTCTATTAATTTTAAACCAATGCGTTTTATCGCTATACACAATTCCACCACTATTCATATGTGCATGAACATAATTAGCAAACTCAATTGTTGCCTTTCTAGTAGCTTCAACATCACCAGCTTTATCTGCTGCCTCAACCGCTTCTCGCCGGCGAACCATTCCAACATTATTCAATCTTAATGCAGTCAAATCAACAAAGATAACAAGCAAAAGCAAAATAAACAACTGCCAATTTTTTAGCGATTGTATCTGTTTAAGACGTTTTTTAATCTTGCCTTTACCCACCATAATTCTTATGTCTATTTTATCAAAAACTTTCAAAAATTACAAATTTTGCTTAATTTTTTCAGCTAATTTTTCGCCAACTATTTTCGAAATCTCACTAACCGGGGCTTCACGAATTCGCTTCACTGAACCAAATTTACGCAATAATTTTGCTCGTGTTTTTACACCAACTCCATCAATTTTTTCTAAAATATTCTGCGTTTGTTTTTTTGTACGCAAATTCGAATGATAATTAATTGCAAATCTATGCGATTCATCACGAATTCGCTGAAAAAGTTTAGTTAAATCACTAAATTCAGAATTATTCTCGCCCAGTAAATTTCTAGCATGCCCATGCGAATGACTTTGCGATAGATGTAAATTCAAAACCAGGAAATCGCCTTCACACCGAACCGAAAAATCTTCACCCCTTTTAGATAAATTTTCATTAAGCCAATCCGTTTTTAGATTAGTATTTCTAGTGTCAAAAATAATTTCCTCATCCCGCTTAGCTATTCCAATTGCTAAAATATCACTCGGTAAAACTTCTAACGCCACGCTCAATTGGCCTTTTCCACCATCAATTAAGACTAAATCTGGCCGTGCCCATTTTTCATTACGTTTCGAAAATCGCCTCGTCAAAACTTCTTTCATATGTAAAAAATCATCATTTCCACCAGTAGTCATTTTAAATTTTCGATACTCGCGCTTATCGCTTAAACCGTTCGAAAAAACCACCATAGAGGCCACATTATTTTCGCCTCCTGTGTGTGAAATATCATAAGCCTCAATTCGCCGCGGAGGATTTTCAAGAGAAAGAATTTCTGCCAATTTCGAAAGCGCATGATCTTTAGAAATATCCAAAAACTCCTCATTTGAAAAAATAACCTGCTTACCAAGCTCACTCAAATCCCGCAACTGATTGCGTTTTTTTGCCGCCATTTCAAAATTCTGTTCACTCGCAAAATCAAACATTTCTTTTTCAATTTCAAGCTGGAGCATTTTTCGCTCGCCCTTCAAATACCTTGCGAGTTGCTGTAAATTGCGCCTATATTCAGCCTTTTTTTGATTAAATTCCTGCGAATCTTGTTCGAAATTTTCCAGTCCTGGCGTTAACCCAATTTGGAAATCTAAACTATTTTTTGCTGGCATCTTTTCGCTCAAATAGTACGGAAAAACTTTTCGAAGCAACCGCACCGATTTTTTTACCGCATTTGAATTATAAAACGGCCCAAAATATTCTGCCGAATCATCAAGCGGATTTTTGGTAAAACTGATATGTGGAATTTTATCACGAAAACCAATTCGCACATAAGTTGGCGATTTATCATCTCGCAAAAGAATATTATATTGAGGTTTATAGCGTTTAATCATCTCGCTTTCCAAAAAAAGCGCATCCATTTCAGTTTCAACTTCAATCCAATCGGTCATCGCTATTTCTGCCACTAAAGCTTGCGTTTTCGAATCTTTACCGCGTGAATTTTGAAAATATTGCCGAACACGATTCTTTAAATTTGCCGCTTTTCCGACATAAATAATTTCGTCTTTCGAATTTTTATGAAAATAAACGCCAGCAGAATTTGGCAGATTTTTCAATTTTTCGGCGAGTTTGGTGTTCATTTTATTATTTTAACATTTTTTCGATAAAAAGTCTTGACAAATAGTAAAAAAAAAATGATAAAATATCCTTGAATTTGAAAATTGTAGTAGAATATCAGGTTAACCGAACTATTCGGTCGCACTTTTTAGAAAGAGGTGGCAAAAATGCCAACTAACGACAACGATGCAACTTTCGGAATGGGTCAAGGTGAAGGAAGTGGTGGAGATCGCAGCTGGTCAGCACCAGTCCATGCCGCAGACTCTAACGGCAATCCAGTAACAGTATCCTTCGGTCAGGGTAATCAAGAAGGTCAAACCCTAATTGCTAGCGGTCATAATAATTTTCTTGATTTCTACGGGGATAAAAATGCTGGCGTCCAACCAAATCACGACCACTACGGCAAAGATGGCAATACTGGCAAAAACGGAGATCGTGGATCCTGGTGGTAGTTGTCGCAATGACTGTTCATTTTTGAGCAGTCATATTTTATAATATATAAGGGGAGTAAAATGATGAACAAAACAACACTCTACAACAGTTGGCTAGATAGCCTTAAAGAATCTCTCGATAATCAAGATGCGGAAAAAGCCCAAATAATAGCCTCGAAAATTTCAACCGAGCTACATTCAGATTACGATAAAAATTCACCGATTAGTATAATTGGGTTGAACGAAATCGCCGACTATATAATAAGCCACCTATTAAATTCGCCCAACGACAAACAATCTTATGACGAAATAGTGAAATTTTATAACGAGCTAAAATCATAATCCGCCTAGAGTAAGCCAAAACTTGCTCTTTTTTATAAAATATTTTATAGTTAAATTATCATGATTATCGAAAAAGCAAAATTTCCAGATTATCATTACGAATTTTATTATTCTATTTTTAAAGATGGCTCTGAATACTTTTTAGAATTTGATTTTTATGGTCCAGAAATTGATTTTTCGAAAAATTCAGAAGTTACAAAAGAGATTTTCGAAACAATCGGCGTTAATTTTATTGATTGGAAAGTTAAAAATAAATTAGCAAAAGTCCAGCTTCATTTTCCTGAAAAAGCTTATAATTAATCAATTTTTGACAATGCAAGCAAATTTAACATAAAATCAATCTGTTTTGTTAAAAATTTTAGCAATATTTTTTGCAAATATAAAGCAAACTTGGTAGCTGCAATTGAGTCTTTTTTGTATAATTAGTGTATAATATTTAATATGAAAGGACAAAAAATGTTTAGTCAAAATTTACAAAAGCTACGTGCTTCAAAAAATATTTCACAAGAACAACTTGCCGATAAAATTGGAGTTTCGCGACAATCAGTTTCAGCCTGGGAAAGTGGAAAATCTTCACCAGAGCTTGAAAAGTTAGTTGCTATAAGTAATCTTTTTAATATTAGTTTAGATGAATTAACTGGTGAAATTTCAACCAAGAAAATAGATTTCGATAAAGAAGACTATAATAAAACTTATAGAAAAATTGCTATAATCCGATCTTTAGGAATTTTTATTTTATTCTTAGGAATCACCCTCGCTACTTTTTCTTCAGGATATGATTTTAAAATGCGACAATCTCTACTTTCAGATTCAATGCCAGATTTCTCTATACTTTCCAGTATCGTTCTAATGTTGTCACTAGCAATCGCAGTACCATTATTCATCCTCGCTAGAAACTTTGATAAAACAGCAATTGAGAATCTTGCCGAATCTAATACAAAAATTAACGAAGTTTTTTCGAAAAAAGAAATTCAAAACGCTGAGAGTATCGAAAGCTTTAGCAAAATGGCTCTTGTTTCGATAATCTTCATTGCTATAGCTAGCCATCAAGTTATCTACAATTTTACAAATCTTGGCGGAAGAAGTGCATCAACGATTTTTATGCTCTTACTTGGAATTGGACTTTCTATATCAACCTATGGTAATTCTATTTTTGCTAAAATTAGCAACTTTAACGAAATCGAAAGTGAAAATAAAGAGAAAAATCGAAAAATTGGCCTTTTCGCGGCTATTACAATGATGTCGATTACAGCAATTTATTTAACTTATAGTTTTATCACTAATGATTGGTCTTCAGCAAGAATTTTTTATCCTGTAGGCGGTATCGCAGTTGGAATTTTTGCAGTAATCACTAACCATAAAAAATAAATAACGAAAAAACGCTCAATTTATAAACTGAGCGTTTTATATTTTCGAAAATTAGTTTTTATATAGTGCATGCGAATTTGCTGCAACACGTTCAAGAAACAAAAGCTGTGCCTGAGAAACGTTTTCAGCTTTACCAGCCCAAGCTTGCAATGCAGGCAATTGAAGTGCTCTAGCATAGCTGTATGTAACCCCCCAATCAAAAGGACCAAGATTTGTAATTTCTTGCAAATTATCTGTTGCTTGAGTCGGTGTTTGACCGCCAGACAAGAATACAACACCCGCTAATTCTTTAGGAACAGAATTTTTCAAGGCCGCAATAGTTTCGCGTGCAACTTCTCTTGAAGATGATTGAATTTCATTTTCAGAACCAGCAAGAACCATACCCGTTTTTAAGATTGTTCCAGCAAGATCAACTTTAAAGATTTCTAATTCTTTAAACAGACTCTTCAAAATCTTTTCAGTAATCTCACGACACTGCTTTATCGTATGGTTTCCTGAATAAACAACTTCTGGCTCTACAATTGGTACAATTCCATATTTTTGACAAGCTTTCGCATATTGAGCCAAAATTCGTAAATTCGCCTCAATGGCAGCATCGCTCGGAGTTCCTTTTTCTTTATTTATTTCAAAAGCAACTCGCCATTTTGCAAAGTCAATATTCATTTTTGAATATTTTTCAAGCTTTTGGTCCAAAGAATCTAAACCTACAGAAATAGTCTCGTCCTCAAAACCAGCTAAAGGTCGAAGTCCACCATCAAGTTTAACTCCAACTAAAATATCTCGGTTTTTTAGATATTCAACAAAATTAACACCTTCAGAAGTATTTTGTTCAACAGTTTCTTCAAATAGAATAATTCCGCTTAAATAATTCTCGATATCTTGAGTTTTAAAGAACATTTCCCTATAAGCTCGGCGATTTTCAAAATTATCTTCAACGCCAATACTTTCAAACTTTTTATGGATATTTCCACCAGATTCATCCGCTGCAAAAATTCCTTTTGGTCGAGCGACTAGGCTTGATGCAACTTTATGTAATCTTCCTTTAATATCCGGCGTATCACTTATGATTTCAACCGGTAATTCATAGTTTTTACGATTTAGGATTTGTTGCGCATAAAAAGGTTTTAGAACATCATTAAAATCTGATTTATTCGCAATTGTTAGCGCTAGCCGCAAGCTCTCTTCTAAGTTAGAAGAGTTTGAAAAGTTTTCAGCCACAAAAGCAGCCTGAAAAATATTGCTCTGATAAAAAGAATTCAATCCAAAATCGGATTCTGCGCTAGCAATTTTTTCTTTATTTCCAACAACTATTTTAGCTCCGTCAAAAATAACTATGCTACGAACACCAACCTTCAATAAAGATTCAACAACGGTTTGGTAATTGGAGTAATCGATTAAATCGCTTAAATTTTGTTTTCGAAAATCTACAAAAACTAAATTCGCTCGAACAAAGAGCTCCCTTGATAAGTCTTGATCTAGATCGGCAATGTTATAAACCAGCTCGATTTGTCGGTTTTCAGATAGATATTTTCGAAAATCCATTAAATAAGATTCCGAAAAGTTTGTATCCGCGATATAGATTAAGTCTGGTGCATAAGGTGGAGAATTCCATTTTGTTTCGCGTGGATTGCTTGTTAAGATAAAACTCTTACCCTTATATGAAACGATAAATCGTTCAACTAAGGAATCGTTAATTTCACTATATTCAAATTGAGATATCCCTTTTGGATTAGCATTCGAAAAAGCCTTGAAATGAGCAGCGGTAAAAATCTTCTCGCTTAAAATTGTACCACCAAAAATACCAGCTTTCTTTTTATAATTCAAAGTAGAGTCATCAAAAGTTAAATCGTAATGAAAATCATTAAGTTCATCTTTGTATATTTTTTGATCTTGAATATCTAGAAAACTGTCTTTTGTTGCATTTCCAATCGATAGAATCGTCGGTTTCATTTCCCACCTTTAAAAATTATTATGCTTTTGTTTAATTATAACAAATTTTTAATACCAACGCAAATCTAAAGATTAAACAAGTCATTTAAACTTTCCGCAACAGTTGGGTGTGTAAAGATTTGATCTCGCAAAACTGTATAATCCAGATTGGCATCGATTGCGGTTTTTATAATATTTATCACTTCTGGTGAATTGTAGCAGAACAAAGCTGCGCCTAAAATTTTATTCGTCTGTACATCAACTACAGATCGCAAAAGTCCTGTTGTCTTAAACTCGAGCTGAAGCTTTGGAACCGCTGCGGCTGGAATTTCTTTCACTTTAATTTCGAAACCTTCTGCTAGGGCTTGCTTTTCAGTTAACCCAACTTTCGAAAATGGAACCTGCAAGAAAACTGAATTTGGCAAGTTTTTGCGGCTATTTAAAGAATATTCGCCATTACCATAAAATTGCGAGCGTAAAATTCGAAAATCATCCAAAGAAGCATAAGTGAATTGTTCTTTTCCGCGCACATCACCAACCGCCCAAACTTTTGGATTTGAAGTTTGAAGTTTTTCGTCCGTCCAAATTCCACCATTTTCAAGCGTTTTAATTCCCGCTTTTTCAAGATTCAATTTCGAGATTGCAGGTTTTCTTCCAATCGAAACCAACACTTTGTCAAACGCAAAATTTTCGCCATTATTTTTTACTAGAATTCCATTTTCAGTATTTTCGAAAGCTTCAATATTTGCATTAAATTCAAAATTAACACCTTGCGAAACTAGAAAATCATAAATCGCTTTTCGCATCGAGTCATCTTCATCGGCTAAGATTTTATCAAACTTCTCAAAAATTGTAACTTTTGTGCCTAATTTTGTGAAGGTTGAAGCAAATTCCAAACCAATAAATCCACCACCAATAATTGCTAGATTATCAATTTTTTCTTGGTTATCAAGAAGTTCTGTGCTTGTAAAGATTTTTGAATTTTGCAAACCTTCTTCAATTCCTTCAATTTTAGGAATAAAACTTTCCGCACCGGTATTAATGATAATTTTATCGGCCGAAAGCTCAAGTTTTTCACCATTCGATTCAACTAAAACCGTGTTCTCATCTAGAAATGAGCCAAAGCCATCAAAAACCGTAACCAAATCGTTATCAGCCAACATGTGATAGTTTTTTAAGTTTAACCGCTTAACAACATCGCCTTTACGCGAAATCGCTTCTTCGAAAGTTAAATTCTCGCTTGCCGCAACCGCTAAAGTCTTCGTTGGAATACAAGCAATATTAATGCAAGTTCCACCATACATTTTTGAAGATTTTTCAACCAGAGCAATCTTTTCACCTTTATTTGCTGCTAAAACAGCTAGCGTTTTTCCAGCCTTTCCAAAACCAATTATAACTTTATCAAATTTCATCTTACCTCTTTTCTCTTTCTATTTTATCATATTCAACTTAGAAAAATCTTAAATTAAAAAGAAAAACCCCCCGATTCTTCGGGAGATTTTCTTGGCTCCCCTTGATAGGAATATTACTAACCAACAACTACTCGGGTACTGTATCAGACAGCCGAAAATCTTCAATTTTAATAGATGAATCTTTTGAAAACATAGATAAATTAGAGTCATCTTCATAAGCAGATAGGTATTTTTTATATTCTTTAGAGTCTTGCCAATACACCCCACTTTTCGCCATGTTTTTATATAACGATAATGAATTCGGCAAGAATTTATAATGAAATACTACCGATGATATATTTACAAAATTTAACTCTTTCGGAAATACATAATGATCGTTCACAATTAATTCATTTCCAGTGTAATATAGTAGTGGAACCTTTTGTAGGCTAGACCTTAAACCAAAAATCCTTCCTCTAGGGCCACCGTAAATTCTTAACCCGTAAAAAGGGTTTATTTCAGTTTTATAAGTGTTCGAATCTACAAATTTCATATCACTTATATTCTTATTTTCGAAAATGGGCTTTTTAGAATATACGTCTACCATAATAGCTTTAACAGATTTACGACCATCCTTACTTATAGAGTCAATGTATTCTTCTATCTTTTCATCAACATGGAATAATTCATCGGAATCAACATTCAAATACCATCTATTAATTCCATAAATATCTAAAATCTGTTGTCTCCAGCTACAAGCCCTAAAACAATTATAGGTAGCTTCAACATTGTATAAATCCAGTTTAATATCTTTAATATTTTTCGTAATTTCATTTATCTTTTTTATTGAGTCATCACCAGAATTATTATTTACCAATACGAAATTCTTAACGCCCAATTCGACGTAATGTCTTATCCATTTCTCAAAAAATTCTGAAAAATTATTAAATATACAAACTAAAATAATCTCTTTTTTATTTTTATCAATAGGTTTTAAGGTATTTTCAACCTTACTGAGTTTATCATTCAACCCTAAAATTAAATACTTAAGTGTTTCATTATTAAATTCTATATTGTTATAGTCTTTAGCGATATTTACATATTTATGTCTGGTTTCGCTATTCTTAATTTTGTCTGTTTCTTTAAGTCTTTTGCTAACTTCAAAATTCGATATATCACTCAATAAATTATTGTGTTTTTCTAAAAATTGAAAATCAACATCTTTAAAAACTTCGAATTTACCTTTTTTCGCATGAGAAGATTTTAACCCTAAGATCCACTTCATAAAGGATATAATCGTTCCATGAGAAACTATTAATACAGTGTTGTTTTTGAAATTATTCTTTTGGATATCAGTTAAAAAATCGCATAATCTACTTTCAATGCTATATTTACTATCACCATACTGACCAAATCTAATAAAAAAATCCCCAGCAACTTGCTTTTCTCTAACCTCATCTAATTCGGTAGAGTTTTCTTTTCCGTTAAATTTACCCCAATTTATCTCTCTAATACGGTTATCTATTTCAACATTAAGATTTTGATTATCCGCAACTTCTTTCGCTGTTTGCAGGGTTCTAATTAATGGCGAAGCGTATATCTTATCTATTTTAGGCAATAATTTTACCGATTCGATAACTTTCTTTCTACCATTTTCAGTCAATATTGAACATTGTATTTCTTGGCTCGATAAAATTTCACGCGTATTATCCATCGCCTCACCATGTCTCATAAATATTAAGTTCATAATATACCCTCTCTAGTTCTTTAGTTTTTTATCAGACTAGTTATATTTTCTTTATTTATAATATATTAATTAAAAATTTTTTACAATATAAAATTAAATAAAAGAAAAAAGGCTCTATTTTAATCTGTTAGAACCTTTTTTACATTATCAAATTATAATAAAAATCAAATTTGGCTCCGGCAGCTGGGCTCGAACCAGCGACCTATTGGTTAACAGCCAACCGCTCTACCACTGAGCTATGCCGGAATAATAGTTATATTATACATGAATATTTTCGAAATATCAAGACTTTTTTATAATTTTCTAAAAAATAAAATTGACCCGCATTTCTACAGGCCAATTTTCAATATTTTATTCAGTTCGAAGAGCTTCGATTGGATTCATTTTTGCAGCTTTTCGCGCTGGAAGATATCCCGAAAGAATTGAAATTATCATCAAAACAAGCACCAATAAAATCCAGGCCAACCAATTCGGCTGAAGAAGATTTGTATCCACCCCAGCTGTATTTTGTAGTTTTAAGGCATTTTTAATTACTGGGTTTAAGAAAGTTATCCCATAAGCAACAACAATTCCAATAATTCCACCAATCAAGCCAATTAATGCTGCCTCGTATCTGAAAAGTTTCGAAACATCACTTTTACGCATTCCAAGTGATTTCATTAAGCCAATTTGCGAAGTTCGCTCCAAGACTGAAATATATTGAGTATTTATAATTCCAAAAACTGCTGCCAAAAGAGTTAAAAACCCAAATCCAGCAAGTCCAGCCGATATTGCATTAATTCCTGCTTGAACAATAGCTTTATCATCCGCAAAAGTTGAAACATCATAGTAGCTTCCGCCATTTAAAGCTAAAATATCTTTTTTAATTTCATCAACCGTCCGGCTTCCATCTGTTGTTACGCTCAAACTATAAAATTGAGGATCCCCTTCATTCTGTTTGGTAGCAATCGCCAAACCATCACTATTTTCTATCCAGAAATTACCTTTATAGCTAAAAGTTGTCTCTGTTTTTCCAGCATCAACTGCTTGGATTTCGAAAGTTTTTTCAAAAATTTCTCCTTTCGAATCTTTAAATTCCAAGATAACTTTTTTACCTATAATATCCTCGGGTTTTTTGCCGCCAAGAACTTCAACATAAGCTTTTGGTGCAACAATTTTACCAGCATCAATTCGGTTATTTTTATCAAGCTTTCCAGCCGAAAGCTCCATTTCTTGCTCGTCATTTTTAGTTGCAACACCAACATCATATTTTTCGCCATTTTCTATTCGAACTGTTTCGGCGCTTACTGGTATTGCTGGTGAAGCCTTTCGAACACCTTTTACTTTCGAAATTTTATTTAGATCTTCTTTGCTGATTATTCGCGATTTTATGCTTTCTTCTGTTTGAGTTTTTTCAAAATCCTCGCGTGTTGTCGAAATCTTATTCGGTGCATATGGGTCTCGAGCTTTAACAGCACGAATTACTGTTAAGGCTCTTTGGTCACCGATTTTATTAGCTAAACTTTCAACATATGCATTTCCACCTTTCGCTGCAGCTATTGCGACCGCCACTGTTGTTGCCCCAACTGCAATCGCAAGGCTTGTTAAAATTGTTCGTTTCTTTGCTAGACGAAGACTCTTTCCGGCTCGTCTAATAATATCAATCCTACGCATTTCTTACTCCTTCAATCTGTTCAACTTTTCCGTCTTTAATTCGAATTCGAATATCACATTTTTCCGCCAATTCTTCATCATGTGTAACAATTAATAGCGTTGCTTTAGAATTCTTATTATATTCGAAAAGCATTTTTTCAATCTTAGCGCTTGTGATCGAATCAAGATTTCCAGTCGGTTCATCCGCAAAAATTATTTCTGGCGAATTCGCAATCGCCCGCGCAATCGCCAAACGCTGTTTTTGCCCACCCGAAAGATCACGAGCTGGTGTTTTAATTTTATCCTCCAAGCCAACTGCTTTTAGGGCATTTTCAATAATCTCTTTTCGCCGAAAAATTGGCTCTTCGGCAATTTCAAGCGGCAAACTTACATTTTCGAAACAAGTTTCATTGCCTTGCACGAAAAAACTTTGAAAAATAAATCCCATTTTTTTCGAACGAAATTTATCAATATCTTTCTGCTTCATTGAAAGAATATTCACGCCATCCATTAAAACTTCACCTTCTTCTGGCGCGTCCAAACCGCTCATCGCGTGAATCAATGTTGATTTTCCGCTTCCCGATTTTCCAATAATCGCCACGCTTGCGCCTTTTGGAATTTTAAAACTTACATTTTTTAAAGCTTGAAAACTATTTTTCTTTTTACCGTAAGTTTTTGAAATATTTCGAACTTCAATCATATCGCTCCTTTTAATTAAAATTGATCCTCATCTGGGTTTTCAAGATACAAACACTGACCTTTTGTGTTTTCATTGAAATCATAACCATTTACTTTAACTTTTTCAGCACGCATTTTTAATCGCGTATTTTTCGAAACCACAGAATTACACTTATTTGTTTTAACGTCCGCATTTTCAACCTTGTTCAATTCCAAATTTCCACCATTACTATTTACGCTTAAGTTCTTTGCGTCAATTCCGTTCGCATAAAAATTGCTAAATTCGCCCGCGTAAACTTCTAAATTATCAATTTTTGCTGAATTTTCGAAATTAACAGACCCGTTTTTCGAAATGTCCACCTTAATTTTCTCGGCATTTTTTGCAAAATATTTTACTTGCGAGCTCGATTTCAAATTAATTTCACTTAACTCTGGGCCATAAATATGAACTTCTTCCTGATTTCCGCCATAAAAATAACGCGCATTATTTGAAACTTTATTCAAATTTAGTTTTAAAGTTTCGCCATCAAAATTCATTTCAAGATTATCTTTTTCGAAATTAAAATGTGTGAATTCAATTTTTGGCTCATCCGCAATATGATAGAAAACCGCCACCGAAGAATCAACTTCTAGCTTTTTAATACTTTTCATTTTTGCAGAATCAATTTTAACTCGTTCTGAAATTAAACTTTGAGAAACCCTATTATTTACTTTATCGCGCAGCAATGATGCTGAAGTAATAAATCCCATGAGTCCTACAAATGCAATCACAACTGAAATAATCGAAACAAAGATGTCAATTTTTGTAATTTTTAGTTTGAAAAGCATTTTTGCGACAAATCCCGTGAGCAAAAGATAAGCAAAACCTAAAATATTAGCACTAATAATTACACCTATACCGGCATCTTTAGCATTTGCAAAAGCCGCCGCGCTATAAATTTCTGAAAGCGCTAAATTTCCAAGAATTATTGCTGTAACTCCGCCCAAAAAGGCCAAAACTGCAAAAATACCAAAAATTATACCAAAAGCTTTAGCAATCTTTAAGTTTCGAAGGTGAATTTTTTCGAAATTATATTCTTCATTTACTTCCCGAATAGAATTTGCGGTAATATTTTCGCCACGAAGTCGCAAAATGTCATTCGCATTTTTTGCTGCAGGAATAACCAAAATCGACAAAATATAGATCGGAACTATTCCACCAAAAGTCATAAAAAACATTACAATTAACACCAAGCGAACCCAAACTACATCAATGTTTAAGTATTGGGCTAAACCGGATGCCACGCCAGAAATCATTCCATTTTTCTCATCACGATAGAGCCTTTTTGAAATTTTCGCCGAAGATTTCTCTTCATTTTTTTCGGTAAAATCTGTATCTTGAAAAACTTCTGGTGAACCAATTTGAGCTTCAATTTTCGAAATCTCTTTCTCGGTAATAACTCCACCTTCTTTCACTCCAAGTTCCGCCAAAATCTCAGTAATCCGAATTTCTACATCTTCAAAAATATCTTTATCGCTTGAATAAATCTTCAAATCTTTTAGGTATTTTTCTAGTTGCTTTTTTGCTGGAATTTCAATTTCATAAGGAATTTTAGCCAAATGAATTCTTGTAATTTCTTTCATATTTCTCCTTTAAAGATTATTTATTGTTTTGGTTAGCTTTTCAATTTCTTCACTAATATTTGCTAAAACTTTTGTACCAAAATCGGTTATTGAATAATACTTTCTTGGCGGCCCTTGCTCACTTTCTTGCCATTCGTGGCTTAATAATCCATCTTTTTGTAATCTTGAAAGCAGTGGATAAATCGTGCCTTCAACCACAACCATTTTAGCTTCACGCAATTCCCGAATGATATCACTAGTGTAAACTGGTTTTTTTGCGCAAACTTTTAACACACAAAACGCCATAAAACCTTTTCGCATTTGGGTTGAAATTTGTGAAGCATATTTTTCAATACTTTCTTGTTCTTTCATACTTCTATGTTATACAAGGTAGCTTAAAAAGTCAAGTACTTTTTTCGAAAAATAAAAAAGTTTGCTTGAAAACAAACTTTTTTTAAAATTTTTATACTAATCCATTCGGATTTTTACTTTGCCAATTCCACGAATCTCGGCACATTTCATCGAGTGTTTTTTCAGTTTTCCAGCCAAGTTCCTTTTCAGCCTTAGCAACATCAGCATAACAAAATGCAATATCACCCGCACGACGCGAGGTAATTTCGAAAGGAATCTTTTTACCTGAAGCCTTTTCGAAAGCACGAACTAATTCTAAAACACTCACTCCTGAGCCTGAACCAAGATTATAAATTTTAACGCCACCGTTCTTGCGGTTATTTTCTAATGCTTTCAAATGACCTTTTGCTAAATCAACAACATGAATATAATCACGCACACCTGTGCCATCAGGAGTTTCATAATCATCGCCAAAAATCGAAAGTTTTTCTCGTTTTCCAATGGCAACTTGAGAAATATACGGCATCAAATTATTCGGAATTCCTTGCGGATCTTCACCAATTAAACCACTTTCATGGGCACCAATTGGGTTGAAATATCGTAAAATCGTAATTGACCAGCGCGCATCAGCCTTCGCTAAATCTTTCAGAATATGCTCAATCACAACTTTAGTGTATCCGTAAGGATTCGTTGCTGTTTCACAAGGCATTTCTTCTCGATAAGGAACTGGATTTTTGTCACCATAAACCGTTGCGCTCGAAGAAAAAACGATATCATAAATATTAAACTCTCGCATAATTTCTAAAAGAGAAATCGTTCCTTGAATATTATTTTTATAGTATTCAAGTGGTTTTGCAACACTTTCGCCAACTGCTTTTAAACCTGCAAAATGTATCACTTGCTTAATATCATTTTCTTGAAAAATTTTTCGAAGCCCATCCTTATTTAAAATATCAACTTCGTAAAACTTAAAATCTTTACCCGAAATCTCACGAATTCGCTCTAAAGCTTTAGGTTTTGAATTTCGAAAATTATCAATTATTATGATCTCTTCATTATTTTTAAGAAGTTCAATTGAAGTGTGAGCACCAATAAATCCTGCGCCACCAGTTACTAAAATCGCCATCTTTTCCTTTCGTGATATAAACTTAAGCACTTTATAGCATTATTATACTATTTTTCAAAAGACATAGCAATTTATCCTAAAGAATATTTTTAAGATACTTTCCCGTCCAGCTTTTTTCGACTTTCGAAACTTGCTCAGGTGTTCCGGTTGCCACAACAGTTCCACCGCCAGCACCACCTTCTGGCCCCATATCAATTAACCAATCGGCACTTTTAACCATATCCAAATTGTGCTCAATAATCACCATTGAATTACCAGCATCAACTAAACGATTCAAAATTGAAAGCAATCTTTTCACATCCGCATTATGAAGACCAGTCGTTGGCTCATCTAAAATATACATTGTCTTTCCAGTCGAAGCACGCGCAAGCTCAGTTGCAAGCTTAATTCGTTGTGCCTCACCGCCCGAGAATGTTGTTGCAGGCTGACCAAGTTTAATGTACCCCAAACCAACTTCTTGAATCGTTTTTAATTTGCGATAAATTGCAGGGATATTTTCGAAAAACTCTGTTGCTTCGTCAATCGTCATCTCTAAAACATCCGAAATCGTCTTTCCCTTATAAAGAATTTCTAACGCTTCCCGATTATATCGCTTGCCGTGGCAAACATCACATTCCACATAAACATCTGGTAAAAAGTGCATTTCAATCTTAATAACACCATCACCCTGACAATTCTCACAGCGACCCCCCTTAACATTAAAACTGAACCGACCAGCTTTATATCCACGAATATTTGCTTCAGGCGTGCCAGCAAAAAGTTCACGAATTTGAGTGAAAACGCCCGTATAAGTTGCTGGATTCGAACGCGGTGTGCGACCAATTGCGCTCTGATCAATGACAATTGCTTTATCGAGTTTTTCCAAACCTAAAATTTCATCATGCGCACCAGGAACTTCTTGTGCACGATGCTTCCGTGCTAACAATTCTTTACTTAAAATTTCATTAACTAAGGTTGACTTTCCACTTCCCGAAACACCAGAAACTACTGTCATTACGCCTAATGGAATTTCAACATCGATATTTTTCAAATTATTTTCACGAGCGTTTTTGATTACTAACTTTTCATTCTTTTGAATTTTGCGTCGGTTTTTTGGCGTTTGAATTTTATCTTCGCCACTCAAAAACTTTCCTGTTAGTGATTTTGGATTTTTCGAAACCTCTTCAGGTGTGCCAGAAGCCACAATCATTCCACCATTTACACCAGCACCAGGACCAACATCAACTAGCCAATCCGCCGCCCGAATAGTATCTTCATCATGCTCCACCACCAAAACAGTATTGTTTAAATCACGCAGGTTTTTTAGCGTTGCAATCAATTTATCATTATCTCGTTGATGAAGCCCAATCGAAGGCTCATCGAGGACATAAAGCACTCCTTGAAGGCCAGAACCAATTTGTGTTGCCAAACGAATTCGCTGCGCCTCGCCACCGCTCAAAGTGTTTGCCGCGCGCGAAAGCTCCAAATAATTCAAGCCAACATTATTCATAAAGCCCAATCTCGAAGAAATTTCTTTTAGGATTTGAGTTGAAATAAACTTTTGCTGCTCGTTTAATTCTAAATTCTTAAATAGTTCAACCGCCTCGTCAATTGCAAGGTCACAAATTTCAACAATATTCAAACCAGCCACCGTCACAGCAAGAACGACTGGCTTTAAACGTTTTCCACCGCAAGTTTGGCATTTTCGAACACGCATAAATCTTTCGATATCCTTGCGCTGGAATTCGCTATCTGTATCTCGATGGCGACGCTCCAAATTTGGAATTACGCCTTCAAAATTCATATTATAAACCCGGCCGTTCATTTCGATCGGATATTTTTCATCTGTTTTTGTGCCGTATAAAATAATTTCAATCGCTTCTTTTGAAAGCTTTTTGGTTGGAACTTTTGTTGAAAATCCATAACGTTTTGCAACTTCCTCAAGCAATTTAATTCGATAGCCCTTTTCCATCACACGATTATACGGACGAATTGCGCCTTCGGAAATCGTCAAATTTGGTGAAAGCACTAATTCTGGGTCAATTTCCATTCGTGTTCCAAGCCCGGAACAAGTTTCACAAGCTCCTTGTGGTGCGTTAAATGAAAACAATCGTGGTTCAAGCTCAGGAATATGCTCATCTGGGTGAAGTTCACAAGCATAACGTTGTGAGAAAATTTTAACTTCGCCAGTTTCATCATCTAAAACCTCAAGAATTCCATTTGTCATATCTAGAGCCTGCTCAACACTTTGAGCTAAACGTGTCCGCATTTCTTTCGAAAGAACTAAACGATCAACTACAATTTCGATATTGTGCTTAATATTTTTTTCAAGCTCAGGGAATTCATCCAAAGCGTAAATTACACCATCAACACGAGCACGAGCAAAACCTTTTTTCGAAAATTCAACAGGAACGTGCGCAAATTCACCTTTTTTAGCTTTCGCAATTGGTGCAAGCAAAATTAATCGAGACCCTTCTTTGAGGTTCATAATTCCATCAACGATACTTTGCGGTGTACGGCGAACCACATCTCGACCACAAATCGGACAATGCGGCGTGCCAATTCGTGCGAAAAGAAGACGCAAATAATCATAGATTTCAGTTACAGTCGCTACAGTTGAACGTGGATTTCGGCTAGTAGATTTTTGATCAATTGAAATCGCAGGGCTAAGTCCAGTAATTTGATCTACATCTGGCTTATCCATTGTGCCTAAAAATTGTCGTGCATAAGAATTAAGGCTCTCCATATAGCGACGCTGGCCTTCCGCATAAATCGTATCAAACGCCAAACTAGACTTTCCACTACCAGAAAGCCCTGTTATTACCACTAGTTTATCGCGCGGAATCTTTAAATCTACATTTTTTAAATTATGTTCGCGCGCGCCCTTAATTTCCAAAAAATCCGCCATAATTCTCCTTTATTATTCGAACTATTATACCATATTTTTCGAATTCTTTCCAGGATTACAAACTTTCAAAATTATTTCAAGCTATTTTTCTTCATTCAAAATTTCGCTAATTTCACTTTTCGAAAGCTTGCGCCAACGCTTTTTATCATTTTCGAAAATACTAATTTGCGAATTTTCAAAAGGAATTTTATTTGTTGCACACCATTTTTGCATTTTTGCTAAATTTTCAATATAAAAAGTAATTCCATCAAAGCCAAAATCATAATTTTTAAAATTAAGGCGTGTTTTGTTCGGATTCTTTTTTGCTGAAATCTCCACAAAATCCTTAACCGCAAAATCTGGATAGCCCAAAACCTCGCCCATCAAGCGCGTTTTTTCTTCAAGATTTTTGGCGTAATTTAGCTTTTCAGCCCTTAAATATTTCTCTAAATTTTCTCGATTTCGAAAAGCGAAAAGTCTATTTTTTGACTTTGTGCGATTTTTATCCCAAATCTTGTGCGTATAAACATTCTTGCGAAAAAATATTTTCCAGTAAAATAACTCACGGATTTCTGTAAAGTTCGAAGTTCTAAAATCCAAAATCATTGAGCTTCGCCAGCCTTTTTGAAAGGCTTTTCGCATCTTTTTCTTCATCGCAACCAATATTATATATCCCAAACAGTAATATATTTTTATTCTTTCGGTGGCGTAGCTTTTACAAAGTTAATTTTTAGACCTTCATTTGTGAAACGTTTTTCGTAAGTGGTCATAACTTTGTAGTTTTCGTTCAAATTGCTTTCGTGAAGATCAAAACTAAGGCGTTCAATTCGCCAACCTTCCGCCACAAGTTGCTCTAAACTCCAATCGAAAAGATCTTTAGCGTCAGTTTTAAAATATAAAGCACCGTTTTCCGCTAATAATTTTGCATAAATTCGCAAAAAAGTTGGGTGAGTTAATCGGCGACCAGCATTTCGATTTCGTGGATATGGATCCGGAAATGTAACCCAAAGATATTTTACTGAATTCTCAACGAAAGCATCAAGAAGCTGATCGGCTCGAGCCCTTAAAAAGCGAATATTTTTTATACCATCTTGTTCGGCCTTAATTGCACCTTTAACTAGCCTATCAGCTTTAACATCAACCGCTACAAAATTCTTGGTTGGATTTTTTGCCGCTAAAGCTTCGCTGAAAAATCCAGTTCCCGCCCCAATTTCAAGGTTATCAACTTCGGCGTTTTCCTTATTCCATTCGTCAAATTCAAAACAAATTGCAGAATTATTAAAAAGTGCAAATTTATAAAGTTTGCGTTTTCGAGTGATTATAAAATCTTTCGGGTTTAAAAAAGCCATTTTTCTCCTTTACTGATCTGTTATTTTTAAAGCTTCATCGCTAAGAGAATTCTCATTAAACTCATTTGCATGAATTTTATTACGTGCATGCGAATAAAACAATTCAAAATTCGCCATTTCTTTATTCGAAAGTCCACCTTGCGGAGAAAAGTCTTCATCTTTCTCGAACTGCTTGCGTTTTTCTTCTTCCTTCTTCGCCTTTTTCTGAGCTTCACGCGCTTCTTGCAAAACTGGTCGACTCAAATCAAGCTGGATTGTTCCATCGGCAGTATATAGAGCTAGGCTCGCAACCACTAGAACAATTGTAATCCCCAAACTTCCAGCAATAAATATAATTAAATTCCTCGAACCGTTAACTTCTTTTTGTGGTTGTGATGATAAAGTAGTAATTTTCTTTTTAATTTTTTTCCAAAAATCATTCATTTGCTGCTCCTGTTGTGTTTTTCATAACGAATTCATGAACTTGAATACCGTATTCTTCAGCAATTTCGCTTAATTTTGTCGTATTATAACTCACTTCTCGTCGCAATTTTCGAACTTTTTCAAGCTTTAAATAAAATTCTCTTGGATTTTTTGCGCAATCTTGAGTGGTAAGTTCCGAAAGTTCGCGCTCATAATTTTGAAAATTATCCCTAAAATAACGGAAATTTTCATCAAATTCTGCTGTTAGTGAAATCAATCCTGCATCATTTTTCTTGTTTAAAGCAATTCGGGCATTAAAATTCGACATTAACCCATTCGAAATTTTTTCGTAGTCTTTACCTAAATTAACCCGCTTTAAGGCATCTTCTGAACGTAGCTTTTTTAAATCTTTCTTTAAATCTGTGCATTTTTCACTGATTTTCGAAAGTTGCACATCTGTTGGCTTTTCTTTTGCGGCTTCTTCAGCAAAAACTGCCTTCGAAAATTGCATTACAATTAACAAACCACATAATGCAAAAACTATTAAAAATCCAGATTTTTTTCGAAAATTAACCAATTTAGTCCTCATCTTCAGCGATTTCAATTTTTAATTCTTTTAATTGGTTTTCATCAACTACACTTGGCGAACTCATCATTACGTCAACACCCGAACCATTCTTAGGGAACGCCACAACTTCACGAATATTTTCTTCGTCCATCAAAATCATGAAAATTCGATCCAAACCAAATGCACAGCCCGCATGTGGTGGAGCACCAAATTTAAAGGCGTTTAGCATTGCGCCAAATTTAGTCTCAACATATTTTTTATCATATCCAAGAAGGCCAAAAGCTTCATACATTACTTCTGGATTATGATTTCGAACAGCACCTGAGCAAATTTCATAACCATTCATCACCATGTCATACTGATCAGCTTTAATCGCCAATTTTTCAGCATCGGTTTCAGCATTTCGAAGAGCTTCAACGCCACCTTTTGGCATTGAAAATGGATTATGACCAAAGTCAACCTTCTGATTTTTCTCATCAAATTCATAGAATGGAAAATCAACAACCCAAGCCAAAGCAACTTCATCATTATTTTTTAAGTTGAAGAAAGTAGCAAATTCATTTCGAAGGCGACCCAAAACTTTATTCACAACTTCACGTTTATCTGCACCAAAGAAAATCGCATCACCATCTTCTGCGCCAGTTTCTTCTTTAATTTTCGAAAGCTCATTTTCACTCAAAAACTTCACAATTGGACTTTTTGCTTCACCTTCAGCATATGTAATATAAGCCAAACCGCCAGCACCCTCACTCTTAGCAATTTCAGTGAAGTTATCAATTTGCTTACGGCTCAAACTTGCACCATTTTTTACACAAATCGCTTTTACACATTTGGCATTTTTAAACACACCGAATTCAGTTTCAGCCAATGCGTCATTTAAATCAATCAATTCCATTCCGAAACGCAAATCAGGCTTATCACTACCGTATTTTTCCATCGCAACTTCATAAGGAATCCGCGGAATTTCTTCGCTCAAAAGTTTCTTTCCAGCAAAATTTTTCACCAAATCTTTAATAAGAACTTCCATTTCAGCTCGAACTTCTTCACCACTTTCAACAAAAGCCTTCTCGAGGTCTAACTGATAAAAATCCCCATAAAGCCTATCCGCGCGCGGATCTTCATCACGAAAACAAGTAGCAATTTGATAGTATTTGTCAATTCCACCAACCATTAAAAGCTGTTTGAATTGCTGTGGAGCTTGCGGCAAAGCATAGAATTTTCCAGGATGAACACGACTTGGAATTAAGAAATCACGTGCACCTTCTGGGCTAGAGTTAGCAAGAATTGGCGTTGCAATCTCAACAAATTCATGGTTTTCCATAAATTTTCGAATTTCACGATAAAATTCTGCACGGCGACGCAACATTTTTTGCATTTTTTCACGACGCAAATCCAAGAAACGATATTTCAAACGCAATTCTTCATTTGATTTTTGACCATTATCAGAAACTGTAACAGGCAGAGGCTCACTTCGGTTTAAAATTTCAAAATCTTCAACTACCAGTTCAATATCGCCCGTCAAGATATGCGGATTTTTCAAGTTTTCATCTCGCTCTTTAACTACGCCAGTTGCCGAGACAACAAACTCATCCCGACATTTTTCTGCCAACTTGAAACTATCCATAAAATCTGGTGAAATCACAAGTTGAAGTAATCCAGAATGATCACGTAAATCAATAAAAATTAAACCACCGTGATCGCGCCGAGAATTAACCCAGCCTTTTACTGTAATTTTTTCACCCACCATATTTTTTGAATTTTTCGTAAGCGTTCGCATATTTCTCCTAATTTCTGAATTTAACTCTTTATATTTTACCACATTTTACTATTTTTTGCGAATGAAATCCGTCAAATTGACAATTCCGGCTAGATCACCATTTTTTTCAAGCAAGATTGCATAATTTTTATCTTTCGAAATCATTTTTTCGAAAGCATCTAGTGCGCTAATATCCGACTTTAATGAGAAAAAATCCTCACGCATCACTTTTTGTGCTTTTTTCGAGTCGCTCGAATCTATTTTAGTAATATCCTCTAAGAAAATTACACCTTTAACACTAGTTTCTTCTGAATCCATTACTGGAAAAATATTTTGCTTCGTCTTAAAAAGCTCATCAATAATCAACGGCGTCAATAAATCATTTGCATGGATAATAGCCATTTTCTCGCTCGAAATACCTTCATCCAAAGCGCGCCCCTCTTTAAGCTCAAAAATTTTTTCAATCCATTTTTGTTCATTTTTATCTAAGATTTGACGATGTTTTTCTAAAAAATGCAGAAGTTCTTCCTTGGAGTAAAAAGCCCAGGGCTGTTTCTTATTCGCCATTTTTGAAAGTCGATTTTGAATTCGCAAATTTTGTGCAAAATAAATTCCACCAAAAATTGGAATAGTTTTTCGGTTAATTTTCGAGGAAATGTTTGAAAGCACGCCACTTTTTAAAATACCTTTCGAAACTAAGAAAACTACGAAAATGATTAACGTTGCTTGATAAAAATCAACAACTTTGGCAAATAAAACTACTGATAAAATCATTAAAGCACAGCCAAAATAGCGCAAAAAATAATTATAAACTGGAGCAAACTTCTTTTTATTGAGCATCTTTTCTGCTCGCTTATCACCCGCATCAATTCGGCGCTGAAGCTCAAATTCCGAAAAGTCAACTTCTTTTTCCTTCAACGAGAAAACAATAAGCATTAAAACTAAGAAAAATATACTTATTAATAGCATATCCTAATTGTACCATATTTTAGTAATTTTGAAAAAGCTTATTTTTATGTTAAAATGGTAATAGTTAATGAAAGGAGATTATGGCTCAAAAGAAAGATAAGGCAAAAAACCTTGCTAAATTTAAGGATTTTGTCGATGATAATAAATTTGCGATAGTTTTTAGCGTTCTAGTCGTAGCTTTTTTGGGCGGGATTATTTGGTTATCAAGTCTTGAAAAAATCGATTTAAGCAAAGTTGATATTAGTAAAGAAATTCCCGCAACTGCAGATTCTGGAAATATCGCAGAACATGTTTACTTAAAAAGCGATTCAAAGGTAACACTAGTTGAATATGGCGATTATCAATGCCCTGGATGTAAAACTGCATCAAACAGGATTAAGGCTATTGCAGAAGAATATAAAGGTAAAATTAATTTAGTTTTTCGAAATTATCCACTAGTTTCAATACACCCAAATGCCCTAGCTGCCGCTAGCGTTGCAGAAGCCGCCGGACTTCAAGGTAAGTATTGGCAAATGCACGATTTGCTTTATGACAAACAGGATGAGTGGACATCTTCAACGGCTAATGATCGGATGGACTACTTCATAGAGTATGCGAACGAACTTAAATTGAATATTGATCAATTTAAAAAAGATATCGAAAGCGAAAAAGTCAAAGCAAAAATTAAATACGACCAAGCTATTGGAGCAAAGGCTAAAGTTTCAGGCACGCCATCTTTTACCCTAAACGGAAAAGACCTGGACTCAAAAATCTGGGGTGACGACTCGAAACTAAAAGCTGCTTTAGACGAAGCTATAAATTCTAATAAATAATAACCAAAAATTTTTATTACAATAAAAATCTCACCCACAAAACGGATGAGATTTTATTTTTTGTCACTTTTTATTGTTCAATGTAGCGTTGCCATTCAGCAGGCACCACATCCACCGCAATTATTTTCTTCCTTGAAGGAGGAAAATTGATTTTGATAGGCATGTGTTCTCCTTTTATTTGTGCAACTCACGCGCTCGACCGATATTCCTAATACTATAATTTTACGTTTTTGCGCGAGCCTATCAATCATTCTATCAAAAAAAATAACAAAAGTCAAGAAAACACGCTATTTTTCGTTTCGCCTCCTAAAAAACTCTTAGCGCTTATACTTATATAATACATTATTTTATGCACAAGCGCAATAGTTTTTTAAACTTTTTATGGTTTTTTAAAAATAGCCAATGTTGCTTCAATATCTTTTGGAATATTATATTTTCTGCACCACTCGTCAACGGCCTTTGATGCTCCGGGTAACGCCTGATTACCATAATCATCAACAACGATAACCGCCCCGCTCTCAAGATTATTCCATATTAAATTAAGTGGGTCTAAAATTGAATCATAATAATCTCCGTCCAAAAAAGCAAAGCTAATTTTCGAAGGGATTTGTTCTCGCGAAATCTGATTAAACCAACCTTTTGTGATTTTTGGTATTTTTTTGACATTCGCTTTTCTTAAATTCGAAATAAGCTGTTTTTTGCTTGCACAAAGTTCGCCCTTTTTAAAATCCTCACCCAATGAATTTACGTCTTCAACGGATTTCTCCGGAAGACCCTCAAAAGAATCATATAGCCAAAGATGCTTTTCACTGTTCCATTCCTCAATCTTTTTCGCCAAAAAAACACTAGTAGTTCCGACATAGCATCCAAATTCAACAATATCACCAAAAATTGCGCGAGTCTTTTCGAGCTCGCGCAAAATTATTTGAATTTCACGTTCATTAACTTGATCACTTAGTAGTTTCATTAGTATCTATTATACTACGAACGTTTAATTGTACCAACTATATCGTAAATCTCATTCTCGTCAACAGGCTGAAACTCACCAGAAACCTCAACACCATTAGAGCCAGCTTCTCCGCCATAAAACTCTAATATATTGCCTCCTCCAGATATTGCATATTTTTTGCCTTTTGAATCGATAATTCCGACCTTACATTTTTGCGAAGAATCGGTCTTACCTTGCTTAGTTGATAAACAAATTAGATTTCCTGATATTGTTATTGTCTTTGAAGACTCTTCTTTTTTATTATCTTTTAGACCACGATGCGCTGAAGGTATCGTAAAATCAAGAAGTTTAACTACAAAGGCAGTTGCAAAAACTATCGCTACTAAAACTAGAATTATCAATATTGAAGTTAGTTTTTGATGGAAAGATTCTCTTTGATATTTTGAAATTTCTCTCATTTTATTATTTCAAGAATCCCATCACAATAATTACAACCAAACTGATAATCGTTAAGATTGCCATAATTGGAGCAGTTCGTTTTACCCAGTTTTTATATGGCACACCAGCAAGCGCCAAACCAGCCATCAATGATGCGATCGTTGGTGCAATCATATTTAGCAATCCCGAGGCTGTCGCAAATGCAACAACAGCAATCTCTTTAGTAGAACCAGCTAAACTTGCAACAGGTGCAATAATCGGCATTGTTGCCTCCGCTAAACCTGAAGATGAAGGAATTATAAATGACATTGGAATATAGAAGATAAATGCCAAAACGCCAAATATTTGCGAAGGAACCTTGCGTAACAAGTCTTCACCCCAATAAACAATCGTATCTTGAATTCCACCAGCACGCATCAAAACGCCAATTGCAGCAGCAACCGCAATGATTAATGCAACATTTAATAGATCAGCTGAACCTGCAAGAAAGGTATTAGTTACTGAAATATCTTCTTTTTTAAATTCTTCATAATATAGAATTTTAATAAGAACCGTCGATATCAAGAACAATGCTGAAATTTCATTAAAGTACCAACTACCGAACGCTACTGAATGTTCAAAACCGAAAACTGGTCCAACAACAGGCAAAGTTGCAAGCCATTCGTGCCATTCTTTAAAGAAAGAAACCCCTAGATCCTCCCATGGAATCAATGACATAACCATTACAAGGAATGTAAAGCCAAAAATTCCCATAACGAATTTTCGTTCAAGAGTAAATTTTGGAATATTCGAAGCATCGATTGATTTAACTGCTGGTTTACCCTTTGAATCTTCAGCATAACCACCAGCTTTAACTTTTCCAGCATATCGCATCGTAAAAATGATTGAAGCGATCAAAGATACAACCAAAATAACAAATTGAGGTAAAAGAACTTTTGAAAGATCCGCCCCAGCAGCATTTGCAGCAATTCCTGTTGAGAACGGGTTAACAGTTGACGCTAAAACACCAACTCCAGCGCCCAGAACAATCACCATTACTGCGGTCATTGCATTATAGCCAGCCGCTAACATAATTGGCACAACTAATGCATAAAAGGCCACTGCCTCCTCTTGCATACCGTAAGTTGTTCCACCAATCGCAAAGAGCGTCATTAAGACTGGAATCAACCATTTCTCTTTGCCTTTCATCTTTTTGAGAAGCCCACCGATTGAAGCATCGAGAGCACCGGTTTTCATTACAACACCCAAAAATCCACCAAGGATTAGCACGAACACAATTACATCGAGTTTATTCACCATTCCATAAATCGGCGAAGTGAAAATATCCCAAAAACCTTGTTTTAGATTAATATAGAAATCTTTGTTATCCTTTTTGGCATTTTCGTAATCTTTTTTAACGTTTTTATATCCTTTGCTTTCAGCATCAGAAGCCGAAATCTCATTTTTCGGATCCTTAACTTCCTCAACAACCTTCAAACGCTTTTCAGTTCTAGTATAACTTCCCGATTTAATTGAAGATTCACCTTTTTCATTAGTTGTGTATTCATATCGCCCTGACGGAATCAACCAAGTTAATCCCGCCATAATCGCGATTATGATAAACAAAACACTAAAAGCTGAAGGTGATTTAAAAACTTTCAGTTTTTTCGAAACCTTTTTATCAGTTTTCTTTGCATCAACTTTTTTTGTAGCCATTTTTTCTCCTAAATTACAAAGTTAAAGCCATTACCGCTTTAATTGTATGCATTCGATTTTCAGCTTCATCAAACACAATTGAAGCATTTGAGTTGAAAACCTCGTCTGTAACTTCCATTTCTTTCAAGCCATATTTTTCGAAAATTTCCTGACCGATTTTAGTGTTTAAGTCATGAAAAGCTGGCAAACAGTGCATGAATTTTACATTTGGGTTGCCCGTTGCATGAAGAAGTGCAGTATTAACTTGGAATCCTCGAAGCTGATGAATTCGCTCTTCAAATTTATCTTCTTCACCCATTGAAACCCACACGTCAGTATAGATGAAATCTGCACCATGAGCGGCACCATATAGGTCATCTGTAATTGTGATTTTCGCCCCAGTTTCATGTGCGATTTCACGACACTTTTCAACCAAAGCTTGGTCTGGATGAAGTTCATTTGGCGCAGCAATTCGAAAATCAACGCCCATTTTTGCAGCCCCGATCATTAAACTATTCGCCATGTTATTTCGGCCATCACCAACAAAAACCAATTTAGCACCTTTCAAATAACCAAGATGTTCTTCCATAGTCATAAAGTCTGCCAAAATTTGAGTTGGGTGATATAAATCAGTCAATCCATTCCAAACTGGAACACCAGCATATTTCGCAAGTTCTTCAACGGTTGAATGAGCAAATCCACGAAATTCGATTCCGTCAAATGATCGCCCAAGCACAATTGCCGTATCTTTAACTGACTCTTTTTTACCCATTTGAATATCATCTTTACCTAAAAATTCTGGGTGGATTCCTAAATCACGAGCCGCTACAGTAAAAGCAGTTCGAGTTCGGGTTGAAGTTTTTTCGAAAAGCAATGCAACTTGCTTGCCTTCATGAATTTTGTGTGGAATTCCAGCACGTTTTAGACGTTTGTATTCGTGCGCTGTATCAAGCATTAGTCGAATTTCTTCTGGTTTAAAATCCAAAAGCGTTAAAAAGTTTCGACTCCTTAAGTTTAGTGCCATTTATTAAATCTCCTCTCTCCAAATTGGCATTGACATACATCGTGGACCTCCTCGACCGCGGCCAAGTTCGGCACCTTGAATTTCAATCACTTCAACACCAGCTTCGCGTAAAGCTTTGTTTGTTACGTAGTTTCGATCATAAGTAACCACAACACCTGGTGCAATTGCTAGCGTATTTGAGCCATCGTTCCATTGCTCACGAGCAGCAGCAATCGGATCACCATCTCCACATTGAATCAAAGTTACATGGTCAAGACCAAGAACTTCTTCCAAGGTTTCTTTTAGATTTGTTCGGTGCGTAATTTTTGGCTGTCCTGGGATACCAGAATCTTCCAAAATATAAATGTTCAATTCGCCATCTTTATCTAGAATTTCAGGGTGAACTGTAAACTTATCTCGATCAATCATTGTGAAAACAGTATCGAGATGCATAAATGCATGCGAAACTGGAATCTGAATTGCCAAGATTTTATTAAAGTCTGAAAATTCAAACAATTTCGAAGCAACTTTTTCAATAGCTTCAGGAGTTGTTCGTTGCGAAACGCCAATTGCCATCACGTTCCTTGAAAGCACGAGTTCGTCGCCACCTTCCATATTAAATTTATTGTAACGGTCAAACCAAACTGGCACTTCTCCACCGGGAGTTTTGGCAGCAAAACGTGGGTGATAGCGCATGATATATTCCATGAACAAGCTCTCACGTCGACGTGCTGGATAACGCATCTTATTGATTGTCAAGCCATTTCCAACTGCTGCGGCTGGATCGCGCGTAAAATAAAGGTTTGGCATTGGGTCAAGTAAGAATGGATAATTACTCTTAAAATAATAATTCAAATGAGTTTTCTCATCTTCTTCAGTTTTAATTTCATCCTTTTTTACTCCAGACATAAGTTTTCGAACTAAATCGAGTGGCTCAAACTCACCTAAATAACGCATTAAAGCGTGAGTAACGTGTCGTTCTCCCTGTTTTGAGGCTCGAACAAAATCTGAAATAAAACGCCATTTAATCTCATCATTATAAAGTGATTCTGCGGCTAATTGATCAAGATAAAGAACTTCAACCCCCCGGCTGCGCAGAGTTTCTGCAAAAGCGTCATGTTCTGCTTGCGCAACTTCCAGATATGGAATATCGTCAAAAAGCAATTGTTCCAAATATTCTGGAGTAAGCCCTTCAAGTTCTTTTCCTGGTCTATGTAAAATTACGGTTTTGAGTTTTCCGATTTCACTATTCACCTGAATCGGTTTTTCACCCATATTCCCTCCCTTATTTTTATGTTTATGCTTTAATTTTATCATAAAGCTTAAGTTTTATCAATCAGTTTGATTTTATTGACCTTTTAGTCAAAAAATGGTATAATAAAAAAATCTTAGTACCTTGGAGGTGATTAACTATGGTGAAGATTAAAGCGAAACATAAGTTTCGTAAAAAAACGATCGAAATGGATATTCCAGAAAACACACTTATCCATGCTGAAAAAGGTTACGGCTGGGCGGTCCGAAGCATTTTCGAATCTTATTTACAGATATGCCACTATCAAAGAGGGAAACTTCATCCTCAAAGTATAAAATTCTGGCGAGTTGAGTCGAAAACCCCTAAGCAAACTTTCGCACACCGAACAGATAATCTTTCGGCTTGCAAAAAAGAAAATTGCTCATTTTGCAATGCTGGAAAATACGAAGAATGTCCAAATAATCGCCACAAATTATAAAACCCTTCTAGAAGGGTTTTATTTCTTTTCCGGTTTTTTTTGCATTATTTTTATTATGTCGATTTGGTGTGTGATTTTTATTAGTCTTGTCTTTTGCCGTAATGCGGTTTATATCGTGAATAACCATTTGTGGATATGGAAGAACAATGTCATTCTCATCAAATGCTTTTTTAATTTCACGTCGAAAAATTCCTGCAACATCCCACTGCTTACCGGCCTTAACTCGCCCTAAACATTTTATCTCCATAGAAGAATCCAAGAATTTATTAACACGCACAAACTCAATCGGCTCAATAATATTCTTTTTAAGCTCAGGATTTTCTAGCATTTTTCTACCAACACCGTTAATAACTTTTTCGAGAGTGTCAATATCTGTATCATAAGAAACTCCGAACAATAGATTAACATTCGCATATTTAAACGAGAGGTTTGTTACGGCTTCGCTTGCACCATTTCGAATTGTATGAACCTTACCATCAGCATCGCGAACCTGCGTAATTCGCAGAGAGATATTTTCAACCTTACCAGAAATTAAGCGTCCGCCGACCATAATCTCAATCGTATCACCAACTCGGTATTGATTTTCACCAACAATAAAGAATCCCGCAAGAATATCACGCGTGGTTGTTTGAGCGCCAAGACCAACTACAACACCAATCAATCCAGCTCCAGTCATAAGTGAAGCCACATTAACTCCGATAGAAGAAAGAAAGTTCATTGCAGCCGTCATCCATATAACAATATCTACAGCTGTTTTAGCAATCTTTGAAATCGTTTCATTACGTTTCAGTCGTTCTTCGGAACGTTTAATTTTTTTAGCTTTTTTTCGAATTCCAAATGCAAAATTAATAATCTTCCTTGAAAGGAAGCTAGCTAAAATTGCTAACATTACAATTGCAAATGGCTCAAACCAGTCATAAGCCAATACGCTAGCTATAAATTTTTCAATACTCTTAAAAATATCCATCTTCTTTAATTAAAGCACATGCATTTTACTTTTTCAAGATATTAATACCATAAAGTTAAAATTGCATCATCTATTTTCTGTGCATTTTCAATTTGATTATTTTCTGCATAAAAATCACGTTTTTTTACTAAAAAATCATGAACTGCTTTTTCATCACCAGTTAACTCTGATCCCTGTTTTCTTATAGAAATCGAACGTGCTTCACCATTTTCAGACTTAGAAAGCTTCCCCATCAGAATTAAATTATCAATATGTTTCGAAACGGTTGCAACAGATCTATAGCCCATACCACGAGCTATTTCGCGATATGTTGGGCTATATCCAGATTCTTCAATAAAAACTTCGATAAAATTTAAGAGTTCAACCTGCTTTTTTGTTAAATTATTCGCCATTATCCTCGCCTAAAATAATAATTATATCCACACCTTCGCCATATGAAGATAACTTAGACGGAAGTTTTTCGGCTTTTGTAGAATACTTAGATTCAAGTTTTTTAACCGTATTCGGTTTTGATTCTTGCTTAATATAATAAACTTTCGTTTTCTCATAATCATGCGTTGGAGCAGAATCAATACCCTGAATAGTATAACCTTCTTTTTCGAGCTTCTTTTGTTCTTGAGCTGCTAGTCCGGAATAATTCGTACCATTCAAAATTTTAATTTTGGCCGATTCTTTCACTATATCACCGCCTAAAGTATTTTTTGAAATATATGCTTGAATTTCACTATAGTCAAAAAGTCCAGCTTTAGGAATAACCGCGCTAACAGATCCTACATGACCTGTTGTAAAATAGTTTCCGGACGCATCAGACTCACTCACTAGAGGCAAAGATGTCATTTTGCCGCTATTGAAGCTTTGAGCAATTTCTGAAACAGTTGTCAATTCTGAAGATTCGAATGTATGGTGAATATTTTCACCAAGCGAATTCGCAATTGATAGCAGAGTTATCGGATTCATTTTTTGCTGATTAATTTTAGCTAATGTAGCTTTTAGGATTTTTTGCTGATTTCGCTCGCGGTCAAAATTACTTCCGCTCAAACCAACTCCACCCTCAGAGCCACGCGCTCGAGAAAATGCCAAAGCAGCCGCACCATCCATATGGTAAGTTTTACCACTCTGGTAATTGATTTTAGTAGCAACGTCATAAACTCTATTTGAGCCGTCATAAGCTTCGACCTTAACATCAATTCCACCAACAGCATTCACCGCATCAATCAAAACTTTCCAGTTTCCATGAACTACGTATTGAATATCTAGCCCAAGAATTTCTTTCACCTTTTCAGACAACACTTTTTGGCCGGCTTTCTCTGCATCTTCTTCGCTCAAACCACTGTTTTTCGCATCATGATAACCGCATCCATAGGTTTCATTCAACTTTCCAGCAGTAGTTCCAAGCCAAGTTTTACATGTATGTTTTACCCAAAGGTCTCTTGGTAATGAAACGGTTTTAATTTCTTTATTTTCTTGATTAACAGAAGCAACCATAATTGAGTCTGTCAATTCTTCCCCGTCCCAACCTTTTGGTGAAGTTCCAAAAATTAAAATATTGGTGCGACCATTTGAATCAGCCTTAAGTTTTTTGTTCTCAATAACACCAAGGATATTTCCATTAGTAATTTTATTTAACGTATTAAGTGTTGGATAGATTAACCATCCACCAATGACCAATAATAGTAATATAACAATAGCAAAAAATCGCTTAATTGATCGGCGTTTTTTAAACTGTTCTAAGGTTAAAGGCTTTTTGCCTTTCTTTTCTCGCTTAGCGTTATTCTTTTCGAACTTTCGAAGTAGTTTTTGATGCTTTTTTGAGGCAACTCTCTCCCTATGTTCAGCTTCTTGCAATTCTTCAATTTCTAGATTTTGCAATGCAGCTTCGATATCTTTGCCCGAATCTTTTTCATTCTTTTCAGGTTTTTTAGTTTGAACAAAATCATCAACAGAACCTCTTTTTTGAGATTTTACCACTTTTAAATCTGGTTTCTTAACTGTTTCTTTAGGGCTGTTATTTAGACTTAGAGATTCAGCCCTCCGCCTTGGCGTAAATCCGTCTATCGATCTCTGATTTTTTTTCATAAGCTCTTTCAATTATAGCAAAAATGAAAGCTAAAATCAAATAAATATGTAGTGCATTTGGTAATCCTGAGAAGAAATACCACTGGATTAAAAATGCAAAAACTAATGCCCAAATATATTTTTTATCTTTAGCTAATCTAATTATTGAAAACAAAATGAGAGACCAAATTAGAAAACCAAAAATACCAAGTTCTAACAAAATTGATAGAAATTCATTCTGAACAATTTCTGAAGTGTTTGCAATTTTGTGTGTAGAATTATAAATTGCAGCACCTGATCCGCCAGCGCCAACACCAAAAAACATTGCAAAAATATTTGAGCGCCAAGTTTCAACTGCTAAGTCTGACATCTTCGTTCGTTCATCTGTTGATTTTTCAACATATCCATTGAATAATGCTTTTTTTGAATACTGGATATTTTTTTGATTATTATGCTGACTTTCGAAACCTTCAATTGCTGGCTCATTGATTTCATGATTCCCCGTTTTTTCAATTTTCGGCAAACTAATTTTACCTAAACTCATCTGGTTTATACTTTTCGAAATCGAATCATAAAAACCATCACTAATTCGCGGATTCAATTCTGTAAAAATTGCATGAAAAATCATTCCACTTAAAAAACTCGAAAGTATAAAACTTATTGAAATTATTATATTCGAAAGTATTTTTCTTTTCGAAAATGGCTGATTAACAAAAATAAGAATTAAAATTGCAAAAAATGCCGCAAAAATTGCCCCACGTGAAAGTGTTAAATATAACGAGAATAATAAAATCCAAAGTGTTATTTTTTCAAATTTCGAAGCTTTTTTGCTAAAAATCTTGTGAGTTAATAAAACTATTGGCGCCAAAAGCATACTTCCAAAAAATTGCGGCTCAATCGCAAAAACACTTGGTCGCACAAACCCAAACCCCTGAGCCCTGCATCCTGCACACAACCCCCAATCTGTCCAAGCACCATAAATAACTTGAATAATTGACAAACAAGCCATTACCAAACTACTAAAAATAAAGTTTTTAGTTATCTTTTGAAAAAGTACTCTGTTTTTCGAAAGACTTAAAATTACCAAAAAATTAAGCCATAAAACCAACCAAACTCCTGAAACTAATACCGTTCTTAGTAAATTTTGCGTATTTAAAATTGTCAAAAAATTCCAAAACACAAAAAATCCAGTTAGCAAAACAGCGTTATTTTTTATTAATTTTTTACGGTTTTGGTAAATTGTTTTAATTCCAGCCAGAGCTAAAACAACTACATAAATTAAAGCAATCGAAAACTCTAAATTCGCACCCGCAGATTTTCCAAAATGAAAATTAGGATAATATGAAAACCACATTGCGAATGGCGCAAAAAACAAAACCTTTTCAGCAAAATTTAACTTTTTAAAATTTTCCATTAAAATTCCTCTTTATCTCTTCTTCAAAATTCTTCTTAAATTCCTCTTTCGAAAATTTCTTTGCGCTTTCTGAAACTTTTTCAGCATCAAAACTTATTTTTTCGAATTTTTCAACTGCTTCTAAAATTGATGTTGAAGATTGTTCGTTAAAAAATACACCGTTCTCACCATCTTTAATATAATCTTGAGCGCCGCCTTGATTAAAAGCCAAAACTGGCGTTCCTGTAGCCAATGCTTCGATCGGTGCGATACCGAAAGGTTCTAAGCTTGGAAAAACAAAACCTTTTGCCTCAGCCACGATTTTCGAAAGTTCAAGAGGGTCACTAATTCGCGGAATAAACTCGATGTTTTTAGCGCCCCCAGCTAATTCAACCAGTTTTTGATGTTCAGCACCGCCCCCAACTAAAACTAACTTTTTGCCGTTCTTCGAAAAAGCTTCGACCGCTAAATCTAACTTCTTCCAATTCACTTGGCGCGAAGTTGTAATATAATAATCTTTTTTATTTCTTTCAAGTTTAAACTTATCAACTTCTACTGGCGGAAAAATAACACTCGCATCACGTTTGTAATATTTTGAAATTTCATCTTTCGAATAACTTGAATTCGCAATTAGAAAATCTGGCTTTTGAGCAAGCTTAAAGTCGTTTTTTCGAAGCGGATTAACTAAAATTTTAAAGAAAAAACGCACCAAAAAACTTAATTTACCAAACCCGGGATTGTTAACATAATCATCATACATTCCCCAATAATATTGAATTGGTGGACCTTGTAAATAGCTAATATGTAGCTGTTTTTTTGAAAGGTTCAGCCCCTTACTTTCAGCACAACAAATTGAAATAACAACATCAAAATCTTTTAGCTTTTTACCTAAATTTCGAAAATATAAAACTCGTCCAACTGGTAAAATTTTGCGCATTTTTGCAGGAAAAATATTTAACCAGCCCGTTTTAACCTGCTTATCCGAAAACCAATCTACTTCTTTTTCGGAATATTGAGAAGTAAAAATTGGTGCTTCTGGAAAAATTTCCGAAACAGTTAATACGACTTTTTCAGCTCCCCCGTAAGTCGTCAACCAATCAGTCACAATTGCAACTTTTTTACCCTTAAGCCATTTTGGATTTTTATTCATTATTTTGCCCCTTTTCGAAAAATCACACTCGCAACAGTTTTAAATAAAATTTGAATATCGAAAATAATTGACCAGTTCTGCACATAGTATACATCCAAGCGACGACGTTCTTCAAAAGAAATATCACGCCGACCAGAAACCTGCGCTAAACCTGTTACTCCAGCTTTAACAGCCAGAATAACATTTTTACGATTTGATTTATTAATTTCTTGAGGAATTAACGCGCGCGGTCCAACCAAAGAAATATCTCCTCGAATAACATTGAAAAGTTGAGGGAGTTCATCTATCGAAGTTGCCCGAATAAATTTACCAATTTTTGTAACCCGCGGATCATCATCTAACTGGTCACCGTTTTCGCGATATTTTTTCGAAAGTTCAGGTCTACCCATTTTTTCGAAAGCTTGTTCAGGAGTTAGGCCATCAAATTCAGCCTTTTGTGAGCGGAATTTATATATATAAAACTCCCGATTAAAGCGCGTTAAACGAACTTGTTTAAAAAAGATTGAATCCTTTGGTGCAGTAATCTTCATAATAATAGCTACCGTCAGCATAATTGGACTGGCCAAGATTAAACCAATCCAGCCTAAAGTTAAATCCATCAAGCGTTTCCAGATTCGACCCATACCAAAAAGCTTCGTAACTTTAACATCGATTACCGGCAATCCACCAACAACCTCAATTGTATTAATTTGCGACAACAACCGATCTTGTTGTGGCACAAACATATACTCTAGGTGATTTTCAATTGCATAATTATAAATATCCTCACTCCTGAGAGCATCTGTTTGAATTAGGATATCTGGATCGGTTTTTAAAACCGCCTCTTTAAAACTCGAGAAGTGCCGAACGCCAGTATTCAAAGGTAAAAACGCACTTTTCGAAACCATTCCAATCGTATCATATCCAAAATCAATATTATCATGAAAGAATTGCGCTAAATCTGTTGAACGTGAATTTGAACCGATGATTAAAACTTTTTGCCTACCGAAACCGCTCCTAATCAAAGCTCGCCGAATAAAACGCACAATTTCGCGACCAAGAATCATCATTAAAAAGTTAATCGGCACAAAGAAAATCGCGATTATCCGAACTGGAAAAACCTCATCACCAGTAAAGAATTCATAAGAAATCATCGCCATAATACTGATAACTGAAACGATTAGCGCTCTTCCATACTCCTTTGGTCGATAAAAAAATACCGAGCGTTCATAAAGTCCAAAAAAATAGTTAATCGCTAACCAAAGTGGCAAAAGCGAAACCGCTAGAAAAACAAAATTCCAAATATTTGGCGCAAAATAATATGCTCGTGTATCAAGATGGGTTCGTGCAAAATATGCTAGCATAAATGAGCTTACAACCGCTAGGGTATCAGAGGCTAACATAATTATGCGAACAATCGTAAGTTTGTCTCGTTTCATATAGTTATATAATACTATTTTTAAACGATTTTGTCCATTTTATAAAAGAAAATCGCCCATATTAAGTGGGCGATTAATACAATCCTAAGAGTTAATGATTCGAAGAAGATAATTCCCATAATCATTTTTACAAAGTGGCTGTGCGAGTTTTTCAACTTCTTCCTTCGAAATCCAACCTTTTCGGAATGCGATTTCTTCCAGATTAGCAACCTGAACATTTTGCAAGCGTTGAACAGTTTCGATATACTGTGAAGCTTGCAAAAGACTCTCATGTGTTCCCGTATCAAGCCATGCAAATCCACGACCAAGGAGTTCGACAGAAAGATGTCCACCTTTCAAAAAAACTTTATTTACATCTGTAATTTCAAGCTCTCCGCGTGGGCTAGGTTGAACCTGCTTGGCAATTTCTACAACAGAATTATTATAGAAATACAAACCTGTTGCAGCGTAATTTGACTCTGGAGATTCTGGTTTTTCCTCAAGAGATTTGACATTCATCTCTTCATCGAAACCAATAACGCCAAAGCGCTTCGGATCTTTAACCTGATAACCAAAGATTACAGCATTAGCTTTTTTACGCTCAATTTTATTACGAGCGCTCTTGAGCTTATCTGTAAAACCTTGACCGTGAAAAACGTTATCCCCAAGAACTAGAGCAACGTCGTCACCATCAATAAAGTCTTCACCAATGATAAATGCTTCTGCCAAGCCATTCGGCTTTTCTTGAATAGCATAGGTAATTTTTACACCGAAGCTTGAACCGTTGCCAAGCAATTCTTGAAAACGATAATTATCTTCTGGTGTTGTGATTATTAAAATATCACGAATCCCCGCCAACATTAAGATTGAAAGTGGGTAGTAAATCATTGGCTTGTCATAAATTGGCAAAAGCTGTTTACAGTTTGCCAGAGTGATTGGGTAAAGGCGTGTTCCTGAACCGCCTGCGAGTATGATTCCTTTCATATGAGGAACCTCCTTCTTTCTAGATTTTTAACTCTTTCGAATTTTAAAGAGCTACGAGACTTACTCGTAACTCCAATTATACAATATTGTTTTATTTTAGTCAAATTTATTTTAAAATATTTTAGCGCTTAAGCTTTAAAAATTTCTTTATTCGATTAACTTGTTTTAATGGTAGTCCGTGATAAAGAATCGATTTTAAATACTCATTTGAAACCACTTTTCTACCTTGAATTTCTCGCCGCTTTTTAAGCGATTTAGGAATCAAAAGAGTTCCCTGCCAAATTCCTTTTAGTGCAAATTTGACCCCGCCTTTCGGTATGCGATAAATCACGAAAGCCCAATAAACTGCATAGAACTTAAAAAACATTGGCAAGATCATTGGAAATGGCACGTTCTTCCAGAAAACTTGCGGCAAATTTTTAAAAACTTGATTAATTGTGAAACCCGGAATTTTCGAACTTGTCGCTGAATGTTTATGCCAAACAACTGCGGTTCGCTCATACCAAACTTTAAAACCGGCAAGCTGCATTCGCCAATCAATATCGACATCCTCATTATAAGCAAAGAAGTCTTCGTCAAAAAAACCAATCGTTTTAAAAACTTTCGTTCGGTAAAGTGTTGCTCCACCAGTTCCACCAAAAACTAATCCACTTTTAGGTGCGTTTTTCTTTGGTTCACCTTCATTGCGAAGCATCGGGATTCCCCAAGTTGAATAAACGTCGCCCGCATCATCAATAAATTTACCAGTTTTGTCTAGCATTAAACTAGTTACCGCACCAATTTCAGGAGATTTTTCAAGCGGTTTTAATAGATTTTCAAGCCATTCAGGCTCAGCGTTTGCGTCATTATTGAGTAAAACCACATTTTCGAAATTATTCTTAATTGCCCATTTAATTCCAATATTTACGCCACCAGTAAAACCAGTATTCTTCTTCTCTTTATGAAAATGAAGATTTGGCATTTCAATCTTCGAAAGCTCTTTAACAGATTCGTCTTTTGAACCATTATCGATTAAATAAATCTCGAAATCTTGAACAGTTTGTTTCGAAAGAGCTGCAAGACATTTTTGCGTATCTCGCCAACCATTAAAATTCAAAATTACAATTGCAGTCTTATTATTTCGCATTTTTATACCTCTTAATAACCATAAATAACCCACAAGCTAAAAAGCTTAATCCGCTCACAATCGAACCAATTTTCGTCGCTGGACTTATACCATAATAAACTTCCAAGGCGCCATTTTGTCCCGGATTAAGTTTAACCGAAACCATTCGATTTTTATTCGAATAACTAGTTTTTACAAGTTTACCATTAAGTACAGCCTTAAAACCTGGATAATAAAACATTGGAAGCTCAATTTCGGCACCATTCTTATTTTCCGAAACCGCTAAACGCATTCTCGAACCTTTTTTCTCAAATCCAGAGATTTTTGCCGAACCGGAGATTACATCAGCTTTTTGTCCCTTTTCAGAAATAGTTTTCTTAACATATCCAGCAGCGGTTGCAGAAATATCCTTTACATTCTCAACTTTTGGAAATATCGGTTGATATTCTCCCATTGCGATACTAATACCGTCGACTAAATTATAATCAACCCCAACATTCATCGGTAAAGAAACCTTCCCTGGTTCAATTGCACTTGTTGTGATGTGGATATATGAAATCGATGCAATTGCGGCGGCAATCATTATCTCACGCTTATTTTTGAGCTTTTCACCAATAAAATACCCTGCCACAAAAGGCAAAAGAACAGATTGAATAATTAACATCCGCTGACTAAATTGCAACATACTATGAAAATTTTGAACCGCCGGGACAAATGCAAAGATTCTTGTTGAAAAAAGCACAAAAATTGCCGAAATTATAATTGACATCATTGAGAAACGGCGATAATTTTCATTTTTTATATCTTTTCGAAAAACCAAAAAACCAATAGTTAGAACCAATAATACTGGACTTAAACCAAACACAACTGAAGCATGTCCAGCCGGTGGACGGAACATATTAGTTGGCAACCAAGCGTCAGCAGGAGTGACTTGCGATCCATTCACATAAAACCATTTTTGAAAATCAGGATTGAAAATATTGTAAATTCCTACTTCTCGAACCTCAAGAAACGGCAAAATAAAAATCGCAGAAAATCCAACGGCCAAAATTCCAGCCAAAATTAGCGAAAATAGAATTTTTGGCTTCGAAAATACCTTTCGAATATTGAAAACCACAAAAAGTGCTGCCATCGCTGCGATTAAAACGGCGGTCAAATTATGATTCATAATAATCCCGAAAGCAGAAAACGCAAGCATAAAAATACGCTTAAAATCAGTTTTACTCTCAAAAATAATCTGATAAATTGCTAGAATTATAAACGGAATGAATGCAAACGCTAAATATTCGCTAAACGAGCCGCGAGTTAGTAATTCACCCACATGAAACGGCTCAAGTGTAAAAAATAGGGCTGTAAAAAATCCAGCTTTTTCGCTTTTAAAAATCTTTTTCGAGGCATAATACGCGCCAAAAGTTGTTGCGATTGTTGCAACCAGCATTAAAAACATTAAAGATATTTGCAAATTTGATGTAATTTTAAAGACAACCAAAACTAACCAACTCAACATTGGGCCGTAAAACAAATTTGGCGCCTGACCAAAGCCTTGAAGCTGATCAGCGTCAAGCTGGAGGAACTTTTGCCCATCATCAAAGGCAGAAATTGAAGTCGCAAATCTATATAGATGATAATTACCATCGTGGGTTTTTATTAAATTACCTGGTCCCACATACATAAATGAGACCAGTATTAGATCAACAATGATTAAAGTTAAGAAAAATGGATTTGAGAAAAACGATTTTAAGTTTTTCCACACTTTTCTCGAGCCACTCAAAATATTTTTTGTAGATTTTTTTGAGATTTTTCTAGCATTAATTTTCATTCAAAACCTTCTTAATCTCGTCAATTACAAAATATTCAGAATGCGTAGCCTTTTCAGCAATTTCTTCTGACACTTTTGACATTTTAGCGAGCTTATCGTTTGAAGTTTTTTCTAGATTTAGACTTTCTTCTATTGCATCACAAAGTGTTTGATAATCATCGTTTCGAACAGCCCAACCATTACCACCATCGATTAGTTGTTCCTCTTGACCATAACAATCATTTCGAATAATCGGATGACCAAATGCCATACCTTCATAAACAAAAATTCCCATTGACTCATGATAAGAGTAGCAAATTGTCATATTAGCTTCTTCCACAAAATCTAGAACTTTTGCTCTCGGAATTTGTCCTACAATTTCACATTTTCCATCTAATCCCTTGGCAGAAACCTCCATTTGTTTTTTAATATATCCAGCTTCATCGACACCAATAAATTTCAAACTAAAATCACGATATGTTTTAGGGTTTTTCTTATAGAAATTGTTATAGAAATTCAAGAATGCATAAAGAATTGGCAACTGTCCTTTTCGGCCATCAGAAACCGCTCCAGTAACGATAAAGTCAAGTTTTTCGAAGTCTTCAGGATCTTTAACTGCAAATCGATCACTCGGAAAATCAAATCTAAAGTTCATAACTTCCGTATTTTTATCTGTTCCGAAGAATTCTTTATAAGCTTCCGCACTGCCTTTCGATACGGCATAAAGTTTAGCTTTATTACTTTCAAGAAGTTTAACAAATTCATCCCTTGTATCCAAATCTACAAATCTTTCAGGAGTAGCTTCATGGCCATACCAATAAAAAGCATCAAGGGTATTGTTTTTAGCAGCCTGAATTGTTGAATGTGTAACAGCCCTAGAAAGTCCAAAACTATTTAGAATAACTATATCACCCTTATTGTAGTTCAACCAAAGGTTTCTATCTGTGTAAATTTCAACTTCGATACCAGCTTTCTTTAATTCTCGAACATTTTCAATATTAATTGGCGTAAAGGCAATAAATTTTAATTTTCGCCCAAGATTTTTAACCTGTTTTTGGATATCGAAAGCCAAATCCATTGCGACAAATGGAGCGCCCGTATTATCAAGTTGGTGAGATACAATAATTATCTTTGGTTTTTTATCGATATTAGAAACTGTTTTTCTCTTGATTTTTCGAACAACTTTGTCTGTTGCTATTTTATATGTTGCCGCGAATCCGTTGTTTTTGTAATATCGTAGGGCTTTACCTGTGATTCGTCGTGCTTTATTTTTAGCTCGAACAATTCTGCTTCCACTTGCATTTTGAAGCACTGGCGAATTCAGAATTTCAACTTCCTTCAAAAGCCCCGCGTCGGCAGGTTTATAACCTTTAGAAATTAGTTTACTTAGATTTTCAGTAACTTTATCCCAATAAAATAGTCTTCTAACTTTTGAAAGATTTGTTGAAACTTGTTTGAGAGTTTCTTTATCTTTCGAAATTTTAATAATCTCTTTTTCGATAGTTTTTGCATCAAGATCTGGCAAAATATAAACCGCTTTATTTGCTTCCAAAATATCACTCATTGGGTCACCGCCGTTCGTAACAATTGGTAGGTCGGCCCAAACATAATCAACCAACCGCGTTCTCCAAGCGAGCGTATTCTCCATTCCAATATTGTTAATCAGCACTACAGCATCACTTCCAAGATACCATTCAGCCCTATCTTCAAATTTAACCCAATCAGTAATATGAACGATTTCATCCATATTATTATTTTTAATATAGTCCATGACCTCTTCGTATCTTTTTATGAAATCTGGGTGTTGATTGAATGGATTTTTAACTCCAACCATGATTAATTCAATTGGTGTTGTTTTATTGGCATTTTTAACAGCCTCGAGTAGATTAGTGAGATCAAACCAAGGGTAAATTCCACCAAACCACAACAGTTTGAAAGCCTTTTTATTCTTAACAAGTTTCGATACTGGATCATTCTTAGCTACCGCTTTTTCTCGATAAATACCATAAGGAACAATCTGAATTAGATCTTCATCACCATAAGTTATTGGATTTATTCGGCCAACTTGCGCCATCACGCCTGTGTAAAATTTCTTTTGAGCTTCGTTTGCACATAGCAAAATATCACCTCTTCTCAAGGCTTTTGTCCATATCTTATTTTCGAAATTAAACGCATCATATTCACGATCAAGGTTATCTGAATTTCGTGCAGACATCTCAATGTGAATAGGAACATACCCATCCAATATTAACTGCTGATCTTGACGTATATTATCAACAACTGTTTGCGTTATATCTCCAGCATTATAACTAACAAGAACTGAATCAAATTCTTGAATTTTCTCTGCCAATGTCGATATTTCCCAAGTAGAAATTTTAATACCATTTAATTCATCCGTAAAATTATCTTGTTTAAAAACTTGGTTATATGAAACTTCAACTTCATACTTATCTTTTGAATTATTTTGAAGTCCATTCGCTAGCCCCCAAGCTCTCAATCCACCACCTTCAACATTTTTAATTTCTGGTGCTGGAACTGGACCATTCGAAATGATTAAAATTTTTTTCATTATTTCTCCTTACTACTATCTTTATGAATAATCTTATGTAGACCAAACCACTTTCGGTTTTCTAGTTCTTCAATATTATTCTCTAAATTTTTTACATTATTTTCATGATGCTTAATGATTAGCCCTTGCTCATCTATAAACTTCTGTCTATCACTTAATAGCTTGTTCCGCTCTAAAATTGAAATCTCTTTTTCCGCAAGATAGTTTTCAAGTGTGGTTTGTTTTTCTAAGAGCTCCTTAATCGCCTGTAAAAAATTAACTTTTTCTTGATATTTTTGTAAAAATTTTATCTGCGTTTGAAGTAGTCGCTGGTTTCTTTCTTGAATTCTCGAAAGATCTTCTGGATGGGAGTCTGATCCTGTAGTAAACCTATATGCAACCATTGGCTCTTCTATTGTTGAAAGTTTGGTCTTAACAAATAATTCCAGTTGGATATCAAATGTATCATCAGGAGTTTTAGTATCAAGTGTATTGTTTATTTCCTTCATTAGTTCAGTATTAACTAACCATGTTGAAGCATTTGTAAAACCTTTAGAAATTAACATCTCAGTAAAATCTTCGGGCATTTTTACAAATTTTTCAGCGAAAGACTTTTTAAAAAGAATTTCCCCTTCCTCATTCTCAGTTTGAAATTCAGTATTACACCATTTCGAATCTTTATTACTCTCGAGAAGATCGACTTGTTTTTGTAGCTTATCTTTTTTAATCCAATAATCATCACCGTCGCACCGAGCTATATATTTGCCTCGAGCCTTATTACATATTTTCTTCCAAGTTTTCGCAATCCCTAGATTTTTTTCATTTTCGAAGAAACGAATCTTCTTAGGATTTTCATTTGCAAATTTTCGAATAATTTTAGACGATGCATCGGTGGAAGCGTCGTCAATAATTAAAATCTCAAACTCAAAACTAGTTTCCTGCATTAAAAAGCTCTCAATTGCTTGCGCAATCCACTTTTCTTTATTGAAACTCGTACAAACTACAGAAACTAACGGATTTTTCATTTACTACTTTTCTCCTCAATAGATGTTTCAATTGTTTAAACTAATATCCTAAAAGATAACTCCCGTTCTCAAGATTGATCTTATTTGATCCTTTCAACCTTAAAAACTTCACTATTGAGCAATGCATAATCTGAAATTTCTTTTTTGTTTGAAAGCTTAAAAATTAAGGAATTTTCATCATTCGTAAAGCCAATTAAGTTTTCATTACCACTCAACTTTTTATTGGCATCTCGAATTGAAGCAGTAAGCTTAAACTCACTACTGTTAAATAATTCCATCGGAATTGAAAACCTTACCTTTTGGTCACCACGATCAACATAAACTTGGCTCGAATCGTAGACAATTCCACCACGAGTTTGATCGAACATAGCCACTGCAAGGAAGATTTTTTTCTTACCTATATAATTATACTCTACCTCAAATTCAAAATTCTCTTTATTTGATACAACTTTTTTACTGATTGCATTAATCTTTAATTTAGTCAGTTCATCATTCAAACCAAGAACTTCTTGAGTTTCAGGCTCTTTCTTTCCAAGTTTTTCAAGATTTAATTGGGTGTAAGCTTCAACAACTTCATCGATACTTCCAAGAGAAGCAACTTCACCTTGGTTAATCATAATAGCCTTATTACAATATCTACGCACAGAAGACATAGAGTGCGTCACAAGGATGACAGTTTTAGTCTTATCTTTTTTAATTTTCGAGAAGAAATCATCACATTTTCGCTGGAAAGCTTCATCACCAACCGCCAAAACTTCATCCAAAACCAGGATATCACCCTGAGCTTTAATCGCAATCGAAAAAGCCAAACGAACTTGCATTCCGCTAGAGTAATTCTTTAGTTTTTGGTCCATAAATTCTTCAAGTTCCGCAAACTCAACAATTTCGTCATACATTGCCGAAACTTCATCTTTCGAAAAACCTAAAAGCGCACCGTTAAGATAAATATTTTCACGACCAGTTAGCTCTGGGTTGAATCCAACGCCAAGCTCAATAAATGGAATTAATGTCCCGTTAACTTTTACAGTTCCTTTTTCAGGAGTATAAATTTGTGAAATAATTTTTAAAAGAGTCGATTTTCCTGAGCCGTTTCTTCCAACTATGCCAAAAAAATCACCTTTTTCAACTTTAAATGAAATATCTTTTAAAACATGTTGTTCTTTGTAACCTTTAATTCCTTTTGTCCAGTTTACGAAAGCCTGTTTAATACCGTTAGCCTGTTCAGTTGGCAAACGAAAACTTTTCGAAACATGTTTCACTTCTAAAGCGTATTTTCCCATTACATAATCTCCGCAAATTTCTTTGAATTTTTATTAAAATACCAAAGTCCGAAAACAACCAAAAATATTGCTAGCGAAATTGGAATTATTGCTATCCAATAATTTTGGAATAGTGTCCAAAAAGTTGGCGTTTCTAGTGCAATTAAATTATGGCGAATATCCTGGATTGCTAGCGCTATTGGATTAAGCATCATTAATTTCGCAACTGATACGCCAAAAATTGAGACTTTTGATACCATTGAAATTGGGTACATAATCGGCATTGAATATACCAGAATCTGCATAAAAACTTCCCAGATATGCGAAACATCGCGGAATTTAACATATAGAGTCGACAAGATCAACGCAAGACCAAAAGCAACTGCAAATAACAGAATGATGTTAAAAGGTAGCCATAAAACTGTTAGGTGATACTTCACCCCTGCAAATATTGCAAACGCTAGCACTACTAGAAGATTTATCGAAAGCGAGATTAAAGCACTCACCATCGAAGAAAGAATCACGATGTATTTTGGAAAATTAATTTTCCGCATCAAATCACCGCGAGAAACAATAGACGTCATTCCTAATGTTACAGCTTCAGTAAAGAACGCCCAAAGCGAAAGACCCAAAAGTAATGTAATTGCATAGTTAGGAATTGAAGGGTCAGTAATTCGCAAAAATTTAACAAAAACAAAGTACATCACCACAAAAATCATAAGCGGTTTTAATACCGACCATAGAATCCCTAAAACCGACCCTTGGTACCTTAATTTAAAATCTGTTTTAACGAGCTCCGCAAGTAAGACTCGGTTTCTCTTATCAAAAAATCCCATTTTAGTCATTATGCTTACAATTATACCATATTAATCTATTAAAAAAAAGATCACTCTCGAGAGAGAATGACCTTTTTAAAAACTATTGTTTTAATTTCCACTGTTGAGAAAGAGTCTGGTTTCTTGAATACAATTGTAACTTAGTACCGGACACGCCTATCATCCCCCCAGACACATCTATAGTCTTGTTGGAATCACAGGCGGATAAAATTTCATACAACCCGTTATCGCTCTTTAAGATTTTCCATTTTTGAGCACAAGTTCCGTTATAATCATAGAGTTGAAGTTTAGTACCGTTTGATATTCTACCACCAGACACATCAATTACTTTACCGTTATCACTACGGATGACATAAAGATTGTCTGAAGTTTTTTCGATAGTAAAATTCTGAGCAAGTGTTTTATTTTGGTTGTATATTTGTAAATTCGCACCATTAGTCATTCTACCACTAGCTACATCCATCGCTAATGTAGTCATGGTTGAAACTACATGCTTACCTTCTACCTCATCGCTATTAGATATTTGTTCATCTAAAGCCTTAATAGTGTTAACATCCTCAATCTTCCATCTTTGTGCATCGGTGTTATTAGAGCTATAACCTTGAAGATATGAGCCGCTAGTATTAATAGCGCCATTAACAACATCTATAACAAAACCTCCAGAACAAGCATTTTGAACCTTATAAGCGCCTCTTTCATCGGCATGAATTGACCAAAGTTGCTCGCAAGAATTTTGTCTATCATGATTGAAGCGTAGTTGCTTAGCATTTACATTCTCAGTTATTTCCAAAAAACTTCCACTAGATATACTTTTAATTTTATAGAACACTCCGTCATACTTTTTTATCTCAAATTGTTGAATTGGGCTATTTGAGACAAAATCTACGATATGAGCGGAAGCTTCTTCATTCTTAATACCTATAACCTTGTTAGATACAAAATTCGAAATCTTAAACGTTCCATTTAGGCCTTGAGATAAAGATTTAATATTGAACTCTTGAGATGGCGTATCATTCCTGCTATAAAGTTGAAGTTTAGTACCAGAAGAATTTACATTTCCACCGACTATATCCAACGCTTTATTTCCATTACACTTAGAAAGAATTTCAATCTTTCCGTTAGGTTTTCTACTTAAAGCCCATTTTTGTGCACAAGTTCCATTATAATCATAAAGTTGAACCGAAGCTCCATTAATAGTTCTTCCTCCAGCCACATCAAGAACTTTTCCTGATCCTAAGTTCCTAATAACGTAGTATCCGTCGTCAGTCTGTTCGAATGAAAATTGTTGCGCTTTAGAACTATTTGCAGCATAGATTTGAATACGAGCACCATTTGAGTTGATTGCGCCATTTTCAATATCTAAATTTAATGAAGAGTTAGCCGAAACTGCATAAGAATCTTTAGGCAAAGCCACATTAGATTTAACAATTTCAACCTTGTCATCAGTAGTTGAACCAAATAACTGATTGTAGAACATGAAGAAATTACGATTTCCGTAAGCGCCACAATTTGCAGTTCCTGGGAAGTTTGCAAGTGCTGCATCATTTGGAACATATGGAGTGTAGATATACAAGCTTAGTGTTGCAACATTTTCAATATTAACTCGTTTTGTTCCACATGCTGGATTTGGCGAATATTGTATATTATTCCAACCAATTCTCAAAGAGTATCCGCCATCTTTATAGTGATCTTTATAATATTTTAATTGCCAAGCAGCAAGAGTCATCTGTTTATAAAAACCAGCTTTCGAATTTACACAAGCAGCAGTATAGTTTGGCCCAGAATCAGGACAACCATAACCCATTGCATATTTATATTGACCCTTTACCGGCCAATTATCATTTAAGACATTCTGTGATTCCTTTTTTAATAGGACTAAAAGAACCTTCGGGCTAATTCCATATTCTTGAGCAGCATTATAAATAATTTGCGCAGCTGATATCCCGCCACTAAACGCTCCACCACCTTTTTCGAAAGAAGTTTCACCTGTATTTGGATTTTCGTGATAGTTGTTTATACAAACATACGGCGGTTGATGCCAATAACTCGAACGTTGAGCCGCCGCAAATTGCGCCGCGGTTCGTCCATCACCCCTACCAGACGGCCCACTACCCCAAGTATCACATTGTCCAACTTGACTATTTAAAAATGCCTGAATTTGTTGAACATTCATAGAGTCTTTATCATAAAAAACACTATCATCAATAATTCTTCCTGGATTAAAATCAGTTGCGCGTACTGCGCTTGAGATATTTCGAATTATAGCTAAAGCACTAAAAACAATTAGTGCCACAACTGGAACCCCAATAAAAACTGCTTTTCTAAATTCTCTATTTCTCGATCGTAAAACTTTGAGCATCAGATTTTCCTTCTTGTTTTTGTTTTATATTTTTATATGTTGTTACCGCAGTCCACTTACCAGATTTAAGATCATTATCACTGATTTTTTTCGAAACAGCCTTACAATACTTATTGTTTGGACTTTCTAAAATTTCAGTTGAAAGTTCAATAGTAGTTCCGTCTGTATGGGTTAGAGTATACGAACATTTCCCGTTTCCGTCATCATAAAGCAATCCTGAAATTTGTCCAGCAACACGAACTGCACCATCTTCAACTTGAACTGTTGTATAAGTCGGGAAACTGGTATATCCTGATGTATCAGTAGTTCCTTCTGCACGATCTGTTGTCGTATTCTTGGTTTTTGAATCAATAATCTTTTTTTCAGATTCGTCTTGTTTTTTATTTTCATTTTCAGATTTTTTTGAATCTGTTTTTTTATCTTCAACCTTCGAAGTTTTTTCTTCTTTTTTATTTTCACTTTTATCGCTCTTTCGTGAATTCATCCACCAAAAAGCTCCGCCAGCTCCAAGCAGCAAAATAATCGCAACAATTACGAAAGCAATAATTTTAGTTTTTTTAGTATTTTGTCTATTTATTTTCATTTTTTCTCCTGAAACAATTTTATCATAAGCTCAATAAAAAATCAACGTTTTTAAAGTTTTTTTAAACTTTTTATGTTATAATATAACTACTATGAAAAAACTCATCACGATTATGATACCCGCCTATAATGAGGAAAAAGCTCTACCAAAACTTTTCGAAAGGCTAGATCTTTTAGCCAACAATGTAATAAAATACGATTTCGAATTCCTTTTTATTAACGATGGATCAAAAGATCGAACGATGAAAATTATTCACGACCAAAGCGAAAAAGACCCGCGAATTTCATACATCAATTTAAGCCGTAATTTCGGCAAAGAAAATGCGATGCTCGCTGGATTTGATTACGCTAAGGGTGATGCTCTAGTGATTATTGATGCTGACCTCCAAGATCCGCCTGAATTAATTCCTGCAATGATCAATCTTTGGGAAGATGGCTATGATGACATTTACGCTAAGCGTGAATCTCGTGAAGGTGAAACTTGGCTTAAAAAACAAACTTCGAAATGGTTTTATAATATTCTTGACACTATTTCACAAATCGAAATTCAACGAGATACCGGAGATTTCCGACTACTCGATCGGCGAGCTGTCGAGGCTTTAAAAACCTTGCGCGAAACAAACCGATATACAAAAGGTATGTTTTCTTGGATCGGTTTTAAGAAAAAAGAAATCACCTATAAACGAGACGCTCGTGTTGCCGGCGAAACTAAATGGAATTATGCCAAACTCATTAATTTAGCCGTTGAGGGAATCACTAGTTTTACCGTTGCTCCTCTTCGAATTGCAACATTCACTGGAATTCTAATTTCAATAGGTGCATTTATTTGGATTGCTTTCTTGGTAATTCGGCCTCTTTTTGGTGTACCGGTTGGAAACGGTTATGCTTCAATTATGTCTGTAATTCTATTTCTAGGTGGCATTCAGCTTCTTTCGATTGGTATTCTTGGTGAATATATTGGCAAAATTTTTATTGAATCAAAAAATCGACCAGTTTATCTAGCGCAAGAAATCAAGGAGTTTAAGCGTGAAAAATCTACTAAAAAAGCTCAAAAATAACCAAGCTTTCTGGTTCTCGATAATTGGTGGAATTAATACAGCACTCGACTTTATAATTCTTTTTGTTTTAACATCTTTTGGTATAAAAATTTTCATTGCGAACATTTTTTCAACTGGGATCACATTTATTATTAGCTTTCTAATGAATAAGAAAATAACCTTCAAATCTGTTTCGAATAATAAAAAAGAACTTATTCACGAAATGGTTTTATTTATTCTCGTAACTCTTTTTGGACTTTGGGTTATTCAAAATATTGTCATCTCAACCACAATGCCAATTTTCGAAAACTTACTTAAAAATAAGCGAATATCATTATTACTATCAAAACTTATTGCTACTATTTTCAGTTTAATTTGGAACTTTATACTCTATAAAAAAGTAGTCTTCAAAAAATAAAAGCGGCCAGTTACAGCCGTTTTTATTATATTTCTAATTACTGAAAAATTGTCTTGCTCGTTCTGTTTTTGGATTATCCATAACTTCAGATGGCTTCCCATCTTCAATAATTACACCTTTATCTAGAAAAATCATCCTTGTACCAACTTCTCGGGCAAATTTCATCTCGTGCGTAACAATAACCATAGTCATCCCTTTTTCAGCAACCTCTCGAATAACATCAAGAACTTCACCAATCATTTCAGGGTCGAGGGCAGAAGTTGGCTCATCAAAGAGCATAATTTTCGGCTCCATTGCTAGAGCTCGCGCAATTGCTACACGCTGTTTTTGACCACCTGATAAACTATTTGGCATCGCTTTAGCTTTATTTAACAAACCGACGTCATTTAATAGTTCTCTAGCTTTTTTGGTGATTGCCCTATCTGAAACTTTTCGAAGTTTTTTAGGTGCCAGCTTGATATTTTCGATCACACTATAGTTCGGAAAAAGATTAAACTGTTGAAAAACCATTCCAACTTCTCTTCGCAACTTATTTAAATCAGTTTTCTTATCGGTAATTTTTACGCCATCAACAATAATTTCTCCCGATGTCGGTTCTTCAAGTAAATTCAAGCATCTCAAAAATGTCGATTTTCCCGAGCCGCTCGAACCAACGATAACGACAACTTCGCCTTCCTCAATATCAATATCGATATCTTTTAAAACATGATTAGAACCGTAATTCTTTTTTAAGTTCTTAATGCTAATTATTTTCATTATCTAATTTCCTCTCAACCTTTGACATAATTCGTGTAAAAATCGCTGTTAAAGCAAGATAAATCAAAGCAGCTGCAAAAAGTGATTGAAACGCAGTTGAAGTTTGGAAACGAATATTATCCGCACCACGCATAATATCGCTTAAACCAATCCAACCGACAATTGAGGTTTCCTTAAGCAATGCGATAAATTCACTAATAAGTGGCGGTAACGAATTTCGAAACGCTTGCGGCAAAATTACTAGTCGCATAGCTTGCCAATTACTAAAACCTAGCGAACGAGCAGCTTCCGTTTGTCCCTTATCAATACTTTCAATTCCCCCACGAATAATCTCAGCAATATAAGCTCCCGCATTTATTCCAAAGGCGATTGCTGCCGTGAAAATTTTTGGCATGAATTGATACGAACCGAACACAACATAATACATAATTAAAAGCTGTACAAGTAAAGGTGTTCCGCGAATAATATCTACATAAATTTTTCCCAAAAAAGCTAACGGATTGAACTTTGCTAATTTCTTATTTTTTGAATTTCGAAATGGCTGAAAATTCGATGTTCGCATTAAGGCAATTAAAACACCAATAATCGAACCTAAAATTACTGAAAGTACCGTTAATACGAGCGTAACTTCTAAACCTTGCCAAAGAAAAATCCACCGATTTCCGCCAAAAATTACTTCCCAAAAATTCATTTTTCACTCACTTCATTAAAATACTTTTTAACCAATTTCTGATATCGACCATCTTTTTTCATCTCAGTAATAACTTTATCCACCTGATCTTTCAATTCATTATTATCTTTTTTTATAGCAACTGCATATTCTTCATTACTCAAGGAATCTGGTAAAATTTGTAAATTTGAATATCCATGAACATATTGATTAGCGGGAGCCTCATCTAAGACCGCTGCATCAATTTTTCCAGAGCTCAAATCTTGCAGAACGCTTGGGACTGATTGTAGTTGAGTTACGCTAACGCCTTTAATTTTCGAAACGATCGTATCACTAGTTGTCCCTAATTGAACACCAATTTTATTTCCCGAAAGCTCATATTTGTTTCGAATTGTTGAACCTTTACGAACAACAATTTTTTGTGCCGCAGAATAGTATGATTTCGAAAAAGAAACATTTTTCTCACGTTCGGGAGTTTTTGTCATTCCCGCAATAACCATATCTACTTGTCCAGTTTCTAGAGCAGGAAGAAGTCCATCAAAGCCCATATCTTCAACTTTTAGTTCTTTTCCTAAACTTTTTGCAACCTCCCGTGAAAGATCAATATCAAATCCAACGACTTTTCCGTCTTGAATATATTCAAAAGGTTTAAAACCGGCATGCGTCCCAATAACCAAAACGCTCTTTCGATCACCGATAGTCCCTTCACGATATAAAATATCTATTAACATTAAAAAAATAGCTGCAATAAAAATAAAAATTCCTGCTAGCCAAATAAAATTACTTCTTTTTGCTACACCTTCCATAGGTATATTATAGTCTTTTTGCTTATGATTATCAACTTAATTTCTAACAAAAAATAAGCTTTTCACAAAGAAAAGCCTATTTTTTCGAAATAACCAATTGACGCTCTCGGCCTTCGCCTTCAGAATGAGTTTCAATATCGGAATAATCTTGAGCCAATTTATGAACCGTAAACCGATCTGTTGGATTTAAATTTAAGCGATAAGGTTCGCCTGTTTTACGAACTTGTTCTATCCATTTTTCGGCTTTTTGCGAAATCTTTTGAGCACGCTGTTTTTTGTAATCCGCAACATCGATACTTACACGAGTGATTTCGGCATTTTTCGATTCAAGCGCACGCGAAACCAAAAATTGCAATGCTCGCAAATTCCCTGAATCACGGCCAATGAAGAGCGAGTTTAATTCACTAGAAGGAACTGAAAGTTGGATAACTTGATCTTCAGAAGTGGAATAAACCGCCAGATTAACTCCAAAAAAGCTTAAAATATCTTCTAAAAACTTTTGCGCAAAAACAATTGACTCTTCCCGATTCATATTACCTCCGTTTTCCTTCTTTCGCTTTAATCCTTCGAATATTCGTTCCTCCAGTTTTTTCTTTCGAATTCTTCTTTGGAACTTGTACCGTTGTATTTTTCACAATAACAGCTTCTTTTGCATTCCGAAGTTTTTTCTTGTTTGATTCTGCAGCGATCTCTTCCATCTCTTTAGAATCAATTGAGAAGATATATTTTTGCTGAATAATTTGGACGATGTTTGAAATTAAGTAATAGAACGTTAGCGCACCATAAAGGCTAATCATAACGAAGAACATAATTGCCGGGAGAATTAAGTTCATATTTGAATTAACCGCAGCATTAAGTTCTGCTTGATTTGGTTCTTTGCCGTCAGCGGCATCCTTAAAGATTTCTCGAACCGTTCGCTTGCCCTTTTGAGGTTGAGTTTGCTTAACCATATACCATTGCGAAAATGCAAGACCGAGTGCAATAATCATCATAAATCCGCTAGAAAAGTCGTTTAACGGTACAGCTGTATCCGTTAGGTCAATAACCCCAAGGAATTTTGGATCAAGCTTTTTATGAGAAATAACTTCGCTAACTCGACTCATTTGTGCAACCGGCTGATAAGCCCATTTCGAAATTTGACCTGGATTATTTACTACAATCCGCATCACACTAAAGAAGGTTAAGAGAATTGGCAACTGAATAAATAATGTTAACATTGAGCGGAATGGTTTGAAATTATGCTTGCGGTAAAGTTCCATCATCTGAAGTGTTTCAAGCTGTTTATTGCCTTTTGCGTTCTTTCGAATCTTCTGCAATTCAGGTTGAAGATTTCGCATAGTTTTTGTTTGATGAAGTTGGCTTTTTGTAAGCGGCCACATCAAAAAACGCACAATTAAAGTAAAGACAATAATTGTGAAACCAAAATCACCGATAAAGTTATAAATCACCAATAATAGGTTCAAAATTGGCTGAGTAATAAATAGTTCAAACAGATTCATATCTATTATTATACTACCTTTATCTATTTATTACAATAAAAATCAGCTTCTTTAAAGGTGTTGACTAAAGTCTCTTTCAATTCTTCATGGGGAATATCTTTAACGCTTTTATGAAAAATCAAAACCACAACATCAAAAGTCCCATCAATTTTCGGTAGTTCATTTCGAATAATTTCATAAACTCGCCGACGAATTCGATTTCGGCCAACCGCACTTTTTAATACCTTTTTCGAAACTACCACAGCAAAACGTGAGTCTTTTCGCCGTTGGTTTTTTGTAAATTTTACAACAATTTTTTGTGTTCGAACCGAATTTCCATTCGCATAAACATACCGCAAACTGCCATGACCGTGAAACCTATTTTTATAAGATAACATAACTTTTTATATTTTAGCATTTTTTGATAAAATTAGCAAATTAAAACGAGCTCATGCTGAACCCGTTTTTAAAGCTTATTATAAGTTTACAATAACTTTTTTATTTGACCAGAATGATGGTTGGTAGTGAAGCTTTATTTGAGAACCTGCAGGAACCTCAAAAATCATAGAACCAGTCTTTTTACCACCTTTTACTAGATCCCCAGAACCAAGGCTATCTGGCAAACTGTATGTTTGTCCATCCGCGCTCTCAGCAGCACCGTTAGAATCTTCAGCTTTAAATTCAAAAACGTTATAGCTCATTTCAGTTTCAGATTTATTTTCAATCTTTACTGTAACCTTTACATATTCTTTGCCATCTTTTGGCTTCATATAGGTATTTCCAGAATCCCAATTTCGCTCAACCTTTTCAACAGTTAATTCTTTTCCATCAAAAGCAATTATATCGCCAACCTTAAATTCAGTTTTTTCTTCTTTCTTGGGTTCATTATTCTGAACTTGAGATGATCCATTTGATCCAGAGTTTTTATTTTCGCCAACTTTTTCAGCCCGTTTAGATTGACTACCAATAAGCACAACAAATACAACCACAATAACCCAAAACCAAGCTTTTTTATAGAACGGTTTCCCTGATTTAGTTTTTGCTAACCGTTTTTCATCCTTAGATTCTGTAGCCAGCTTTTCTTCTTTCATTAGAACTCCTTTTATAAAATTTTAATTTATTATGTAATAATTTTACCCCCCCCCCCCCGATATACTTTGTCAATAGCAAAAAATAAAAAAATGGTACAGAACCTTAAATGAATTCTGTACCACTTTTTTTATTGAGTCTAATCAATTTTCGCAACATTGAGAAGCAGCGAGCTAGTCAAAACAGACAAAGAACTAAGGGCCATAGCAAGACCTGCTAGTTCTGGATTGAGGGTCAATCCCAGTCCTACAAAGACTCCAGCAGCAATTGGAATCCCAAGGAGATTGTAGATAGAGGCCCAGAAGAGATTGAGTAAGATCCTGCGGAAGGTCTTTTGACTCATGTCAAAGGCGCGCACAACGCCAAGCAAATCATTTTGCGTGAGCACGATGCCACCGGACTCGATCGCAATATCCGTTCCAGATCCCATAGCGATCCCCACATCCGCGATCGAGAGAGCTGGAGCATCATTGATCCCATCTCCAACAAAGGCGACCTTGCTATCTTCTTGCAGTTTTTGGATGGCGCTAGCTTTTTCTTGAGGAAGGACATCAGCAATGACGGTGTCAATTCCCACTTGCTTAGCAATAGCTTGGGCCACCCGTTCATTATCCCCCGTTAACATGACCGTTTTCAAGCCCCGTTCTTTGAGCTTTTTGATCGCTTCTTTTGAGCTGGCCTTCGGAGCATCTTGAATGGCAATCAAGCCAATCACTTGCCCATCCACAGACAAACTGATCACTGTTTTGGCCTGCTCTTGCAAGTCTACCATCCGTTTTTCAAGCTCCGGATCCATCGCTGTCCCGTCATGAAGTTTGCCATTTCCCAAGGTCACCAACTGCTGGTCGATCTGACCTTGGACCCCTTTTCCTTCAATCGCTTGGAAGTTTTCCACAGGGGATAACACCAAACCTTTTTCTTCTGCTTGGGATAACACCGCTTGGGCTAGTGGATGTTCTGAAAAAGTTTCAAGACTAGCAGCCGGTGTCAAGACACGCGCTTCATCTCCTACAACATCGGTTACAAGTGGTTGGCCAATGGTAATGGTCCCTGTCTTATCAAACACCACGGTTTGAATCTTTTGCACTTCTTGAAGAACTGTTCCATTTTTAATCAGAACCCCCATCTTGGCACTACGGCCGGTTCCGACCATCAGGGCTGTTGGGGTTGCTAAACCAAGGGCACAAGGACAGGCAATAATGAGGACAGAGACTGCATAGAGCATGGCCTCTTGAAGCGACGCGCCCAGAAGCACGGACCAAACCCAGAAAGTCGCAATGGCCAAAATCGTCACCACTGGAACAAAGATACCTGAAATCTTATCCGTCAAATCTTGAATAGGAGCACGACTGGATTGGGCCATTTTGACAAAGTCCACAATTTGAGATAAGAGGGTCTCACTACCGACTTTTTCAGCCTTAAAGAGAATGGTCCCATTGCTGTTGATAGTGGAGCCGATCACTGCATCACCAACTGATTTTTCCACAGGCAAGCTTTCACCTGTCACCATCGACTCATCAATGGTCGTACTTCCTTCTACAATCGTCCCATCAACCGCAATCTTTTCCCCAGGACGGACCCGAATCAAGTCACCAATTTGGATATCTTCTGCCGCCACCTCGACATAGTTCCCATCACGGAGAACTTGAGCCGTTTTTGCCTGCAAATCCAACAATTTTTCCACAGCCTCGGAGGCATTGTTACGCATCCGTTCTTCAAAGATTTGCCCTAAGAGGATAAAGAAGATGATAAAACCCGCAGCCTCAAAGTATACTGGCTGACCAGTAAAAAGGGCAAATACACTATAGACATAGGCTACCAGGGTTCCAAGAGCTACCAAGGTATCCATATTGGAATGGTGCTTCTTAAATGAGGCCCAGGCACTCTTGATAAAAGGTACTCCTGCTACCAACATGATCGGCGTTGTCGCTAGAAAAGCCCCCCAGCGACTGACTGGATGGGAGACAAATCCTGCCCACATCCCAATCATCAAGATCAATAAAGGAAGGGTAAAGATACTAGTAATCCAAAAGCGACCCCGTAAATTTAAGACACGACGGCGTTTTTCCACAACCGTGTAGGAACCCTTTTGCATCTTCATTCCACATGAAAACTCGAAGTCCCCTGTTTCTGTCGGGGTAAAGGATATCACCTTATCCACACCGACTTCCAAAGGCTCTAAAATCCCCTGATCTTCAAACAAAATTTCCTTGTAACAGCCGGAAGGATTGACCCGATGGAAGGTGATTTCAGCAGGGATCCCTTTTTGAAGTTGAAATTCCTTTGGACTATAGCCTTTTTCTGCTGTAATACGGATCTTTTGCACTCCGTTTTCCACAACTGCTTTTTGTTTTTCTACCATACCTACTCCTTTATTTCACAATCATGTGACCATGCATCATGTTCATTCCACATGAATACCCATATTCGCCCGCTTTTTCTGGCGTAATTTCAATGACATGTTTTTCACCTAAAGGCAAATCTTCATGAACACCAAAATCTGGAAAGATCACTTGATCCAGACATGAAGATGGATCCTTGCGATTAAAGATGATCCGGGCTGGAACATTCTTTTTCAGGACAATGGTTTCAGGCGAATAGCCCCCCATGACTTCGACTTCAATTTCTTGATAACCTGATTTCTGACGAGCGTGGCCGCTTACCTTTTCATGCTCTGCAAAGAACCACCAAGCAATAAAAGCAACCACAAGTAAACAAACAATACTAATCAACAATCCAAACATGGAATTTCCTTCTTTCTATTACATACAATTGCAATGAATCGTTTTTAATCTCGTTTAAGCATCACAGTAAAAGCTTCACTCGGAATTTCAACATTTCCAAATTTCTTCATTCGCTTTTTACCACGTTTTTGTTTAGCCAGCAATTTCTTCTTTCGAGAAACATCACCACCATAAAGATAGCCCGTCACATCTTTTCGATAAGCTGAAATGTTTTCGCGCGCAATGAATTTTCCACCGATTGCCGCTTGAATTGCCACCTGGAAGTTTTGCCGCGGAATCACTTCTTTCAATTTTGCAGTAATCTCGCGACCCATTCGCACACTCTCCGAACGGTGACACATCACTGAAAGCGCATCAACCATTTCGCCCGCAACATAAAAATCTACTCGCACTAAATCTTCTGCTAAATAATCCCAAAGCTCATAATTAAATGAACCGTAACCCGACGTAACACTCTTAAGCTGATCGTAAAAATCGGTCAAAAGATTCGCAAGCGGTGCTTCAAAAGAAATCAAAACACGTTCATCAATATAACTCAAGTTTTTCTGTAAGCCACGTTTCGAAACAATTAATTGAATTACCGCACCAACATAATCTTTTGGCACCACAATTTCGCCCTTAATCCACGGCTCACGAATTTCAGAAATTCTTGTTTGGTCTGGTAAATCAGCTGCACTCTTAATATCTAATTCTTCACCTGTTGTTAAAATTACATGATAGTCAGTTGAAGGGTTAGTAATCACTAGATCTAGATTATATTCTCGTTCCAAACGCTCACGAACAATATCCATATGAAGAAGTCCAAGAAAACCAATTCGTATACCAAAGCCCAAAACTGGCGAATTTTCTGGCTCAAACTGCAATGCAGAATCGCTCAAGCTTAGCTTTTCGACTGCATCTTTCAAATCTTGATAATCTTCGTTCGAAACTGGGAAAAATCCCGCATAAACAAACGGCTGAACATTCTGGTATCCCGGTAAAGGTTCATTAGCGGGGTTTTTCGAAAGTGTTACAGTATCACCAACCTTCGCCTCGCGCGTGGTTTTCAAGTTTGTCACGATGTAGCCAATTTCTCCAGCCCCCATTTTATCGTATGGCGTCATTTTTGGCTGAAGCTTACCAATTTCGAGTGCTAAGCCTTTCGAATCGGTTGCCATCATTTTAATTTCATCACCCTTTTTCAATTCACCCGAAAAAATCCGAACATACAAAATTACACCGCGATAATCATCATAATAACTGTCAAAAATCAAAGCTTTTAGTGGTTTCATTAAATCTCCTTTGGTGATGGTATTCTTTCAATCACCGCATTCAAAACTTCTTCAACACCCATTCCTGTTTTGGCTGAAATATGTAAAATCTCGCTTTCATCACACCCTAAAAGATTAATAACTTCTTTCGAAACTCGTGGAATATCTGCAGCCGGTAGGTCAATTTTATTTAGCACAGGAATGATTTTCAAATCAGCCGCTATCGCAAGATAAACATTTGCGAGTGTTTGAGCTTGAATTCCCTGTGAAGCATCTACAACCAAAATCGCACCCTCACAAGCTTGAAGTGAGCGCGAAACTTCATAAGAAAAATCCACGTGTCCTGGGGTATCAATTAAGTTTAGCTCAACACCTTTCCAATTCATTGTTACTGGAGCAAGCTTAATAGTGATTCCTTTTTCCCGCTCCAAATCCATCGAATCCAAAAGCTGCGATTTCATGTCACGTTTTTGAACTGTACCTGTAATCTCCATCATTCGATCAGCTAAAGTTGATTTACCGTGATCAATGTGCGCGATAATACAAAAATTTCTAATATTTTTTAAATCCATAAACTTTCAATATTTTAACATATTTATAATAGTTGAGCAAATTTTTATTTAATCTTAATCTGTACAAAGAATATTTTCTTAACTTGCGCAATTATCGGATCGGCTTCTTTAAGTTTTAATAATTTTGCAGCCAAAACATAAACAGCAGAACTCACGGCTCCGATAAATACGAATTTTGGAAATATCGAGAAGAATCGTAAATCTGAGCCCAAAAGAGGCATCTTTGCCACCAAAAGATAACACACAAAACCAGAAAAAGCACTTGCAACGAACATTCGCCCAACCCCTAAAACAAATTGTGCGTCAAAAAGTCCATCAATTCTTTTGCGCATCAAAAATAGCAAAATTGCAATTTCAAGAACTGCACCAATCGCTTGAGCCCAAGCTAACCCGTAAGCACCAAACTTAAAAATTAAACTGAAGACTATCGCCAAAGCAATATTTAGACCAATCGCAACTAGTGAGATATAGAATGGCGTTTTCGTATCTTCCATTGCATAAAAACTCCTTGCTGCAATATGATAAATCGAACGCGCAAAAATTGAAAGAACAAGAACTCCCAAAAGTCCAGCAATTAAATCATCACCACCGTTTTTAATAAAGCTTACAATGTAGCCACGCAAGAAAAAGAATAAAACCGAAACTGGCAAAGCCAAGAAAATAATCATTCGAAGAGCGGCTTGTAAATCTTTTCGAAAGAGGTCTTTTCGCCCAATCGCTAATCTTTCAGTTAAATTTGGAAAAAATGCCGTAGAAATCGCAACACCAATTAAGTTTACTGGCATCATTTGAAGGGTTAAGCTCTGCGAATATGCACGCACCGTTCCCGAACCCATTCGGCTGGCCATATTAGTTTCGACAATTGAATTAACATAATCCAAACCTTGATCCATTGAGCGTGTTGGCAGTAGTTTCATAACCTGTTGAAAGCCTCTATTTCGCCAAAAAATTCTAAATTGATATTTAAAGTCAACACCAATTAGTCCAATTGCCGCAATCAAAAGCTGGAGAACAGACCCGAAAGCCACACCAATCGCAACGCCCATGATTCCACCTTCGAAAACCTGAACGCCAAAAATATTTATACCATTCGTAAAAAATACTGTTCCAATAATAATACCAATATTATAAATTGCTGGTGCAAGAGCCGAAAAAGTAAACCTTCCTATAGCTTGTTGAATACTTGTAAGTACCGTCGCAATAGCAAAAAGAAAGGGATTGATTGCAATCACGCGCATCATTGAAATTGCCAAAGATCGTGAAGACTCACTTAATCCTGGCCCAACAATATATTTAACTAGAGGTTCAGCAAAAATAATAATCAAAACTGAGGTTATAAGTGTTAACAGGGCTAATAAATTAAGAACACTCGTGCTTAATTCCCATGCAGATTTTTTATTTCGATTCGCCATTCGCTGATTAAATACAGGAATAAACGTAACACTTAATGCACCCGAAACCAAAATAAAAAACATAAAATCAGGAATCGTGAATGCGACAGTATAAGCATCAATTCCATCAGGGTAAGAATCTAGATAATACGAGTTTAGCAACCTGTCACGCAAAAAGCCCAACAAGCTCGACAAAAGAGTCGAGCTCGCAAGAATGATCGCTGCAAATTTAACCGTTAACCGCGAATTTGCTTTCGAAACAATAGATCGAACTTTAGATTTCATAATTAATCGTGAAGTTTTGCTTCCTTAGGCAATTTAGCATCTTTCAAAATTTCTGCAACCTCTTTTTCGTCTAGAGTTTCTTTTTCAAGAAGCGCATCCGTTAAAGCTTTAAGCGGTTTTTTATTCGCTTTGAGAACAGCTGCAGCACGTTCAACAGCTTCTTTAATTAACTTAGCGATTTCAGCATCAATTTTTTCTGCTGTTTTTTCAGAATATGGTCGTTCACGAGTCATCTTATCAAAAAACATTCCCGAATTTTCCTCATGAAATACTTGGTCAAGCAAATCTTCACCCATTCCAAATTCAATAACCATATTACGTGCGATATCTGTTGCATTTCGAAGATCGCTTGAAGCGCCTGTTGAAATTCCAGCCTCGCCATAAATCAACATTTCAGCCTGACGTCCACCCATTGCGCGCGCCAAGATATCTTTATATTCGAAAATATTTGTATAACTTCGATCTTCTGGCGGCAAGAACCATGTTACACCACCGGTTCCACCACGCGGAATAATCGTAACCTTATGAACTGGATCTGAATCTGGTAAAACATGTCCAACAACAGCGTGGCCAGCTTCGTGCCAAGCAGTAGTTTCGCGCTCTAGATCGCTCATTACTTTTGATTTTCGTTCTGGGCCGATGGCTACTTTTTCGAAAGCTTCCGTAAGATCATCGTTAGTAATAACATCTCGGTTATTTCGAGCTGCCAAAATAGCTGCTTCGTTCGCAATATTCGCAAGATCGGCACCAGCAGAACCAGCTGTCTTTTTAGCAAGCGCATTTAAATCTACTGAATCATCAACTTTTTTATTCTTGAAATGAACTTTCAAAATTGCCAAACGATCTTTTCTTTCAGGAAGAGCAATTTCAACACGACGGTCAAATCGACCAGGTCGCAAAAGAGCTGGATCAAGAACATCGGCACGGTTTGTTGCTGCAAGAACAATAACACCAGTATCTTTTTCGAAACCGTCCATTTCAACCAAAATTTGGTTCAAAGTCTGTTCGCGCTCATCGTGACCGCCACCCATTCCTGAACCACGTTTTCGACCGACAGCGTCAATCTCGTCAATAAAGATAATCGCAGGCGCATTCTTTTTAGCTTTCGAAAATAGATCTCGAACACGTGAAGCACCGACACCAACAAACATTTCCATAAATTCTGAACCAGAAATCGAGAAGAAAGGAACTTTAGCTTCACCAGCAACTGCACGAGCAAGCATTGTTTTACCAGTTCCTGGATTTCCAACCATCAAAACACCACTCGGGATTTTCGCACCCATTTTTTGATATTTTTTAGGATCTTTTAAGAAATCAACAACTTCGTATAGATCTTGTTTTGCATTCTCATTTCCGGCAATATCTTCAAATTTAATCTTTTTCTTATCATCGCCATAAATTTTTGCTCGAGATTTTCCAAAGTTCATAGCTTGCGAATTCTGGCCGTTTGCTGAACGCATCATTAACATCAATAAAGCTACAATCGCAATAATTGGAACGATCATAATTGCCAAATTCCATAAAATCTCTGAAGTGTTATCTGCTGGGAAAACATTAACAGTAGTCTTTCCTTTTTCAAGACCTTGTTCATAAATTGTACCAGCTTCTTTTACAGATTTTTCAGTTGGTTTTTTCTCACCTTTTTTAGTAACTTTTACATCATTTCCTTGAATTTCAATTTTCGAAATTTCGCCCTTATTAGCACGAGCAATCACATCTGAAATCGGAACATCTTTCAATCTAGCTGAGAAAAAATTCTGGCTAGACCAAAATACGCCTAAAATAATTGCGATAACAATCGCCCAAAAAAAAGTATTTCCCGCCCGTTTCGCAAAATTATTCTTCTTATTATCTTTCATTCTGTCCTTTCTCATATTCAACTCCTTCTATTTTAGCAAATTTTTAAAGCATTTTCAAATGAAATGATTTTTCTATTTCACTTTAAAAGAATTCAAACTCATCTCTATAAAACTTAACTTCTCGCCCGCTCAAAATTTGAGTTTTTGAGCCATTTTTAAAAGTTCGAATCGCTTGCAAAAAATTCGCGATTTGTTTCGAGAGCGGAATTTTGCCAGATTGAATTCGCATAATCTCACGCAAAATTTCTACACAAACTTCATCGGAATTATTTCGAAAAAAATTTCGCTCAAATTTTCTTCCATCACCAATTTTCGATAAAATATCGTTAGTAATTTCTTCAATTTCACGCTTAATTTTAATCTGTTTTTGCCAAATATCAAAGATTTTATTCAAGTTTTCTTCACTAAAATTTATTTTTTTACGAATTCGATTGCGTGCATATTTTTCACTTAAATTTGTCGAATCTTCACACCATTTCAAACCTTTTTCTTGCGCTTTGTTAAGAATTTCCGCTTTCGAAAACTTTAAAAACGGCCGCTTAATATTTGGTGAATCAAAACAGGCAATCGCTCGCCAACCTCCGCCACGATTTAAGTTCAGAACAAAAGTTTCGGCCAAATCATTCTTGTGATGTGCTGTAAAAATTTCAGCATTCTCTCTTTTAGCCAGCGCCCTCAAAAAATCGTATCTTGCTTTTCTTGCTTTTTCTTCACTAGCATTTTCTCCAAGAAAACCTCTTTCAAACTCAAATCTCAAGTTATTTTTGTTCGCAAACTTTCGCACAAAATCAAAATCTCGCATGCTTTCTTCGCCACGAATTCCATGCTCAAAATGTGCAATTATTAAATTATCCTCAACCCACTTCAAGCCATTCTTTTGTTTAAAAAAATCAATCAAAAAATCCGCCAAAACAATCGAATCAACCCCGCCAGAAACCGCCACAAGAATTTTTTTCATACACTTATTCTACCATACTTGCGTTTTTAAATCGATTATGTTAAAATTTATACAATGAAAAATGGTGGGAACAGTTCGAAAATTAAAGAAGTAAAATTCGAAAAAACGATAAAATTTACAGCTGAAAGCATTATTGAAAATGCCTTAAATTTGCACGCAACCGATGTTCATATTGAGCCTCGCGAAAATTCAGTTTTGGTGCGTTTTCGAATTGGTGGTGTCCTAAAAAATATGAGCGAAATCCCAAAAAAAGATTTTCCAAAAATAACTAAATATTTCAAGTCCTTAGCTGGTCTTAATTTTAGCGAGAAAACTTTTCCACAATCATCGACAATTCATTACGGAGAAGCTCGAATTCGAATTTCGACAACACCAGTTTTTTTGGGTGAAAAAATCACTCTCCGTTTAATGCGTGCGCGAAAATACGTTCGAAAACTTAACGAAATTGGGCTTTGGGGTGAAAATCTTCGTGCCGTAGAGCAAATTCTTCGCCAACCACGAGGTATTGTTTTTACTGTTGGCGATGGAAGCAATACAACAAACTTCTCAATTTTAAACGAATTAAATTCCTCTGAAAAGAATATTGTAACAATCGAAAAAACAATCGAAAAAACAATTACCGGAATCAACCAAACCGAAATTAACCCTAAAATTGGCTTAGGTTATTTCGAAATGACCAAATCCGCCCTAAGCCAGAATCCAGATATTATATATATCGATAACCTAAACGATAGAAAAACAGCCGAACTTATTTTCGATTCTGCAATGCGCGGAAAATTCATCATCGCTAGCGTTCCTGTTCGTAAAACTAGCGAGGTTATTCCGTTTTTAAATCACCTCGGAATTGAACCGTTCCTAATTATTGCGAATGTTCTTGGGATTATTTCACAAACACTAATGCGAACCATTTCTAAAAAATCTACCACTAATGTAAAAATCTCAAAAGAAGAGTCATCATTAATCTTGCAAGAATTTAATATTTCTCCACTTCGAATTCACCAACTCGAAAAAGATTTCAAGAATGAGAAATACCCAAATAATAGTCTCGCAACTTCGTCAAATTCAATTCTTAATCTCCCATCAATTAAGAAAAACATCTCGCCCGAGATTGCTTTTTCTGGAACAACTGGAATTTTCGAAGTTCTAAGTTTACTCGAAGGTAAAATTTCAAAAGAAATTAAAGAGTTAATCCCCGTAAATCCAAGTTCTGTTGAAATTGAAGAGATTCTTTCTATAAATAATTTTGTCAATTTACGAACTGATGGCCTTCTAAAAGTTCTTCAAAAAGAAACCGTTCTATCTGAATTGATGCGTAGAACTGGATTTTAGACAATAAATCTGATAAAATTATAAATTATGTTAATCCTAGCTTCGAATTTATCTAATACTCCAGTGATGAGCCTACAAACCGGTTCCCAGCTTGCAAGAACAGGTAGAGCAATCATCGACCCTTCGAATCTTCAAATTTTAGCCTACGAGCTAAAAGCGAATACTTTTTTAAATCAAGAAATGTTGGTTCGCATTGCTGATATCCGTGAGCTCTCAAGAGTTGGTTTTATTGTTGATTCTGGCGAAGATTTTATTCTGCCAAATGATGTATTTAAAATTAAAGGAATTCTTGATCTAAATTTTAATCTATTAGATTTAAGAGTTGAAGATGAGAAGAAACATAAAATTGGTAAGATTATTGATTACACAATTAGCCTTTCGAATTTTTCTGTTCAACAATTAATCGTTAAACGTCCATTCATAAAATCTTTTAGCGATCCAACACTTACAATCCACCGCTCGCAAATTATTGAAATTAACGATAATAAAATCGTAATTCAGAGCGAAGAAGAATCTGTTCCGCAAAAAAGCGCCGAAAAAACTGAGAATTTTGTTCCAAATTACGTTAATCCATTTCGAGATTAAAATTCATCTTTAGAAAGTGCCCTCTTAATTTCGTCATACGAAAACCCTTGTCGTGCTAAATATGCGACAAGTTTTTTTTCGTCAGCGTATTTTTTGGCTTTTTTTGCAATTATTTTTTGAATTTCTTCCGAATCATTACGCTTTGAACTTGCTAAAATTTGTTCGATAATTTCGTCTGAAACACCTTTCGAAAATAATTCAGATTTTAATTTTTTAATTGAACTTCCTTTTCTTTGATTTCGATTTTCAATCCAAAATTTTGCAAATTTAAAATCATCAACATAGCCTTTCTCAATCAATCTTTGCAAAGCTTGTTCTGCTGAAACTTTTGAAACTCCTTTTTTCTCATAAAATTCACCCGTTTTTTTATTTCGAAGCTTTCGATTTAGCGTTTTTTTCCACAGATAATCACTAATTTCCTTTTCAGAATGTGGCCGCATCAAACAATAATTAAGCCCAAGAGCATATAATTTTCCAAATTCACTCTGTTGTTCGAGATTTAAAATTTCATCTTCTGAAAATTTTGCACCAATTTTAACATTTAGTTGAGTTAATTGAAAAATATCCAAAGAAAAACGATATTTTCCATTTACAAAAATATTAGCACGATTTGGATTTTTAACTGCTTGTTTTATATCTGTAATCGTGAAATGGCCATCTTTAAAAATATCTTCTTTTCGAAAACTTTTTTTTGCAACTTTTTCTTTAAAATCATTTTGATCGAAAATATCTAAAGCCATAATTAAAAGTATAATTAGCCCGAATTTTCAGGCTAATTATATTATTTTTCTTCTTTTTCCTCATTATCAGAAGATTCTTCAGCAATTTCCTCTCCACGAATTTTTGCACGAACTTTTTTCTCAATTTCAGCCATAACTTCTGGATTTTCAAGCAAGTATCGTTTAGCGTTTTCACGACCTTGACCAATATTTTGGTCGTTATATTTGTAAAACGCACCTGATTTTCCAAGAATTTCATGTTCAACTGCTAGATCTAGAATATCACCCGTTTTCGAAATACCTTCATTATACATAATGTCAAATTCAGCAATTCTAAACGGCGCTGCAATCTTATTTTTAACGATTTTAACCTTTGTACGGTTACCAATTACATCGTCGCCACTTTTAATTTGTGCAGTTCGACGGATATCGGCACGCACTGACGCATAAAATTTAAGCGCATTACCACCAGTTGTAGTTTCAGGATTGCCAAACATCACACCAATTTTCATTCGAATTTGGTTAATGAAAATCACAGTCGCTTTTGATTTATTAATAATTCCGGTAAGTTTTCGAAGCGCTTGCGACATTAATCGAGCCTGAAGACCCATATGCGCATCACCCATGTCGCCATCGATTTCAGCTTGTGGAACTAACGCTGCAACAGAGTCAACAACAATCAAATCAACAGCATTTGAACGCACTAGAGTTTCAGTAATTTCAAGAGCCTGCTCGCCATTGTCGGGCTGCGCAACAAGCAAATTCTCAGTATCAACGCCGAGTTTCTTTGCGTAAGCTGGGTCAAGTGCATGTTCCGCGTCAATGAAAGCTGCAGTTCCACCTTGCTTTTGAATTTCAGCAATCGCATGAAGTGTTAGAGTAGTTTTTCCTGAACTTTCTGGTCCATAAATTTCAATGATTCGTCCTTTTGGATAACCACCACCAAGCGCAATATCTAAACTTAAGCATCCCGAAGGAAGAAGCTCAACATCAACCTTATGATTTTCACCAAGTTTCATAATTGAACCGTCACCAAATTGTTTCGAAATTTGAGCAATTGCTAAATCTAATGCTTGTTTTTTGCCGCTTTCGGCCATTCCCATATCTGTTTTCTTCGCCTTAGCCATAAATAATTCTCCTTAAAATAATATCTTTATTTTAACACTTTTCAATAAAACGTTCAAGGTTATTTTTATATTTATCTTTAATATGCTATAATAAAAGCATGAAGAGAAAATCTGGTTTTACACTTATCGAGATTTGTGTTGTAATTATTTTTTTAATTGCGGCGGGTATAATTCTTACTATCCAGCGTTTCGAACTTTTATCAGTTCAACGCGATCAAACTCGTAAGCTAGCAATTAATGAAATTTATTATAATCTCGAGGAAGTCTATTACAAGAAAAACGGTTTCTATCCTGAAAAACTTGATGAAAATGCCGTCAAAGGAATTGACCCAAACCTATTAACAGACCCCTTCGGAATCCTAATTAACGAAGAAAAGAGTGACTACCGTTATGAGCCAACAAGTTGCGAAAACGGAAAATGCAAAAAATTCTCTCTTCGTACAAAATTAGAAAAAGAAAGCGATTTCGTAAGGCGTTCGAAAAACTAATTATAAAATAGCCCTGTTAAATTCTAGGGCTATTTTATATTATTTTACCGATATTTTTGCACCTTCTTCAAAAAGTTTATCTGAAAGCATTTGATTTTCGCGTGCTGTCTCCACGATATCGCTCAAAAATTCAGCTTTCTTGTCCGGGTTTGGTGCAAACGGAAAAGTATAGGTTGACTCATCACCAATAGTGCTTAATCGCACTGTTCCATAATCAAACAAATGCTGTAAAATCCCTTCACGAGAATACGAGATATCTTCAATCGCTTCCAGGTTAATAACCTGCTTTCTCTGATTCATAATTGTATTCGAAATCCACTGAATTGCACGTTCATTTGTTATGATTAATCTGTTCGCTCGATAAACAACATAATTTATATAAGTTATTAAAATTAAAAGCACCGTTATTGAACCGAAGATTAATGAAAGTTGCGGCTTAAAGTTGGCTGGAATTGGAAACGGATTTGGTAAAAAGCAAATAATAATCCAGGCGCTAATCAAGAAAACAGCAATAATTGAGCTAAAAATAATGTTAAGCAAATAGCCTAGTGCATGCCGACGCATCGAAAGCACAACATATTCATCTTCATCAACTGTAATATCGGGATACATTCTTACCGATTGATCATGACGTGCTTTAATTACGCGTGGATCGCCAGCAGGAACTTCAACCTGCATAACTGGCTGAACTCGAATTGGCGCGCCCAGACTATTTTCGAAACTTAAATTTTCATTCTGATTCTGGGCAATTTTTTCCTCAAATTTCTGGGCTAGGCTTTGCTTATCGTTCATCTTTGAATTCCTTTCCTAAATGCTCAAACGCTTTTTTCGTAATTATTCTTCCTCGTGGTGTTCTTTGCAAAAAACCAATCTGCATTAAATATGGTTCATAAAAATCTTCAATTGTCGCAGCTTCATCACCCGTCAATGCAGCCATTGTATTTAAGCCAACTGGCCGAGTGCCATAATTTTCAATAACCGATTTTAATAGATTTCTATCTGCTGCATCCAACCCTAATTCGTCAATTTCAAGCATTTCTAAGGCCTCTTTAACCGTTTTCGAGTCAATAATTCCATCACCTTTTACATCTGCATAGTCTCGAACGCGCTTCAAGATGCGGTTCGCAATTCGTGGTGTTAATCTTGCTCGAGTTGAGAGAATATCTGAAGCTTCTTTTTCAATATCACTACCTAATAAATTACTTGAGCGTAAGATAATTTTTGAAATTTCCTTAGGTTTATAAAATTCTAACCTATAGATATGTCCGAACCGGTCTCGGAGTGGAGCCGCCAGACTTCCAGTTCGAGTTGTGGCGCCAATAACTGTAAAATGCGGCAAATCCAGCCGAACCGAGCGTGCGGCCGGCCCTTTACCAATCACAATATCAAGTTTAAAATCTTCCATTGCAGAATAGAGAATCTCTTCAACAGCACGCGGCATGCGATGAATTTCATCAATAAAAAGAATATCGCCATCTTGTAAATTCGTCACAATCGAAGCTAAATCTCCCGCTTTTTCGATTGCCGGACCAGATGTAATTCGAATATTCGCGCCCATTTCACGCGCAATAACATTTGCCATTGTAGTTTTTCCTAGTCCTGGCGGACCATAAAGTAAGACGTGATCAATACTTTCACCACGTTTTTTTGCCGCGTCAATCGCAAGCTTTAAATTCTTTTTCAATCGCTCCTGACCGATATATTCATCAAAATTCGTTGGACGCAAAGAAATCTCCACCTGCTGCTCTTGCGGTTCGTCATCGTGTAAGTTTGCATCAATAATTCTTTCAATAGCCATTGCTTATATTATACCACGACTTGACAAAAATAGAAAAATTTGTTATAATTCTATTCAGTATTCCTTTTTGGAATAAGAATTTTATACTTAGGAGGCTCTTAATATGGGCAACTTACATTTAATCAAAGGTGACGTTGACATTTTCAAGAATGCTGTAAAAGCAGCACGTGGTGATGAAGAAATGGCAAAAGAAAACTTAACTAAAGATATTTTCAAATATGCCAGGGCTATCTCTAGACACGTGTTTAATAAAAAAACACATAGAAGCTACCTCTATCACATAGATAATCTGGATGTCACTAACGGTTTTGGGGATGAGCCTGTTGCGGTTCTTGTAGAAACCAAAGACTGTTTTGCTATAAATAAAAATGGTGACATTTATAGCAAAACTAGCAGTAATAAATACGGTTTCAAGAAGGTAAATGAAGCAGATCTTCTCAGCTTAGCTGGAGAACAAATCGGATTCTTATATAAAGCGCTTCATAATCTCCTACGAGAAGTTGTAACCTTCCGTAAAAATTAAAATAGTCGCACGAAATGTGCGGCTTTTTTCTTTTTAAATTAAATTCCAGCTTTCAATGCCAAAGTAATGCGTTCTTCTGTTGGTAAATCACGCGGGATTTGCTCTAATGCTTTTGTTGCATCGTTCAAGTTAAATCCAAGCGCAATAAGCGCCTCTAAAGCCTCATCTGAAGCCAAGCTAATATTATCGCCAACTCCATCGGGTTTCGAAATCGCCATTCCAACTTTATCTTTTAAATCTAAAATTACGCGCTCGGCCGATTTTTTACCAACGCCAGCAGCTTTTTGAATAAATTTCGCATCTTCACAGGCAATTGCGTTTCGAACTTCTTCGGTTTCACCCAAGCTCATAATGGCAATTCCAGCTCTTGGCCCAACACCTTGAACAGTAATCAACAATTCAAAAAGTTTTTTAGCCGCCAAACTTGAAAAGCCAAATAATTCCTGGCTTCTATCAGTAATATTATGATAAGTATAAAATTTAATCTGCTCGTTTAAAACCGCCCGTTCGAATTCTCCTACGGGAACAATAACTTCATAGCCAACACCAGAAACATCAACAATCACGCTCCCTGCAAATTTTTCAGCAATTTTTCCAGAAATATGTGCAATCATTGTTTAATTTTACCATAATTATTTTAGTTTTTAAATACGCGTCATATAAAAATGCGTAATTGCGGCAGCAAGCGCATCGGCTGCGTCATCCGGCTTTGGCACTTCTACTAGATTCAAAGTTGAACGCACCATTTCTTGCATTTGTTTTTTGTTTGCACCGCCATACCCAGTTAAAGTTTGCTTAATTTGATTTGGCGTATATTCAGCGATTGGAATTTTCGATTGTTGAGCTACTAAAATCGCCACACCTCGAGCCTGTGCGACCGAAATTGCCGTCGTTACGTTTTTCGAAAAGAATAGTTTCTCAATTGAAACCTCATCTGGCTTAGTTTCTTCAATAATCTCTTTTAAGCCGTTATAGATCTCCTCTAGTCGAATTTCAATTGGCGTGTGTGCAGGAGTTGAAATAACCCCTCCTGTAATCATTTTTAACGGTTTTCCAATCTGGCAATCTACAACGCCAAACCCTAAAATTCCTGTTCCTGGGTCGATACCTAAAATTCGCCGTTTTTTCATTTTTTACCTTTCATTAATTTTGCAAAAATATCTCTTCTAAACTCGAAAAATAAAATTGCTAAAAATATCAAAATAATTACAGCAATAGCCCACCAACCCGTAAATTCAGCCTGTTTCGATTCTTTTTCATCTTTTTCGACTTCATTATTTGCGCCGTTGTTTTTAACTATTTTTCTACAACGATTTGTTTCAGTGTTGCGCTCGTAGCCATCTTTGCACGGCGTTATTTCTTTTTTCGCATCTGAACTATTTTTTCGACATCGATTTGTGATAGGATTACGCGTATAGCCCGGCGCACAAACCGCCAGCTCTTTCGAAGAACTTGCCAGTGTTGCAATTTTGCGGCAACGATTTGTTTCTGGACTTCGAACATAACCATCGCGACACTCTGTTGTCGCTACTTTTTCGACTGGCATTTTATTACAACGATTCGTTTGCGGATTCAAAAAATACCCATCACTGCACTTTTTCTCAGTTTTTTCATCATTTTCAATCTTTTCGGTTTTTTCTTTTTCGAGTTTTTCTTCTTTTATTTTATTACATCTTCCAGTTTCTTCATTTAAAAAATATCCGTCTTCGCAAACTTTTATTTTTTCGCACTGCCCTTGCGAATTTAAATTGAATCCATTTTCGCAAGGCTGAAAAATATTTTCACTTTTTTTTGTAATTTTAAAACTTTGACTCCATTCTTTTCCATCAAAGATCCAGCTCAAATCCTTTTTCGAATTTTTTAAATCAACAGTTTGAATTTCTTGATTGTTCGAATCTAATAACGAAATTTTATTTAAGCCCATCTTTAAAAGCTTGAAATTTAGATCCGTATTTAAATCAAGCGAGAAAAAACTATTTGGTAAAATTTCTTCATCCGTAAAAACTTTTTTATACGGCTTTTTTAAACTTCCAAGATGAATTTCAACTGCGCAATTTTTAAGATTTATTTTTTTATTTGTATTATTTTTAAATTCAATAAATTGCTCGCTTGAATTTGCTAAAACCTCGTTTAATTGTATATTTTCGCAAAAATCAGGCTCTTTTTCCGCCAGGCCGCCAGTTTTAAAAACTACACCCTCTTTCGAAATCTCAAAATCACCGCCCAAGTTCAAATCTCGAACTAAAACATCTTCTTCTGTAAATTCTGGCGCATTTTTATTTTTGCAAGTCATTTTTAGACCACATAAAAAGTCTACATCCTGCCCGTCAATCCTTAATTTTATTTGGCTTTTCAACAATTCCGGATTTAAAATAAGTTCCCCATCACCATTTTCGCCAAATGAAATTTGTGATTTTTTAAGAAAAACTCCGTTTGAAATTTCGCCAATTATTTTATTTTTCTGAATTATCTCAATTTTCGAAAAACTCAAATTATCACCCAAATTTGTGATCTCAATCATTGTATTTGAAACTTTCGAAATTAAAATTTTCTGATCAGAAATAGCCGAAGCTTGATTAAAATTTCCCAAAAAGAATAAAGCTAAAATTAAAAATAAAAAATATCTAAAAAACCTCATTCAAAACCCCTCTCTTAAATACAATTAACATTTCAAACGCGGATAAAAGTAAAATCTGTAAAGTGAAATTAGCATTTTTTTGATTAAATCCAGTATTCGGAGCTAAAATTTTAGTCTTATTCTTAGATTGAGTTATTGTTTTATTATTTTTTTCTTCAAAATTAATCTTTGGCTTAAAAAAATCATCTTTTACAGAAGGTTTTTTATTTTTTTCAGTTAAAATACCCACATTCTGCTTTTTATCATCAATTTTATTTTCATCTATAAGATTTAAGTTGTTATTTCCACTAATATTATCAATTTCTGGTTTAGCTAAATTCTCATCTTTTTCATTTTTCATAGTTAACTCTTCTGATTCTCCTAAGGCGTTATTAGTATTTTCAGGTTTGTCACTTTCATCTGTATTTTTAAGAGTTTCGATTGGCTTTTCGGCACTATTTTCAGAATTACTATCTAATTCTATTTTTTTATTATTAAATACCAAACCGCCAGTTTTTGGTAAGTAATCATTAAAATTACGCAAACTAAAATCATAGCCTTTTTTTATTTCTGAAGGCTTCATTGTTTCGCCATTTTTGAGAATCTCCTCTTTCGAAACTGCCATTTTTTCTACTCCACCCGCTGGTTTTAAGTCTGTTGAATTCTTTTTATATCCAGCAATACATCTCTTTTCATCTGAACAGACGTAATCTTTCAATTCACCATCAATATATAGCCCCAAAATTGGCTGTTGACTAATTGTATCTACATTCTGAAATTCATCTTTAAAATTTGAATCTGCGCCTGTCGCATTTTGTGAAAAAGTAATATAACTCTGAGATTTAAAAATACCGTCTTTAAGATTTGCAATTTCAATCTGCTTTTGAGTGTTTCTGATAGAAATTTCTTGAAATTTATAATCTTCGCCGCTATTAAAAATCTCCACGAATTCTCTTCCATTCGTGGCATAAACTCGTGAAATATAAATATTTTTCTGACTAGCAAAAGTGTTTTTCGAAAGGAAAAGTGCGAGAAAAATCGGTAAAAATCCAACGATTATTAAAAATCTACGCATTCTCCTCCTTTTAAAATCATTAAAAATATTTTAGCATAACCGAGATTTTTTTTCAAACCAAAATAAAATCACCCGCCTTTGGAGTGATTTTATAATTAGACTGCGAGTCGTTTTCGGCCTTTTAGTCGGCGTCGTTTCAAAACTTTAATTCCAGCCTTTGAAGACATCTTATTTCGAAAACCATGAGTTCTCGCACGATGTCGTTTGTGTGGTTGATGTGTTCTTTTTGGCATATCTATCCTATTTTACAATTTAATATTCAAAAAATCAAGTTTAATACTTTTCATAAGCGTTTTAATCTTTTATTTAAACTTGAATTTTCGTTAAATTCATTTTATAGTATACCATAGTTTTCCACAAAAGACAAGGACTTTTCCACAATTATTACAGTAGTAATGTAAAACTGTGGAAAAGTTTTAATTCTTTTCAAAAATTATACCATATTTTTATTTCTTTGGTTTTTTGGGTTGTTGAAAACTCGAAAATATTATAGAATAGAAAT